>JAYSRO010000432.1:0-4574 GCA_043720995.1 Candidatus Eiseniibacteriota bacterium
TGATCGAATCGGCCGACCAAGGATAGGAATTTCCTTTCGCGTCCCCGCGAGCGAAGGCCCCTCCCGGCCGCCCGGCAACAGCTTTCTCCCCCGCTCGCACCCGCCCCATCACCGCCGACGCCTCCAGAACACCCGCCCACGCACCGAGCACCCCCCCGAAACCTCCCGCCCGGCGCCGCGGACGCCATCGCACGACAGCGCTGCGGCCTCGCCGCGCACACCCCTCCCACCGGCGGTCGGCAAGTTCGCCCGCACCACTCGATCGCCGCGCATCCCGTGACGGCCCGCCTCTACCCCGCCGCCGCCCACGGTCCCGCGCGCGCGTCGATCCCGCGCCGCTCGAGGTGCGTGAGGATGCGTGTGACCACCGCGTGCTCGGTCACGAATGCCAGGATCCGCATCTCGCCGCCGCATCTCGGACACGCGGTCACGTCGACTTCGAACACGAGCCGCAGCAGCTCCGCCCAGCGTCGACGCCGCGCCTTGAGCGCCGGCCACGGCTCTGGCTCGCGCTCCGCGTCATCGCGAGCCTGCTCCTGCCCCGCCCCCGCGAGCACCACGCCGCGACGTCGCCACCAGCCGCGTCGCCGGCTCGCGTAACCGGCCAGGCGCGCGGCTACGTCGAGGCCTCGGTCGGACGCGTTTCAACGGTGGGCCATGTGAATCTTTCCGTTTCGGGCTCGGGTGCGATGTCCGCGGACTTGGAGGGCTCGGGCTTTGCGTTCGAAGGCTGTCTGGGCGGCGAGTTCTGGGGCGCGCCGCAGTTCGTGTTGACCGGCAGCGCCGGATTCCGCCACGCGAAGTCGTCCGATGCGACCGTGAACAACGAACCCGTCTACACGGCCTCCGGGGAGAACTACTCGATCGATCACAGCGGGCTGTTCGCGCGAGTGGGAATCAGGGTGGCGTTTTCGTGGTAGGCTACGATGATGGCTCCCGCGCCCTCCACGCGTTCGCACCTCGCCGCTGCCTTCCTCGCACGGGCAGAGGACATTCCGGCCTATGCCGCGCGCGTCGCCGCTGAGTGCTCGCACTTTCCAGAAGGCGATCTGTTCCCATTCGTCTTCCCGGCAATCGGCTTACTCACGCTCGCGCGTTCAGGCCGTCTCGATCCCAAGAGAGCTCATGCGGCCACATGCGCACTATTGGGCCCAGCACGGCAATCCGTCATCGGTCGGCTGGGCGACATCATGTCGTTGCGCCCGGGAGTGAACCAGGCAGTCTACCTCGGCTGGCTCATGCTCGGGTTCGCGGTGCACCGTGAAGTGACTGGGGATCCCTGTTTCGATGTGGAGCGCCGCCACATGGCTGCGGTGCTGCTCGACGAACTCGAATCACGCAAGGGGTTGCCACTTGATTCCTTTCCCGGAATCGTCTGGCCGTTCGACACGATCCCCCCGTTGGTGGCGCTCGCGAACTCGGATCGCATCGACGGGCAGGCGCGCTCGAGCGCGGCAATCCGCCGCCATCTTTGTTGGATCGAAGCGGCAGGGTCCGATCCTGTCACTGGCTTGCCTTGGAGCAAGCTGGATCTCACACGGCGCAACGCTTCCGAACCGCCACGGGGATGCGATCTCTCATTGCGCACGGGCATGCTGCACCTGATCGACCCCATCGCCGCTGCAGTGCTCTATCGCCGCTACACGCGAGCGTATTGGCAGGAGACGGGCGTTATGGCGGGATTCCGCGAATGGCCGCGCGGCACGACGGGATCCGCCGACGCGGATTCCGGCCCCCTGATCGCCGGGCTGGGCATGGCGGCCTCGGGGTTCGGCATCGGTGCGGCTGCGGTGATGGGCGACCGCTGGCGCACTTGGCGGCTGTGCACCCAGTTGCGCGCCGTGGAAGCCTTGGTCTGGCTTGCGATGCGCGCCCAACGAGTGGTCCCTCTTCCCACGCGCCTTGGAATCGGGGTGGAGATTCTCGACCCACACGCGCGCACCGGTTTCCTGTTCGGGGATGTCTGCATGTTCCTCACACTCACTTGGCCCGTGGGTTGGAAACCGCCGGCACCGTCCTCCGCAACCGACTCCCACACATAGCAGTTGCGCGCATCGCCTCATGAATGAGGCGAGCAGTGGCAGGCGTCTCGCATCGCCGCCAACTTCTGTTAGTGTGCAAGTCCCTGCGCATCGCTGTCCCGGATCTCCCCGTGGCCCGTACCGGAAGGCCGGTCATCCCGTTGACCACCGCCCTGAGCGCTCCGCCGAACAAGTCGACCAACCTTCGGGGCGGAGCTGAGCCTCGACCGATTGGGCTCGACACGAGCCCGCTGCACGGCGAACTCCTCGGCGTTGAACGCCTCGAGGAACGCGCCCGCGCCCTGGCCGCCGAGTTCACCCTTGCACGCGACCCGCGCCGCGGCCCTCCGCGCATTTTGCGTCGGCTGTCCGACGACGCGCGCACGCTGCGCCTGGCCTACCGCGCGCTCGCGCGCGATGTGCGCGACGGCAATGCCATCACGCCGGCCGCCGAATGGTTACTCGACAACTTCCATCTGGTCGAGGGCGAGCTGCGCGAGATCCGCCACTACCTGCCCACGCGTTACTACCTCGAGTTGCCCAAACTCGCGGTGCGCGGCCGCGTGGGCACGGCGCGCGTCTACGCCATGGCGGTCGAGCTGCTGCGCTACAGTGACGCCCGCCTGGATACGCAACGGCTCAGTCGATTCATCAACGCGTACCAGACCGTGGCGCCGCTCACCATCGGTGAGCTGTGGGCGTGGCCCAGCATGCTCAAGCTGGCCCTGATCGAACACCTGCGCCGCCTGTCGGAAGAACTGCTGGAAAGCCGTGTGGGCCGGCGCGAGGCGGACCGTTGCTTCGCCGACTTCGAAATGTCACGACCCCATGGCCGTCCGCCGACGCTGCCCACGGTCTTGCATGTGGCTTTCGTGGACCAACTGCTGCAACGCATGCGCGAGTACGGCGCAGGCGCAGCGGAGTTCCGCAAGCAACTCGAGGACCGGCTCGACGCCTCGGGAGCAACCGTAGAGGACGCGGTGCGCGCAGAGCACCAGCGGCGCGCCATGAACCATCTGTCGATGGGCAACTCCATCACCAGCCTGCGGCTGTGCTCCAGTATCGACTGGAACGAGTATGTCGAAGGGGTCAGTCTGATCGAGCATATCCTGCAGCGCGACCCGCATGGATTGTATGCGCACATGGATTTCGCCAGCCGCGACCGCTATCGCCATGCGGTTGAGGAACTCGCCGAACCCAGCGGCGAGGCGCAGGTCCGCGTCGCGCTTCGCGCGGTCGAGAGCGCTCGGCAGATGGCGGAATCGCCGGGCGCCGATCCTCGCACCGCGCATGTGGGCTACCACTTGATCGGCGCAGGCCGGCGCGAACTCGAGATCGATGTGGCGCACCACCCGCCCCTTCGTCAGCGACTTGAGCGCCAGCTGTTCCGTCATGCCACGCCGGTCTACCTCGGCTCGCTCACATTGCTCACATCGCTCGCCGTGGCGGGCGCCGCCCTGGTGGCGCGCGCAGCTTCCGCGCCCGAGTGGGTGTGTGGGTGTGTGGCAGCGCTGACGCTGATACCGGCCAGCGAGCTGGCGGTATCGATCCTGCAGCGCGTCGTGCATCGACTCATCCCGCCCAAGGCGCTTCCGCGGCTCGATCTGCGCGCGGGTGTGCCCGAAGCGGCCCGCACCATGGTGGTCGTGCCCACGCTCATCTCATCGATCGAGGGCGCACAGGCGCTGGTCGAGCATCTCGAGGTGCATGCGCTCGGAAATCGCGACCCGCATATCCACTTTGCCCTGCTCACGGACTTCCCCGACGCGGATTCCGAACAGCTCCCGGGTGAGGATGCCGTGCTGTCCACAGCGGTCGCCGGCATCGAAGCGCTGAACGCGCGTTACGCGCCAGGCACCGCGGACCGCTTCTTCCTGTTCCATCGCCGGCGGCAATGGAACGCCAGCGAGGGCGTGTGGATGGGCTGGGAGCGCAAGCGCGGCAAACTCGAGGAGTTCAACCGGCTGCTGCGGGGCGCGACCGATACCAGTTTTTCGTTGCGCGTGGGTGATCCGGCGCCGCTGGCCAGCGTGCGCTACTGCCTCACACTTGATAGTGACACGCGCCTGCCGCGCGATGCCGCGCGACAGCTGATCGGCGTGATCGAGCACCCGCTGAACCGCCCGCGATTCGATGCTCGCGTGGGGCGGGTGGTCGAGGGCTACGGCATCCTGCAACCGCGCATCAGCATCACCATGGCCAGCGCGGCGGGCTCGCGTTTCGCGCGAGCCTACTCCGGGCACACGGGCGTGGACCCCTACTCCACGGCAGTCTCCGATACCTATCAGGACCTGTTCGGCGAGGGCAGCTTCACGGGCAAGGGCTTGTACGATGTCGACACCTTCACGGCGGCGCTGGCGGGCCGCGTGCCCGAGAACGCTCTGCTCTCCCACGATCTGTTCGAGGGCCTGTACGCGCGCTGCGCGCTCGTCTCGGATGTCGAACTGGTGGACGACTTCCCCAGCAGCGTATTGACGCACGCGCGCCGCCAGCATCGTTGGGTGCGCGGCGATTGGCAGGTGTTGTTCTGCCTGCTGCCGATCATGTCCACGC
>JAYSRO010000433.1:0-4573 GCA_043720995.1 Candidatus Eiseniibacteriota bacterium
GAGTGGTTCAGCGAACGCCATGGTGCCGATGCTCTGGCGCCGCTGCCGGAATCCTTCGGGCGCATGCCTTCGGCGGAGGTGACCTCGATGGCCGACGCGGCGCATCGTGCCGCGCACTTGCTGGGCGGGCGGCCTGAGCGCACGCAGGTTGCGGCGAAGCCGGCGAGGAGGACGGCTGCGAAGCCGCGGAAGGCGAAGGCAGCGGTGAAACCGGCGAGGAAGAGCGCGGCCAAGCCGGCGCCCAGGCGCAGTGCGAAGCCTGCCAAGAAGAGCGCCGCGAAGCCCGCGAAGAAGCGCGCCGCCAAGCCGGCGCCCAAGCGTGGCACCAAGCTCACCCCGAAGCGCGCGGCCAAGCGCCGCTGATCCCTCCGAGTCCGCGGTCGCGTCCGCTGGGCGCGATTGACGGTAAGGCGAAGCGATGACCTCACTCGGACCTGAGCCGCAACTTTCGATTCAGCCGCAGGGCGACCTGCCCTACCTCGTCGAGTACTGGTACCTGCGCTCGCGCGTCACGCGGCACATGGTGGTGCGGCGGTTCCGCGAAGTGCTGACGCACGCCGACCTGCACTCGGGCCAGCGAGTGCTCGATCTCGGCTGCGGCTGGGCGTATGGCACCAACTGGGCGCGTTCGTTGGGTTGCAAGGTCAGTGGCATCGATCTCGGTCACGACCAGTTGAGCTGGGCGCGGCGCGCCATGCCGAGCGCCATCGATCTCGGGCTCGTGCGCACGAATGCTCGTCAGATGCCCTACGCCGACGCGACCTTCGATCGCGCGTTCTCGGTCGAGATGATGGAGCATGTGTTCCGCCCCGACCGGGGGCGCGTGCTGGGCGAAATCGCGCGCGTGCTCAAGCCGGGTGGCCGCCTCGCGATCTCCACGCCCAACTCGGCGTCACCTGTTGAAGTGGCGAAGCATCTCGTGATGCGCTGGCCCGCGCTGCGCAGCCGTCTGCCCTCTGCTTGCTTCCCCGAGGCGACGGATGATCCGGGCACTTATCATCCCTACCGTTACCATCATCCGCTGACGCTTGATGAACTACGCAACGGGCTTCAGGCCGCCGGCTTTCGGTTGCTCGGCGTGAAGCACTTCCTGTGGATCTTCAAGACGCTCCCGGATGCATTGCTCGCGCCGTCAGCGAGCGCCGAGTGGCTTGCCGAGCAAACGCCGCTGCTCAATCGCCTGGGTGCGACGACATTGGTGTGGGCGGAGCGCGCGGGATGAGGCAGCGCTCGCTCGTCGTGCTCAACGGCAGCCCGGTGCGCGGCAGCAGCATCGACGTGATGCTCGCCGCGATGATCGAGGGCGCCGAGAGTGCGGGCGGCCGCGCGATTCACTTCCGCTGCCACGAGATGACGGTGCGGCCGTGCATCGCGTGCGGACCAGATGCGACGCCGGGCTACTGCATCTTCAACGATGACATGGATGCGGTCTACGCGGCGATGGAATCTGCGCATGCGATTGCGGTCGCCTCGCCGATCTACTTCGACACCGTCAGCGCGCAGCTCAAGCTCGTGATCGACCGCAGCAATTGCATCACGCCGCTCGTGACCCTGCCCGGCGGCGGGGAGGACTTCCGCCCGAAGTGGCGACGCACGCGCCGCGGCGTGTTCGTGACGGCGCACAGCGCCGCGCACCAATACGAACTCGCGGAGCGCACGGTGCGCGGCTTCCTCAAGTGGGTGGGGGCGAAGTGGGAGGAGACTCTCGCCTACGCGCACACCGACAATGTCGCGGGCAGCGTCGCGCAGCATCCCGAGGTCCTCGATCGCGCCCGCGCGATGGGGCGCCGATTGATCGAGAGTGCGCCGCTCGAGGTTGCTTAAGCGTCGGTGCTCCGGCGGCGCATGCTCATTGTCCAGTCGCGGTCACGCCGACTGTCCGCGCAGACAGTTGGCGTGCTTACTTGTGTCCGACGCCCGAGCGCCAATTCACCATCGCGGTGATCGGCGTCAGCAATGCTTGGTCGGGCACCATGAACAGGAAGCGCCCATCGGGCGCTACGCAATAGGCGTTGCGGAGGTTGTTGTCGACGTTGACTCGGAACAGCGTTCTCGGTACGCCCGCGTTGAACATCGCGCCCGCCGGGATGTCCACGCTCATCAGTACTTGGTCACTGGAAACGTAATAGAGCTCGCGGCCGCTGGGTGACCAAGCGGGCTGCGACCCGCCGTTGGTGGAGACCTGCCACTTGCCAACGGGTCCGCCGAACGACACGACGTACACTTCGGCCCTGCCCGATTCATTGGACTCGTACGCGAGCCATTGGCCATCCGGTGACAACCGTACGCGTCCTTCCACGAACGGCGTCTGGATCACTGGCACCGCCTTGCCATCGCCTGCCAGCGGGACCGTGAAGATATCCGTGAATGTCTTGGGTTGGTCCTTGTCGAACAGCAACGATTTGCCATCGTGCGTCCAATCCCCGGCCCACCCCGAGGGGGCCGCCACGAGCCGTTGTTCCGCTCCGAGCCCGCTCGACGACTTTTGCCACAGGGCCTCTTCACCGCCGCGAGTCGAGTACCACACGATGCGCGAGCCGTCCTTGGACCAGATAGGGTTGGAGTCGACCGCCGGGTCGAATGTGAATCGCGTCGAGGTGCCGCGGGCGGGATCCATGATCCAAATGTCGCGATCGGAAGTGGTCGGGTCCTTTCGGCGAATCGCGATGAGCTTACCATCGGGCGACAGTGCAGGGGCGCCGTAGTCGGCGATCGGACCGACTTGTCCGAGCTCGCGTCCCGTCCTGTCGACCCACACCATGCGGCTATTGCCGCTGCCCGCGGCGCGCAGCACCAGCGTGCCGTTCTGTGACACCGAGAAATCCGCCTGGCCGTTGCCCGAGATGGGCAGTGATTCGGCGACGGGGAAGGCCTCGCCCTC
Organism: Candidatus Eiseniibacteriota bacterium; assembly: GCA_043720995.1. Classification (GTDB taxonomy): domain Bacteria; phylum Eisenbacteria; class RBG-16-71-46; order RBG-16-71-46; family RBG-16-71-46; genus JANLWK01. The sequence continues at coordinate 2,882 of JAYSRO010000433.1, forward strand.
GAGCTTGCCCGCCCCAGGGTTGAAGCGCTGGGCGACCAGCGTGCGGTCCCGCACGAACAGCAGGTAGCCGTCATTGGAATATTCGATTCGTGAAACGCCGACGCCGAGCGACTTGGCCTTGGTGGAGCCGAGTTCGCCGAGCATGATCTCGGCCTTGCCGGAGGTGAGCTTCGAGAAGAAGTAGTGCTTCCCGTCAGGCAGGAACGCCGGCCAGCCCGACTGGGAGCTCGTATCGGAAGGCATCGCAAGCGTCGCCTGCCCCCCCGCGGCGCTGACGCGGCGCAGCGGATCGGTGCCGCCGCCATCAAACAGGATGTCCCCATTGCGCCCCCAGGTGCCGTAATCTCCCGTCGGGGCATCGCAGATGACTTCCGCGGGGCCGCCCGCGGCCGGAATCTTCTTGAGCTTGCCGCCCGACATGAACGCCACGTACCTGCTGTCCGGGGACCAGAATGGGCGCTTGGCGCCATCGGTGCCGGGCAGCGGGTTCGCATCGAGCGAGTTGAGCGGGCGCAACCAGATCATCGTCCTGCCGCTCGAGTCGGTGGCGTTGAAGGCGATGATTGCGCCGTCGGGGGAGATGCGCGGCAGGTCAATGGTTGAGATCCCATGCGGCACTGGAATGGTGAAGCGAATGGGCCGCGGCTCCGGTGTGCTGCGGCCGAAGCCGAGCCACGCGAACACGGCCATGCCCGCGAGTCCCACCGCCGCGAGCGCCCACGCGATGTGCTCACGCCGCGCGCGTCGCGCCGAGACGGGCGCGGGCAGTCCCACCGCCGAGCCGCCCTCGCCGATCCACTGCAGCTGTAACGCGACATCGTGCGCGGTCTGCCAGCGATCGTTCGGGTCCTTCGCGAGACAAGTGCGAATCAGCCGCTCGAACGCCGGCGGCGTCAGCGGCTGCACGGCGGTGACGGACTGCGGCTGCGCGGACATGATCGAGGAGATCAGGCTGGCGCGGCTGCCGCCGGAGAACGCGGGCTTGCTCGTGACCATCTCGTACAGCACGGCACCCAACGCGAAGATGTCAGTGCGCGCGTCGGCTTCCTTGCCCTCGAGTTGCTCGGGCGCCATGTACTGGAAGGTGCCGAGCAGCGTCCCCTCGGTCGTGAGTGGTGCGGCGCCCTCGACCTGCGTGGGCATCGAAGTGAGCGCGTCGAGCGCCGAGCCCGCGGTCGGTGCGGACACGGCGGTCTTGGCGAGGCCAAAGTCGAGCAGCTTGGCACCCGATTTGGTGAGCACGATGTTGCCCGGCTTCAAGTCGCGGTGCACGATCCCGCTACGATGCGCGGCGTCGAGCGCGCTCGCGACTTCGCTGCCGATGCGGATGACCTGCTCGATGGGGATCGGCCCGCGCGTGAGGCGCTGAGCAAGGCTCTCGCCCTCGAGGAATTCCATGACGAGGTAGTCGAGGCCGTCTTGAATGCCGACATCGTGGAGGGTGCAGATGTTCGGATGCGACAGGCTGGAGATCGCCTTCGCTTCGCGCTCGAAGCGCGCCCGGAGTTCGGGGTTTGCCGAGAGGTGGGAGGGCAACACTTTGATGGCGACGGTGCGGTCGAGCCGCGTGTCGCGAGCCTTGTAGACTTCGCCCATGCCACCAGCGCCGATGGCGCCCAGAACTTCGTACGGCCCTAGCCGTGATCCAGTTGTAAGGGTCATTTCGGCAGGCTATCACAAGAATTGGTGTGA
>JAYSRO010000434.1:0-4567 GCA_043720995.1 Candidatus Eiseniibacteriota bacterium
GCCCTCGCGCAGGAATTCCGGGTTCGACGCGACATCGAACTCCGCCTTGCGCTTGGCGTGCTTGGCGATCACGCGACCCAGGTCGCGGGCGGTGCCGACGGGTGCTGTGCTCTTCTGGATGACGAGCATGTAGCCATCCATGTTGCGCGCAACAGTCTTGGCGACCGAATAGATCGCGGAGGTGTCGGCGCTGCCGTCCTTGCGCGGCGGCGTGCCGACGGTGATGAAGACGACCTTGGAACCCTTCAACGCGCGGATCAGGTCGACGTCGAAGCGCAGCCTGCCTTCCTGCACGTTGCGCGTGACGAGCTCCTCGAGCCCGGGTTCGAAGAACGGGATGACGCCCTGACGGAGTCGCTCGATCTTCGCGGGATCGGTGTCTACACAGGTGACACGGTTCCCGAAATCAGCGAGACACGCACCCGACACGAGGCCGACATAGCCGGTCCCGACGACGGTGATGTTGTGCATGAAAGTGGCCCCTTACGAAACGTGAACATGCGGTTCGCGGTGGTGTAGGCATGAAAGAAAGCGAGACAGTCTAGGGAGCCGGACGCACCCAAGTCAATGCATCCGTGTGAATTCCTGCTGGGTCCTTTTACGCTACGCCGGCAGGGTGCCGCGCGTCCTCGAGCACGGCCTCGAGCGTTAAGTCCACGGGGATTTCCGCGCGCCAGCCCGTGTCGGCGTGAATGCGCGTGGGATCACCCACGAGGTAGGGAACATCGGCCGGCCGCAGGCGCGCGGCGTCGACCTCGAGCTCCAGCGGTACGCGCGCCAGTGAGCGCAGGCGCTCGAGCAACCGCGCCAGGGTCACTCCCTCGCCACGGCACACGTTGTAGGCCTTGCCGGAACCGCCGCGCAGCAACAGCGCAATGTAGGCGCGGGCGACATCGCGCACATCACACAGGTCGCGGGTGATGTCGAGGTTGCCGACCTGTAGCAGAGCCGGCGCCTCGCCGCGTTCGATCGCCGCGATCTGCCGCGCCCACGACGGCACCGCGAAGCGCGGGTCCTGGCCCGCGCCGGCATGCGCAAAGGAACGCGTGCGCACCACGTCCAGTCCATCGGCGGCGGCCATTTGGGCATACAAGTCCGCGGCGGCCTTCGACAAGGCGTAGGGGCTCACGGGCTTGAGCGGCGTGTCTTCAGTGGCGCGGCTGCCCGCAGGCTGGGGGCCGTAGATCTCGCCCGTCCCAATCACGAGCACCCGTGCTTTCGGGGCCGCGGCGCGGACCGCCAGCATCAGCTGCCAGGTCCCGTGGGCATTGGCGCGAAACGTCTCGACGGGGAACTCAAACGACTTGCCGGCACTGGCCTGCCCCGCCAAGTGTACGACCATGTCAGGCAGGGTGGCCGCGATCGCGAGCCCGAGTGCACCGGCATCCGCGATATCGGCCATGTGCCACTGCTCGAGCGGCAGCGTCGCGCGCGGCGCCTCGATCCCGAGCCCGTGGACGCGCGCGCCGCCCAAGGCTAACTCGCGCACGAGGTGGCAGCCGACGAACCCGGACGCACCGGTGACGAGAACGGTCTTGCCGGCCAGATCGCTCATGGATGACTCACCCGGGAAGGCTTGAGCGGCGCGACTGCACTGGAATCCCGCATCAGTGAGTGCGCCAGTACTCCAGCATGTCCGCCAACGTCTGCTCGAACGGAATCGTCGGCTTCCAGCCGGTGACCGCATGGAACTTCGAGTAGTCGCCGAGCAGGATCGGCACGTCGCTCGGACGCAGCCGCGCCGGGTCCTCGCGCACTTCGATCTTCACCTTCGACATGCTCAGCAGCAGGTCGAGCATGTCCTTGATGCGCCACGCCTTGCCGCTGCAGATGTTGTAGACCTCGCCCGGCTCGCACTTCTCGAGCGCCAGCACGTAGGCCTTCACCATGTCGCGCACGTCGGTGAAGTCGCGCAGCGCTTCGAGATTGCCGACATTAACCACCGGCTGCTTGCGGCCCTTCTCGATGTCGGCGACCTGCTTGGCGAAATCGGAGGCCACAAACACCGGCCCGCGGCGCGGCCCTTCGTGGTTGAAGCCGCGCGTGCGCACGCTGTCGACCTGGTGCGACATCCAGTACTGGTAGCCGAGCATGTCCTGCGCGACCTTGCTGACCGCATACGGCGACAGCGGGCGCAGCGGGTTGGTCTCGCGGATCGGCACTTCGTCCGGGAACACCATGCCGTACTCCTCGCTCGAGCAAGCGAGCTGGATGCGGCACTTGAGCCCGATGTGGCGCACGGCCTCGAAGATGTTGAGCTGCGCCAGCACGTTGGTCGTCAGCGCCTCGGTCGGCGCGGTCCACGACGTCGGCACGAACGACTGCGCCGCCAGGTGGAAGATCCAGTCGGGCTTCACCTTTTCGAGCGTGTCGCGCGTCGAGGTGGCGTCACGCAGCTCGCACTCGAGCATGGTGATCTTGTCGAGGAAGTGCTCGACGTTCTCGGTGCGGCTCCGCCAGCGCTGGATGCCGTAGATCTCGCAATCGTTGCGCGACAGCAGGTAGTCCACGAGGTGGCTGCCGGCGAACCCGGTGACCCCGGTGATCAGCACGCGACGCATGTTGGCCCTCGGACTTTTTGGGGAAGCACCCAGGGATTCCCTGAGCACGATTCGCGCGTCAAGCTATTGATTCACGCGTCCGCGGTCAACACTGAGGCCCTTACGCCGTACCGTCCACCATCGCCCGCCAGCGCTTCGCATGCTCTTGGTAGTTGTAGCGGCCATAGAGCTTGCGCGAATTCGCCTGGCGGCGGGTCAGCTCGCTGCGGTCCTTGACGATCGCCCGGAACACCTCTTCAATCTGGGTGCGAACGTCGCGCTTGAAGTCGATCATGATCGCGTAGTCGGCCTCGTTGTTCAGGTCGATGCGTTCATTGATCGCCGAGCCGATGAACATGCAGCCCGCCGCGAGTGTTTCGAAGGTCTTGTTGGTGGAACCGAAGTAACGCCAGTTGATGTTCTCTTCCGGGTCGAGCGGCTGGTAGACGATGTCGGTGATCTTGTAGAGCGCCTGCAGCTCGGTCTCCTGCTTCCAGCCGAGGAACATGATGTTCGGGCAGCGGCGCGCGAACTCCTCGACCACCGGTTGGTCCTTGCCGCGGCCGGCCAGGATCAGCGCGAAGTCGTTGGGGAACTGCTCCACCGCCTCAAGCAACTCGCGCAGGTGAGTGAACTCGTAGAAGAACCCAAGGAACGAGATCACCACCTTGCCCTTCAACTGGTCGAACTGCGCGGGCGTCAGGGCGCCCTCGTCGCGCAGCTTCACCTTCCACGCCTCGTGGTCCTCGGCGTAGAACTCGTCGGCCTTCCACAGCCCCGTCACCTTCACCTTGCTCGCCGGGATCCCCCACGAGGTGATGCGCTTGGCGGCGTAGCGGTTGAGCGTGAAGATCACGTCGGCCTGCGTGTGGAGGAGCGCTTCGATCGAGTCGAACACCCAGCGCATGAAACGCGCCTTCAGGCTCTTGCCGCGATGGCGGCTGCCGGCGTAGTAGTCGACTTCCTCGCGGAAGATGCGGTACTTGAGCCCGCGCCGAATGCGGTGCCACACGATGCCGGGCATCACGTCGGTGTCGCACGCCACCACGACATCGAGGCCCTTCGCCGCGTGGATCGCGTCCAGCTCGCGCATGATGTAGCCGAAGTAGCGGAACAGCTCCTTCATGCCCCAGGGACCGCCTTCGTAGGCGTGGCAGCCGAGCGAATAGCGCTCGGCCTCGGCCCACCCGGGCGGCCCGATGATGTTCGTGCGGTCCCAGAAGATCAGCTCGATGTTGTGCGTGCCGACCAGCGGTTCGTACAGCCGCTTCTCGGCCCAGTTGCGCAAGGAACCGTGCGTCGAGACGATGACCAGCGTGCGGTCATGCCGGGCTTTAAGCGCTTGAGGTGCGGAGGTGGTCATCGCGCTCGCGTCAAGGATGCTGCGCGTAGTAGATGGTCAGGAAGGCGATCGCCACGCCCATCAGGCTCTCGCCCGCGATGATTCCCGAAGACACCGGCACGGTGTACTGCTCGTGCAGCTTGGGCCGCCACTTCGAGAACCACAGCGCGAGCAGCGCGCCGATGAACATCATGATCGAGTTGTAGCCGTTGATGGTGAAGGCCAGCCCGAGTCCCGTCGCCGAGGGGATGAACTTCTTCTGCTTGGGAAAGCGCATCTCGATCAGCGGGATGATGATACCGAGCAGCGCGCCCACGACCAGCCCGATGCGCGCCGAAGGCGGCAACGCGCCCACACCCTTGGCGAGCAACTCCGCGACGCCCTTCCACACCAGCGCCGCGGGGGCGGGCCACTGCTCGCCGCCCAGCACCGAGACGTCGGGAATCAACGTGTAGAACGCCGGGATCACGATCAGCCCGCCCGCCAGCACACCGAAGAATTGCGCGAGGAACTGCTGGCGTGGATTGGCGCCGAGCAGGTAGCCGCTCTTCAAGTCCGTCAGCAGGTCACCGGCGTGGCTGCACGAACCCGCGCTGATGTTCGCCGTCATCAGGTTCGTGGTGATGTTGCCCGGGGCGATGGCGCCGAAGGTCAGCTGCGTGATCTTGCTCAACGGTCCCGTCGG
>JAYSRO010000435.1:0-25601 GCA_043720995.1 Candidatus Eiseniibacteriota bacterium
GTGGGGACGAGCGCCGGACACGCGAGGCCGCGTGAGCGCTGTTGCCGCGCTGTTGCGGGGGCACGGCGTCATTCACTAAGCTGCGGCGAAATCACTTGCGGTCCACAGGGAGGAGGTTCGCGTGCGCATTCTGGTGACGGGGGGAGCCGGGTTCATCGGCTCGAACGTGGTGGACGGATTGCTCGCACGCGGGCACGAGGTCGGGGTGTTCGACGACCTGTCCAGTGGCAAGCGCGAGTTCGTCGATCCGCGCGCGACGTTGTTCGAAGGCGATCTCGCGAAGCCCGCCGATGTCGAGCGCTGCATCGCCGCGTTCAAGCCCGAGATCGTGGATCACCACGCGGCCCAGATCGACGTGCGCAAGTCCGTCACCGACCCGATCCACGATGCCAACACCAACGTGTTGGGATCGATCGGCCTGCTGCAGAGTTGCTCGCGCCACGGCGTGCGCAAGGTGATCTACGCCTCGACCGGCGGCGCGTTGTACGGCGAGGGCCGCCAATTGCCGGCCACCGAAGACCATCCCGTCAATCCCGAGGCGCCCTACGGCATCAGCAAGCACACGGTCGAACACTACCTGTACTTGTGGAAGCTGCTCCACGGCCTCGATTACACGGTGCTGCGCTACCCCAATGTCTACGGGCCGCGCCAGAACCCGCACGGTGAGGCGGGCGTCAACGCCATCTTCATCGGCCTGATGCTGCACGGGGAGCGCCCGCGCATCTTCGGCACCGGTGAACAGGTACGCGACTACGTGTTCGTGGGCGACATCGTCACCGCGAACCTGCTGGCGCTCGAGCGCGGTTCGGGCCACATGCTGAACATCGGCCACGGCGTGGGTGTCTCGGTGCTCGACATCGTCCGCACCATCAACGAAGTGTTGGGCACGAAGATCGAACCGGTTTTCGAAGCGGCGCGGGCCGGCGAGGTCCAGCGCATCTACCTGGACGCCTCACGCGCGAAAGCCGAACTCGGCTGGACGCCGACCGTGTCGTTCCGCGATGGGCTTGAACGCACGATCGAGTGGCATCGCGCCCACGCCGTGGCCTGAGCAGCCCGCGGGACACCGCTCAGCGATTGAGACGAATCTCCACCGTCCCGATCGCTTCGTTTCGCTTGCTGCCGACGATGTGCCCCGCGTCGCGCGCCCAGCGGTAGCCGCCGGACGCACTGATGAAGACGCCGCTGGCGGGCCAGAAGCGCACGCCGGCCTCGAGATCGCGCGTGGTCTCGACGACGCCCTCGAAGTGGGACGACTGGATCGTGCCGGAGCCGGGAATGAACGGCTCATCGAGGTCATTCTCGCCCTTGTCGTTGTGGGTCGCGATGGCGAACAGCGTCCAGTCGGTGCCCGGGTCCCAACCGGCGCGCAGGCGGATGCGGCGCGCATCGGGGCCGGTGGGGAAGCCGATCGACTTGCCCTCGACCGTGTAGGAGCGGCCAAAGTACGAGGTGTAGACGAAGCGGCTGACGCGCGTCCATTCGCCGCCCCAGGTCACGCGCTGGCCGTGGATCAGTCCCGCGCCTTCCCAGCCGAATTGGTAAGCGAACTTGTTCGGGTACTTGCCGCTGCGCGCATGAACATCGTCGAGCAACAATTCGCCGTACACCTTGGTGCCCTCGGCGACGCGCCATGAGGCATCGAACGACATGACCACGTTGTTACGCAGCACGGCGCTCGAATCGGGCTCCCCCTGCACCTCGAGCCGCTGCACCAGCACGTAGGGAATGAAGCCGATCAGGTAGAGCGGTTGCCACGTCGTCGCCTTGTAGCGCGCCGCCTCGGTGATCCCCATGCGCACGCCATCCGCGAACTGCCACTCGATGCGGTGCGCCGCGAGCTGTTCGCCCGAGGCCTGCGCCAGTGTGGCGTTCAAGGCCATGCCGTCGGCGCGCAGCGCCTGGTGATGCGCGCGCAAGGCGATGCCCATCAGCGCGGGGGAGGTGCGGGACAGCACCAGCGATCCTTCATGCCCGGGTCCCCAGTGCCAGCGGTTGCGGCCGAATTGAATGCCCCACTGGCCCTGCTCCTCGGTGTACGAAATGAAGTTCTCGTCCGTGAGGACGATCACGTCATTGTTGGGAACGATGGGGTCGGCGAAGGCGCGGGCGTTGTCGAACTGGCCCACCGTGTAATGGGAGTAGGCCAGCAGCCGGTCCAACCCGAGCGCGATGCGGCCCTGGAAGCCCGAGCCCGAGATCAGCTTCGTTTCGTTGCCGGTGAGGCGGTCGACGCCTTCGAGACCGACGGACACCTCGAAGCGGGTGCGCTCGATGCTCGACTCATACAGCCGGGGCGTCGATTCGTAGCGTGCGTCAGGCCCGAACAGGGGCGAGCGGTCGCGGCCCAATTGGCGCTCGATGCGTGCCAGCGAGATATCGCGCACGCGGCCGAGTGTTGCGGGGGCTGTGCCGATGCCCTGGAGCTCGATCGACTGAAGCGGTTGCGTGTCGAGATGGGGCAGGCGGATGCGGTTCTGGAGCGAGCTCGAGTCGTAGAGATCGAGGATGCGCAGCTCGTCGTTGATGGGATCGCCCACCGGAATGTTGTCATAGGGCGTGGCCATTGCGGGCTTTGCCCCAAAGGCAAACGCCAGCAGGCAGCCGAGGGCTGCCATGATTGGTCGCGGACTTCCTTGTCGCGTGGCCCACATGATCGCCGGATGTTAGCAGCCCGCTTCGCGTTCGGCCACCCGCCCGGGTGGAAATCTCGCGTGGGCCGCCGGGCCCGGTTCCAAGGCCCGGAACGTGCGAAAGGCTTAGGCAGGGGAATTGTCCCCACTTAACCCTTGCCGCCATCGCACCCCGCTCCGCCACCGAGGTCCCTTGAAGCAGACGTTCCCACCGTTCGCGCGGTTCGCCAGCCTGTTTGCCACGATGGTCCTGTGCCTCGGGAGCGCCCGCGAAGCCAGCGCCGCCCGTCTCGATGTGCGCACCCGCGCCGCCGCAATCACCGCGCGCCTGAACGCGCCACGTTCTGCCGAACGCAACGCCCTGCTGCCCGTGAATGACGCGGGCGAGCTCGACGTGTTCATCCGCGGCACGGCCACACGCGCCGCTCTCGAAGCGGCGGGCGCCACGGTGCGCACGCAGCTGCCGGGGTTGTGCACGGCCTATATTCCAGTTGATGCGCTCGAGCGTGTCGCCGCGGTCGCCGGCGTGACGGCGGTGCGGCTCGCCGCGTCCGTCGAACCCGAATTGTCGTCCAGCGTCCCGACCACCGGCGCGCTGTTGCTGCGCGGTCCCGGTCCCGCATTCGCGGGGCTCAACGGCCACGGCGTGCTCGTGGGCTCGGTCGACACAGGCGTCGATTTTAGCCATGGCGACTTCCGCGATTCGACGGGGGCGACTCGGTTCGTCTCGATCTGGGATCAAGTGGCCGCCGGAACCGGCAGCGCCGAATACCCTTATGGTCGCATGTGGAATGCTGCCGAAATCAACTCCGGCGCCTGCACCGAAGCGGACTCCGGGAGCCACGGCACGCACGTGCTGGGCATCGCGGCCGGCGACGGCAGCCAGACGGGCGGAGGCGTTCCCGCGTTCACGCATGTGGGCATGGCTCCCGCCGCCGATCTCGCGCTGGTGAAGAGCGCCTTCAGCACCACCGCCGTGCTCGACGGTGTGCGCTGGCTGTTCGACCTCGCCGCTTCGCGCGGCCAGAGCGCCGTGGTCAACCTCTCGATAGGGACGCAGTTCGGGCCGCACGATGGCAGCAGTGACTTTGAGCAGGGCCTCGAGAGCCTGGTGGGTCCGGGGCGCATCGTGGTGAAGTCGGCGGGCAACGATCGCGGTACCGCGAAGCACGCCGAGACCGCCGCCATCGCCGCGGGCAGCAGCATCACGCTGTCCGTCTCGGGGACCGCGGCCAGTCGCGTGTTCGCCATCGACGGCTACTACGATGCCACCGAGCGCCTGCGCGTCCGGCTCACCACGCCCTCGGGCGTCGTGATCGGCCCGTTGATGATCGGCAGCGAGAGCGCAGCCTATCCTGGCGTGGCCACCACCAGCGGCACCGTCTATGTCGCGCAGGACAGTCTCGCCACCGGGCGGCGCAACGTCTACATCGAGGTCAATGGGACCGCCGCGAACACCAGCATGAACGGCACCTGGACGATCACGTTCTTCGCGGACCAGTTGGGCGCCGCAAATGGGTTGGTCGACCTGTGGCGCTTCTATGCGAGCAGCGGGCTTACGGCGAACTTCATCTCCGGCAACCAGCCGACACGCGAGTTGATCACCGAGCCGGGCAATGCGCCCAACGTCATCACCGTGGGCTCGTATGTGACGCGCACGGCGTGGACCGCGTGCAACGGCACGCTGTCGAACTTCAGCAGCCCGCCGCCTTACGGCAACCTGTCGACCTTCTCGAGCCCTGGTCCCACGCGCGATGGCCGCCAGAAACCGGACCTCGTGGCGCCGGGCGAAGCGATCCTGTCGGCGACATCGTTCGATATCCCCGTCACCTGCCCGGGCAGCGGTGTCGCCTCGACCTATGGCGACGATGCCGGGCAGCACACGGCGATGCGCGGCACGAGCATGAGCGCTCCGCATGTCGCGGGTGCCGTCGCGCTGTTGTTGCAGAAGCGGGGAGCCCTGACGCCGACCGAGGTCAAGAGCTACCTCACCTCGCACGCCAAGCGCGATGCCTTCACCGGTGCTTCCCCTGGCAACGAGTGGGGCGCGGGCAAGCTGTTCCTCGGCGACCTGCTCGACCCCATCGTCCAGAACATCAGCATCGCACCGCAGGCCGATGTCATCATTGACGGTACGATGTCGCTCAATTGGAGTGGCAGGGATTCATTGGGCAGCGTCGCCAGTGTCGATCTCGAGGTGTCGCGCAGCGGGCTCGACGGTCCCTACGTGGCCATCGCCACGGGCATTCCCAACACCGGCAGCTACCCGTGGACCGTGACCGGACCCGCAACGGGTGAAGGGCTGGCGTTTGTGCGCGTGGTGGCGCATGACTCCAACGGCAACAGCGGCAGCGCCGTGCTCGGCTCGGGCTTTACTATTCACAGCCCGCTCGCCGTGGGTGAGCCTCTCGCGCTCCGCTGGGCGCTGGGGCCTGTCACGCCGAATCCTGCCACGGGCCCCATGCGCGTGTCCTTCGCGCTGGCGAGCCGTGCCAATGTGCGCGTGGCGATCCACGATGTGCTCGGGCGTCACGTGGTGACACTCGCCAGCGGCTCGTTCGCCGCAGGGTCCCACGAGGTGGTGTGGGACCTCCAGCGCCAGGGCGCTCGGGTTCACGCCGGGATCTACTTCGTCGGCTACGACACGCCGTCAGGACGCTTCACGCGCCGGGTGGTCGTCGGCGAATAGGCCGCTCCCGGTTTGCCCGCGCCGCACGGGGCGCTGCCCGCATGCATGGAACCCAGCGGGCCCAATCCGGGTAATGTTGCGGGGACTCACGTCTTCGCGATCCCGCGGGGACTCGAGCCGCCACCCCGCCGAGGCTCCGCTGCCCATGCGCCCTGCGTTGCTCCGCACTGCCCTCACGCTGACCCTGCTGGCAGCGACGCCCCATGGCTCGCGCGCGCAGCTGATCGAGCGCGGCTTCGACATCACGGACCAGTCGGTCAATGCGACAACGATTGCGGACGGCAGGCTCTACATGGGCGGCAACTTCACGCATGTCGGCCCGTTCACCGGAAGTGCGGTGACGCTCGATACCCTCGCAGGGTTGCCGTCGGCCATCGCGCAACGCGTCACGGGCAGCGTGCTGGCGGCGGCACCGGACGCCGCGGGCGGCTGGTACATCGGCGGCGCATTCACGCTGGCGGGCACACCCGCCCGCGCCAACCTCGCGCACCTGCTCGCCAACGGTCAGTTCGCGACGTGGGCGCCGGTGGTGGACGGCGCAGTGCGGGCGATCGCGGTCGCGGGATCGCGGCTCTTCATCGGCGGCGACTTCGCCAGCGTCACGGGCGCCTCGCGCCGACGGCTCGCGGCGTTCGACGTTGCGAGCGGACAACTCGCGAGCTGGAATCCGGGCGCGGACCGCTCCGTGCGATCGCTCGCGGTGCGCGACACGGTGGTGCTGGTGGGCGGCGAGTTTTTCGTGATCGCTGGCGTGCCGGTCCGCTACCTCGCGGCACTCGGAGTGTGGGGAGGTGCCGCCACGAGTTGGCGGCCACACCCCGACGGCCCCGTCTATGCGCTCGCCGTGCGCGAGTCGCGCGTGTATGCGGGCGGGGCGTTCACCACGATCGGTGGCCAGCCGCGCGTTTCGATCGCGGTGTTGGACACGCTGACAGGGCTCGCGACTTCGTGGCGGGCGGATGCCAACGATGCGGTCTATGCCCTCGCCGCAGCGGGCGGCACCGTCTATGCGGGCGGCTCGTTCCGCACGATCGGCGGGCAGACGCGAAACTTCATTGCCGCGCTCGATTCGGCGACCGGTGCGGCGACCGCGTGGGACCCAAATGCCGATAACGAAGTGAGCGCGCTGTTGCTGCGGGGTGAGCGCCTCTATGCCGGGGGGGCGTTCCGCACCATCGGTGGGCAGCCGCGCAACTTCATCGCGGCACTCATCGTCGCGGACGGGCTCGCCGGCGCGTGGGACCCGAACGCCGACGCGCCGGTGTTCGCGTTGTCGGGGCGCGATGGCGCGGTGTTCGCCGGTGGGCGCTATGCCAGTATCGGCGGCAAGACGCGCAACCACCTTGCCGCCATCGATCTCGCCACGGGCCACGTCACCGACTGGAATCCCAACGCGAGCGAGTCGGTGCACGCGCTGGCGGCTTCCGGGAACACGATCTACGCGGGCGGCGTGTTCGATCACGTGGGCGGCCAACCGCGCAATCACATCGCCGCCATCGATGCAGGGAGCGGCGTTCCGTTTGCCTGGAACCCGGACGCGAACAATGTCGTCGCCACATTGTTGCCGGTGGGGCCGACGATCTACATGGGCGGCTCGTTCACCACCGTCGGCGGCGTGCCGCGAAGCTATCTCGCGGCGATCGATTCCGCGACGGGCAACGTGTCGCCGTGGGCGCCGCAGCCGGATAACGTCGTCGTCGCGCTCGCGTTGGAGGGCACCACCTTGTATGTGGGCGGCGGCCTCACCACGATCGGCGGCCAGCCGCGCAACCGGATCGCGGCGCTGGATCTCGTGGACGGCACTGTCACGGCGTGGGACCCGAACACCGCCGGATTCATTTACTGCATAGGGACGAACGGACCGGTCGTCTACGCGGGCGGCGCCTTCAGCAGCATCGGCGGGCAGCAGCGCGCGTGCCTGGCAGCGCTCGACGCTGCGACAGGATTGGCCACCGCGTGGGACCCGAATGTCACGGGGGCATCGGCGAACGTGAAGGCCATGCTCGTGCGCGATGGCGCCGTCTACTTCGGCGGTTCGTTCGCCGCGGTAGGCAACGCGACGCGCCTCAATCTCGCCGCGGTCGATGCGGTGAGTGGCGCCGCGACCGCATGGGATCCTGCGCCGAACCGCTCCATCTTCACGCTCGCCGCACAGCCGCCGCAGGTCTACGCCGGGGGCGTGTTCGACAGTGTGGGGGCGGAGCCGCGTGCGAATCTCGTCGCCCTCGGGGATGTGTTTACGGCGACGACGATGTCGCTGGTGAGCACCGAGGCGCGCGAGGGCGAAGTGCGGCTCGCGTGGTACTGCCACGCGGATCCCGGCGCGAGCTTCACGCTGTACCGTTGCGAGGGATCAGGCGCGTGGCGATCGATGGGTGCTGTGTTCGCGAACGAGACCGGGCTCATTGAGGCGGTGGATACGCGCGTCATAGCGGGCGCGCGCTACGGCTATCGCATTGGCGTCACGGGCGTGAGTAGCGAGGACGTCATGGGCGAGACGTGGGTCACGATTCCACTCGCCTCGCGTCTGGGGCTCGATGGCGCGCGGCCGAATCCGTCGCGCGGCGCGCTCGACATCGCCTTCGCGCTGCCCGATGCCGCGCCCGCGCGGCTCGAAGTACTCGACCTGGCCGGCCGCCGCGTCGCGACGCGCGACGTGGGAGCGTGGGGCGCGGGCAGTCACTTGATCCGCGTGGCGGGGGCTGGTGCGCTCGCGCCGGGCGTCTACTTCCTGCGCTTGGGCCGCGGGGGAGAGATCGTGACGCGACGCTGCGTGGTGGTCCGGGACTGACTCACCCGCTTGCGGGCAATCTCCACCGCTTTTGGCCCGACTTTGCCGCCTGTGATAACTTCCCTCGCTGATTTCCAGCGGGGCCATCCTGGCTCCCAATCCTGCCACCTAAGAGGACCTCCCATGCGTCCCGGGAATCCCGCGGCCCTCGAGCTACCCTACGATCCTGCCCGCGTCGAAGCGCGTTGGTACGCGCATTGGGAATCGTTGGGCGTGTTCCAGCCCAAGGCCTCCGAAACGGGCCGCTCGCAGCCGTTTACGATCATGATTCCGCCGCCCAACGTGACGGGTTCGCTCACGATGGGGCACCTGCTCGGCGAGTCGATCCGCGACGTGATCCTGCGCTGGCAGCGCATGGAAGGCCGCGAAGTGCTTTACGTGCCCGGGATGGACCACGCCGGCATCGCCACGCAGAACGTGGTGGAGAAGAAGCTGCGCGAGGACGGGCGTTCGCGCCACGACCTGGGGCGCGAGGGCTTCGTCGACGAAGTGTGGAAGTGGAAGGACCAGTACGGCGGTCTGATCCTCAAGCAGCTGCGCCGCGTAGGCACCTCGCCCGATTGGTCGCGCGAGCAGTTCACGCTCGATGAACATTATTCGCGCGCCGTGCTCACCGGCTTCAAGGTGCTCTACGACAAGGGCCTGATCTACCGTGGCCACTACATCGTCAACTGGTGCCCGCGCTGCATGACCGCACTGTCCGACGAGGAAGTGGACCACGTCGAGACCGAAGGCAAGCTGTGGCACATCCGTTACCCGATCAAGGGCTCAGAAAAATTCCTGACGGTGGCGACCACGCGGCCCGAGACGATGCTCGGTGACACCGCGGTGGCGGTGAACCCGAAGGACCGCCGCTACGCCCACTTGAAGGACAAGTTCGCGGTATTGCCACTGGTGCGCCGCGAGATCCCGATCGTGTTCGACGACATGGTGGATCCCAAGTTCGGCACGGGCGCGGTCAAGATCACGCCTGCTCATGACGCCAACGACTTCCAGACCGGTCAGCGCCACAACCTGCCCTCGCTGGTGGTGATGGACGAGCGCGCGGTCATGAACGACAACGCCGGCGACTTCCGCGGACTCGACCGCTTCGAGGCGCGCGAGCGCATCGTGCAGGCGCTCACCGACGCCGGTTACCTCGACAAGGTCGAGACGCACCAGAATTCGGTGGGGCACTGCTCGCGCTGCAACACGGTGATCGAGCCCTACCTGTCGCGGCAGTGGTTCGTGAAGATGGGACCGCTGGCGGCGCCGGCGCTCGAGGCGGCGAAGAAGGGCAAGGTCAAGTTCTTCCCCTCGCGCTGGAAGAAGGTGTACGTCAACTGGCTCGACAATATCCGCGACTGGTGCATCTCGCGGCAGCTGTGGTGGGGGCATCGCATTCCGGTGTGGTATCGCGGCGAAGAGATTCTCGTCTCGGTGGACCGCCCCGAGGGTGAAGGCTGGGTGCAGGACGAGGACGTCCTCGACACCTGGTTCTCGTCGTGGCTGTGGCCGTTCGCCACACTCGGCTGGCCCGACGAGTCCGAGGACCTGAAGCGCTTTTACCCGAACAGCCTGATGGTGACCGGCAGCGACATCATCTTCTTCTGGGTGGCGCGCATGATCATGGCGGGGATTGAATTCCGCGGCGAGGTGCCGTTCCCGCACGTGCTGTTCACCAGCATCGTGCGTGACGCGCAGGGCCGCAAGATGTCCAAGTCGCTTGGCAACTCGCCCGATCCGCTGGCGATGATGGACGAATACGGCGCCGACGCGGTGCGCTTCACCATGGTGTACCTGACGCCGACGGGGCAGGACCTGCTGTTCGATTCCAAGCGGCTCGAGACGGGCAAGTTCTTCGCCAACAAGGTGTGGAACGCCACCAAGCTCGTGACCATGCGGCTCGGCGACGAGAACTTTGCGCGCATCAAGGAGAGCCAGCTGGCGTTGACGCTGGCGGACCGTTGGATCCTGTCGCGCTACGCCAACGCCGTGAAGGATGTGACGCGCAACCTCAAGACCTACCGTTTGAATGAGGCGGCGAACGCGCTCTACCACTTCATCTGGAACGACTACTGCGACTGGTACCTCGAGATGGCCAAGCCGCGCTGGACCGAGATCCCCGACGGCCCGCCGATTGATGTGCACGACCGTCTGGTCGCGCGCTGGGTATCGTGGAAGGTACTCGATGGCGCCCTGCGCATGCTGCACCCGTTCATGCCGTTCGTGACCGAGGAACTGTGGCAGGCGCTGCCGCACGATGGCGAGACGCTGGCGCTGGCGTCGTGGCCGCGCGCCAAGAAGAGCTGGTTCGACGCCGGCACCGAGAAGCAGATCGACTTCCTGCAGAAGCTGGTGATCGCCGTGCGCAACCTGCGCGTGGAGGCAGGGCTGCCGCCGGGCAAGCGCGTGCCCGTGCTGGTGCGCGGCACTGAAGAACAATGGGCGCTGGTCTCGACCCTGACGCCGCAGATCATGGCGCTGGCGCGCGTCGAGAGCGTGAGCGCGCTCAAGGGTGAAGGCCGTCCGGGACTCTCGGCCGCTGCGATCGTCGATGGCGCCGAGGTGTTCGTCCCGCTCGAAGGGCTGATCGACGTGGCGGAGGAGCGCGCGCGGTTGGTGCGCGAAGCCGACAAGCTGCTGACGGATCTCGAGGGCACGCGGCGCAAGCTGCGCAACCAGGACTTCCTCAACAAGGCGCGCCCCGACGTGGTGCAACGCGAACACGATCGGCTCGCCCAGCTCGAGGAAACGCTCGACAAGCTCAAGCGCGCTCAGGAAAGCTTGCGGGGGGCAGGGGTCTAAGGGCCCGTTCGAGTCACAGCACGCGCGAGAGGTGTCCTGCAGCTCGGACGCTGACCGACGGAAATTTGCGCTGGATTCGTCACCCCGTCTGCGTGATCATCGGGCGGTGCGCAGGGCGCCGCCGGTCCGTGGAAAGGGCTTCCCACCTGATCTCGCTGTCTTGCACACACGACGAACCTTCGGCCCATGAGTGCGGACTCGGGCAACCTGGAGGCTCGTAATGTCCGATTTTGATCCGCAGTCCGCTGCTCCTTCGCTCGAACGCCTGCGCAAGACCGCCAAGCAGTTGCTGCGGGATTGCCGCGCGGGTGATGCCGCGGCACTGCAACGCGTCCAGTCGCGTTTGCCGCGGCTCGGTTC
The DNA here is from genome assembly GCA_043720995.1 of Candidatus Eiseniibacteriota bacterium. GTDB lineage: Bacteria > Eisenbacteria > RBG-16-71-46 > RBG-16-71-46 > RBG-16-71-46 > JANLWK01. Next base: position 11,261 of record JAYSRO010000435.1, read on the forward strand.
GCTGAGCCCCGCCGACGCCGCGCGCGGCATGCGGCTCGCAGACGTGCAACATGCGTTGGCGCTCCAGGCCGGGGTCGAACACTGGGCGGCACTGCGCCACACCATCGAGAGTCTCGAACCGCTCGTCGAGCAGGTGCAGCGCTTCGTGCACGCGATGGGGGCAGGCGATGCCGCAACGATGCAGCGTGTCTTGGCTGCGCATCCCGATGTCGCGAAGGCCGCCGTCCACACCGCGGCCGCGGCATGCGACGAAGCCACCGTCAACGCCTGGCTGGCGCGCGGCGCGGCGCATGCGAAGCAACCGCTGGCACCGGGCAGGGGGTGGACGCCGATCGAATGTCTCGCGGCGTCACCGTTGGCCGTGCTCGATCCTGAGCGACTCGCGGTCAGTGAGCGCATTGCGCGCGCGCTGCTCGCGGCCGGCGCCGATGCGAACGCCACCACGAATCCGCCGGACACCGAGGAAGGCGTGCGGCTCACGGCGTTATTCCGCGCGAGCGAGCGGGGTAATGCCGGTGTCGTGCGCGTGTTGCTCGAAGCCGGCGCGGATCCCAACGACGGCGAGTCGACGTACCACGCCGCGGAGCGCGACCATCGCACGGTGCTGGAGTTGTTGCTCGCGCACGGCGCCGAGATTTCGGCCGAGCATGCGCACTGGCACAACACGGTTGTGTACTACCTGTGCGGTCATCGCCCGAGCGGAGCCATGATCGACTCGGCGACGCGCGGCATGGCATGGCTGCTCGAACACGGCGCCGATCCCAACGTGCGCAGCTACAAGTCGCGCGAGACGCCGTTGCATCGCATCGCCTCATCGAGTCACGACGTGGCGCTCGCGGACTTGCTCCTCGCGCACGGCGCGGACCCTGCCGTGACACGCGCGGATGGCCGCACGCCGTTCGAGTTGGCCGTGCGCGCAGGCAACACCGCGGTTGCCGAGCGGTTGCGCGCGGCGGGGGCTGCCCCCGCGTTGCGCGCGGAAGATGAGTTGCTCGGCGCGTGCGCGAGCGGCGATGTGCTCAAAGCGCAACGTCTGCGCGATGCGCACCCCGGATTGCTTGATACCCTCGGAACGCACGGCCGCGCCGCGCTGTTCGATGCCGCCAGCAACGGGCGGGTGGCGGCGGCGCGCGCGTTCGTGGCGCTCGGCTTCGACGTCGCGCGCGAGGCCGATCATGGCGGCACGGCATTGCACGCGGCGGCGTGGAATGGGCGCCTCGAGATGGTGAAGGCGCTGCTCGAACTCGGCGCCCCCGTGAATGTGCGTGATGCGACGTACGGCAGCACGCCGCTGGCCTGGGCCGCGCACGGCTCGGTGAATTGCCACAGCGCCGATGACGACTACATCGCGGTGATCGATGTGTTACTTGGGGCGGGATCGCTGCGTGAGCCGTCGTTCAACAAGTGGAACGAGCCGCCGGAGGCGCTGGCGAGCGAGGGTGTCGCCGACCACCTGCGGATGGTGGGATTCGCGCCGGCAGAGGAGTGAGCTGCCACTTCGGCGCGGCTACCGGTGTTCCGCAGGGGGCGCCGGGGCCGCGGCCGAGTCGCTGCGCGGCACCCAGACGAAGTCGGGCCGCGTGACGAAGCCGCTCTTCGGCCAGAACAGCCCACTCTCGGTCGCGGCGAACATCTCCGCCGCGTGCTGGTAGTAGGGCGCGAACTCGTGGTGCACCCAGGTCTCGTCGTCGAGCACCAGCAGATCGAAGCGCCGTGATCTGGCAGCGGCCTGGATCTTCGCGCGCAGCGAGTCGCTCTGCGCGGACGACCCTGAGCGCAATACGTCCTGCAGCGCGAGCTCGTGCGCGAGCGTGGGCTTGCCGGCCAGCTCGGCAAGATAGGGGTGGCGGGGAACCCACACCGGGCCCGGCACACGCTTGAGGCTTTCGACGATCTGCTCGCCCGCCGCGCGATCGGCGGGAGTGGGCAGCAGCTGCCACGGTTTGTAGGCGAGCAGCGCGAACTGCGCCACCAGCAACAGCGCCACGAATCCCTCGGCGTGACGTGACATGGCCGAGTCCGCGCGGCGCTGCGTCCATAGCGTGGCGAGCCCGAGTCCCAGCAGGAGGCTCACGCCGAGGTAGGCGGGTAGCGCCACGTTGATGTAGCTGCCGACGCGGATGCGCGTGGCGTAGCCGGTCAGCACGAGCCCTACGATGAAGGCGAAGTTGAGGACGAGCGCGCGCCAGCGAGGGCGCACGGGGGCGATAAAGAAGTGCGCGGCGCCAATCACCAGCGCCAACCCGAGCGGGCCGACGAAGTCCTCGATCCAGAACATGCGCAACAGCTGGCCGATCACCGGGTGATCGCGCGGCAGGTCGAACACGTAGAAGTTGAACCAGCCACCCGATTGCCGGTTGAGCCACCAGCCGCTCGCGCCAAAGCACGCCGCGAGCGTGGCGGTGAACGTGGCCCCACGCCGCCAGTCGCCCGCGAGCAACGCGACTGCAACGGGCGCCGCGATGAACAACGCCGATTGCTTCGTCAGCGCCGCAAGCGCGAACAATGCGCCGCCTGCGAGACCCGCGAGCCACGCGGAATCAATCCGCCGCACCGCGACGGCCCCCGCCATGGTGAGGCACAGGAACAACGCGTCGACGCGGCCCATGTCGAGGAACGCGCCGCCCTGACGGTAGACCGCCGCGAACAGGCAGGCCCCGAGCACCGCCGGCCAGCGGCTCGCGGACTCGCGCCGAACGTAGGCGTAGACCAACGCGATGGAGCCGAGCGAGGCGAGGATCGACACCAGCCGCAGCGGCACGAACCCGGCGCCGGTGAGCCTGGCAAACCACGAACTGACAATGAAATACAGCGGAGGGTAAGTAAACGGCGTGAAGTCGATTGAAGGCTTCACGTACAGCGGCAGGCCGTGCAGTACGCGGTTCAAGTGCGCGATGCTCGAGCCTTCCATCCACTCGAGCTCGAACGGGTAGCCGAGACGCATGAACGCGACCACGACGAACGTCGCGATGTATGCGAGTCCAATGGCGACGGCGAAGCGCGCACCCCAACCGAGTGGGGCGGTCGTGGCGGTGACTGCTGCGTCAGGGTTGTGGCGTGGACGGGACATGAGCGCGTGGACTCTATCGTTTGGTGGCGATAATCTCGAGCACCGTGGGCGTCAGTTGGAACGCTCCGGGTGTCGACTGCGACTCGCGGTAGGCGTCACGAATCGCCTTCGCGCGTGCGGCGTCGATGCGTCCGAGATCGACGAGCCGCTGCACGCCGACGTCGACGAAAGCGTCGGGCCACTGCGCCACGAAGTCGTTGGGGCGCGCGACTTCGACCCACGGACGCAGCTCGCGCACCTCGAAGCCCAGTTCTTCGAGCCAGCGTGGTAGATCGATGGCGATATCCGGCTCGCCACCGTGTTCGCGCCACGACCCCATCACTTCGGCGACGAAGCCCTCGAACGCTTCGCGCCGCGGCGACAGCCGCCAGGCGCGGTAGTCGACATACTCGTAGAGCACCATCTTACCGCCGGGCTTGAGCGCGCGGGCGACACGCGCGAGCAGCGCGCGTGGATCGCGCACGAACGCATAGACCCAGCGGGACCACGCGCCGTCGGCCTGCAGGGCAGGCAAGTCCTGCTCATCGAGATCCTGCTCGAGCCAGTCGATGTTCGCGAGGCCGCGCGCGCGCGCCGCAGCCGCTCCCGCATCGAGGAAGCGGCGCGAACGGTCGATGCCGATCGCACGGCCTGAGCGTCCGGCGATCTCCGCGAGGTCGAGCGTCGCGTAACCCGGGCCGCAGCCGATATCGAGCAAGGTCTGCCCGGTCGTGAATCCCGCGCGCCGCCAGGCGTCACTGACACGCGGCCGCCACACGCGATGCTGCAAACCCAAACGTTCGATTTCTTCGTCGTGCGTGCCGAGCACGTAGTCTTTGTCGGTCGTCATGCCGTTCCCCCAAGAAAAGGTTCGGGCGGCATCATGCCGGATTCCCGGCCGCGATGCAGGGCGGTTTCGGAAGTGGCATTCGCGGGGCGGCAGGGGCGAGCCGTGTCACGAACTGGGACGCGAACCGCGAGGCGTGTGGTAGCGCGCGGCCCACCGCTCAGGCGCTCTTGCGCTCCGCGGCGGGGTTCGCTTCTGCCCGCGCGTCGGCGGCGCGAGCCATGTGCGCGAGTCGCGCCTCGATCACTTCCGGCCGCCAGCGGGTGAGCCTTTCCCAGCGGCGCCGCAGCAGCAGCGACACCGTGGAACGAATGGTGCGCAGCACGTTCATCTTGCTGGCGCCGACGCGGCCCGCATAGTCGAGCGTGAAGCCAATTTCCTCGACGCGCACATCCAGTGGTTCAAGCCGCAACAGCAAGTCCATCACGGCTTCGAAGCCGCGGGCGGTGCACAGCTGGTCACCGTACAGCTGCCGCGCGCGTTCGAGCACCGGTGCGCGGTACGCGCGGAAGCAGCAGGTGTAATCCTGGACGCCGCGAATGGGGTAGAGGTGGTGGAACACGACGCGCGCCCCATCCGACAGGAAGCGGCGGTGGCCCGGCACGCCATGGACTTCCGCGCCCGCGGCGTAGCGTGAGGCGATCGCAACATCGCAGCCCTCGCGTACTCGCGCCACCAGCGCGGGGATCATCGCGGGCGGGTGCGTGTTGTCGGCGTCGAGCGTTACCAGCACATCGTCCGCGGAAGCGCGGTCGAGGCACCACTCGATGCCCGTGCGCAACCCGGCGCCGAGGCCGCGATTCGTGTCATGCCGCAGCACCGTGAGCACGAGCCGCCCGCCGCTGTCCGCGCCGGCTCGTTCGGCTTCCGCGATCGTCGCGTCGGTGCTGCCATCGTCGACGAGCACGGCGTGGTAGGCTTCGCCCGAGGCGTGCATCGCATACACCAGCGCGAGCAGCGTGGGATGGATGACCGCCGCCTCATTCCAGGCGGGAAGGATGACGTAAATCATCGACGGGGTTCCGTGAAGGGTGGTCACATCACGGGTTATCGGCCGATTGGGTGGAATTCCGCAGCCGCATCCGGCGCGATGGATCAAGTGCTTGGGGCGAGCTGCCGATAATCCCTTCCGTTGCACCATCGTTGCGGGAAACCCCGAAGACTTCGCACCGGACGCGCCCAACTGCACCTGAGCCCCCATGAGACCCGCATGAGCCGCCCGATCGCCACGATCGGCATCGACATCGACCCGATCGACCTGCACCTGGCGGGTTACGGGTACCGTTCGCTGCCGCCCGATCCCTTGGTCTACGACTTCGCCGTGCCACGGTTGCTCGAGTTGTGCGAGCGCTGCGCCATCAGTGCCACGTTGTTCGTGGTGGCGCGCGACGCCACCGCGCACAGTGATGTGCTGGCCGCAGCGGTAGATGCGGGGCACGAAATCGCCAGCCACTCGCTCACGCATCCAATCGGGCTCGCCAGCATGTCGGCCGAAGCGTTGCGCCGCGAGTTCGCCGAGTCCCGCTGGCTGCTCGAGCAGACGAGCGGGGCGCCGGTCGTGGGATTCCGCTCGCCGCAATTCGACATGAGCACGCGCGCGCTCGAAGTGCTGGCCGAGGCGGGTTACGCCTACGACGCCTCCGCGTGTCCCACGCCGATGCTGATCTCGACGCGCATCGCGATGATGTTCAAGAACCCCGACGCCTCGGGTGCCACGCGGCTCAAGATCCTCCCGTTCACCTGGCGGCGCGGGCCGCACCTGCGCCACCTCGGCACGCGCACGGTGCACGAGTTCCCGTTGTCGGTGACGCCGATCGACCGCTACCCGCTGCATCACTCGTTGCGCTACCGCATGACGGACGGCCGCTTTGACCGGCTGCTGCGCGGCTTCGCGTGGCGCAAGGAATCGCTGTCCTACCTCGTGCACGCCGCCGATCTGCTCGGCATGGCCGAGGACAAGGTCGATCCGCGCATGGCAGGTTACAGCGGCATGAAGCGCCCGCTGGCCTGGAAGCTGGCGTTGCTCGAGCGCACCTTCCGCGCCATCTCCGCGCGGTTCGAAACACGCCCCTTCCGAGACCGGTTGATCGCCGCGTAATGCCGGCAATTCCGGCGGGGTGTGGCGCCACGCGGCCCCGCGGGAATAACCGCCCCGGTTTGGCGTATGTTGTCCCGGTCATCAACTCATTACCCCCAAGGCCGGGAGGCATTCATGGTTCGCCGAGCAATCGTTACCGCTGTCGCCGCCGCGGCGGCACTCGCAGGGCCCGCGGTGCACGCCGCCGAGCAGCGCCCCGTCGTCACGGTCTACACGCAGGACCAGGGGTTCGTTCACGAGTGGCGCACACTGTCGCTGGCGGCCGCCGCCGACACCGTGCGCATCGCCGACATTCCCGCGCGCATCGATGTCGCTTCGGTGCGGCTGCAGCCCGCCGTGGGCCGCGTGGGCAGGTTGGCCTACCGCTATGACGTCGAGAGCGGCGACGGACTGTTCGACCGCGCGCGCGGCAGCAAGGTGCGCGTGACGATGCGCGGCGACAAGATCGTCGAAGGCACGCTGCTGTCGAGTGACGGCACGTGGGTGATGGTGCGCGAGGCCGATGGCGGAGTCCGCACGCTGTCGCGCGCCTCGATCGATGATGTGCGCTTCCCCGAGCCGCCCAAGCGCCTGTTCACGCGCCCGATGCTCGAGGCCGTGATCGAGGGCGGTCGCAAGGGCGATGTGCCCGCTGAACTGTCCTACCTGACCGGTGGACTGTCGTGGAGCGCCGAGCACTCGTTGGTGCGCACCGGCGAGAACACCGGCACCTGGGCGACATCGGTGACCGTCGATAACTCGACGGGGCGCGACTACACGGGGGTGACGCTCAAGTTGATCGCTGGCAACCCGTCGCGGACGCAGGCCACCCCGGCGCCGCAGATGATGCGGGCGACCATGGTGGCGGATGGCGCCATGGCGAAGGGCGGCGGGCTCAGTGAAGAGGCGTTCGCCGACTACCACCTTTATACGCTCGACGGTCCGGCCACGCTGCGCGATCGCGAGACGCAGTCGCTGTCGATGCTCGAGACGCGCCCGGTGCAGCTGACGCCGCGTTACTTCTATCGTGGCTGGGAGGGCCGCGGGGTGCGCACGCAGCTCGAGCTGGTGAACGAGAAGGAGAAGGGGCTCGGCGTGCCGCTGCCGGGTGGCCGCGTGCGCGTGTTCGCTCCCGATGCGGGGAACGACCTGCAGTTCGCGGGGGAGACCACGATGGAACACATCGCGACGGGCGAGAAGTTCACGCTCGATGTCGGCCAGGCGTTCGACCTGGTGGGAGAGCGGCGGGAGACCGCGAACAAGCGCATCTCGGATCGCGAGCGGGAAGTGTCGGTCGAGATCAAACTGCGCAATCGCAAGAAGGTCGCGACCACGATCGTGGTGGAGGAGATGACGTCGGGCGACACCGACATCATCGCCAAGTCGCGCGACTTCGTGCGCAAGGACGCCAACACGGTCCAGTTCACCGTGCCGGTGCCGGCGGGGCAGGAAGTGATCGTCACCTACACCATGCGCAACCGCTACTAGATGACGGAGCAGGCCAGCCCGCAGGAGGCGTTCGTGCTGGCGTTGGGGAGGGCTCTCCACACCTATGGGACGCCCTCCCACAGGCTCGAGGACACGCTCAACCGCGTGTGCGCCCATCTTGGGCTCGAGGGTCAATTCTTCACGCAGCCGACCTCGATTTTCGCGGCGTTCGGTCCGCTCGAGCGCCAGCGCACGTACTTGATCCGCGTCGAGCCGGGCGAAGTGCATCTCGACCGGCTCGCGCAGGTGCAGGACGTGGTGACCGGCGTGCTGTCCGGCGCGCTCGCGCCGGAAGCCGCGGCGCAGCGCATTCAAGCGATCGCCGCGAGCCCACCGCCCTATGCGCGCGGTCTCGTGCCGTTTGCGTTTGCGGTCTCGGGAGCGGCCTCCTCGCGGTTTCTAGGAGGCGGCGCGCGTGAAGTCGTGGCGGCGGCGATCGCCGGCTTCGTGATCGGCGGGCTCGCATTGCTCGCCGGTCGCAGGGACGCGCTGCGGCGCGTATTCGAACCATTCTCGGCACTGGTCGCCACCATGATCGCGGGATTGTTGCTGCTGGTGCTCGGGCCCTACTCGATCTTTATCGCTTCACTCGGCGGCATGATCGTGCTGCTGCCGGGACTCACGCTCACCACCGCGATGACGGAGATCTCCTCGCGCCATCTCGCCGCGGGTACCGCGCGCTTGAGCGGCGCGGTGATGGTGTTCCTGTCGATCGGTTTCGGCGTCGCTCTGGGCGGCACCATCGACCAGCGCCTGTTCGGCTTGCCCAGCGCGGGCGCCGTCGTGGCCTTGCCGCGCTGGACCGAGTTCGTGGCGCTCGCGGTAGCACCGCTGTCACTGATGGTGCTGCTGCGCGCGCCGCGCCGCGATACGCTGTGGGTGATGGCGACCAGCGTGCTGGCGTTCTTCGGCGGACGCGTGGGTGCCGCGACACTCGGGCCGGAACTCGGGCTGTTCCTCGGCTCGCTCACCGCGGGCGTGGCGAGCAACCTCTACGCGCGCACGTTGGGCCGCCCGGCTGCGGTCACGCTGGTGCCGGCGTTGCTGCTGTTGGTGCCGGGGAGCGTGGGCTTCCGCGGCCTCGCCCTGCTGCTGCAGCGCGACGTGGTGATCGGCGTGGAACAGGCCTTCCGCATGGTGCTGATGTTGTCGGCGCTGGTGGCGGGACTGCTGGTGGCGAACGTGCTGTTGCCCGAGACGCGCGGCACGCAGCGCGATGCCGGAGCCCGTTCGACCGCATAGCCCGAAGTTGCGTACTCTTGGCGCATGTCCTTCACCATCCACCGGCCCTACGAGCCGCGCGGCGACCAGCCCCAGGCCATTGCGGAACTGACCGCAGGCCTGAAGCGCGGCGACCGTTACCAGACGCTGCTCGGCGTCACCGGCAGCGGCAAGACGCACACCGCCGCCGCGACGATTGCCGAGTGGCAGCGGCCGACGCTGGTGATCTCGCACAACAAGACGCTGGCCGCGCAGTTGTACGGCGAGTTCCGCCAGTTCTTCCCCGAGAGCGCCGTCGGCTACTTCATTTCGTACTACGACTATTACCAGCCCGAGGCCTACGTCCCCTCGACCAACACCTATATCGCGAAGGACGCCAGCATCAACGACGACATCGACCGCCTGCGCCTGCAGGCGACCGCTATGCTGCTCGAGCGCGACGACGTGATCATCGTGGCCAGCGTGTCGTGCATCTACGGCCTCGGCGCGCCGGAAGACTGGCGCGGCATGCGCATCGACGCGCAAGCGGGCGAGCGCCTGACGCGCCGCGACCTGCTCGAGAAGATGGTGGCGATCCAGTACACGCGCAACGATGTCGAGGTCGGCCGCGGCCAATTCCGCGTGCGCGGCGATGTCGTGGAAGTGCGGCCGGCGTACGAGGACTACATCGTGCGCATCGAGCTGGACGACGACATCGTGGCGCGGCTCTCGGCGCTCGATGCCGTGACCGGGCAGGTGCTGCGGCGCATGGAGCGCCTGGCACTTTACCCGGCCAAGCACTTCGTCACGCCCGAGTCGCGCATCCACTCTGCAATGGCGGGGATCCGCGAGGAACTCGAGCAACAGGTGGCCCTGTTCAAGTCGCAGGGGAAATTGCTGGAGGCGCAGCGGCTGCGCCAGCGCACGGAGTACGATCTCGAAATGCTCGGCACCATCGGCTCGTGCCCCGGCGTCGAGAACTACTCGCGACACCTGTCGGGCCGCGCGGCGGGGGATCGTCCGGGCTGCCTGATCGATTACTTCCCGAAGGACTTCCTGCTGGTGGTGGACGAGTCGCACGTCACCATCCCGCAGATCGGCGGCATGTACGAAGGCGGCCGCGTGCGCAAGCAGACGCTGATCGACTTCGGCTTCCGCCTGCCCTCGGCGCTCGACAACCGGCCGCTGCGCTTCAATGAGTTCGAGCAGCTGACGGGGCAGACGATCTACGTCTCGGCGACGCCCTCGAACTTCGAGCTCGAGCGCTGCAAGGGCGTGATCGTCGAGCAGATCATCCGGCCGACGGGACTCGTGGATCCGCAACTCGTCATCAAGCCGATCGAGGGGCAGGTGGACGACCTGCTCGAGGAGATCCGCGTGACGGTCGCGCGCGAGGAGCGCGTGCTCGTCACCACGCTGACCAAACGCATGTCGGAGGACCTGTCCGACTATCTCTCCGAGGCGGGTGTGCGCGTGCGCTACCTGCACAGCAACATCGATGCGCTGGAGCGCGTCGAGATCCTGCGGGGCTTGAGGCTCGGGGACTTTGATGTGCTGATCGGCATCAACCTGCTACGCGAAGGGCTCGACCTGCCGGAAGTCTCGCTGGTGGCGATCCTCGATGCCGACAAGGAAGGCTTCCTGCGCTCCGAGCGCTCGCTGATCCAGACAATGGGCCGCGCGGCGCGCAACGTGAATGGCCGCGTGGTGATGTACGCCGACAGAGTGACCGATTCGATGCGCCGCGCCACGGAGGAGACCAACCGCCGCCGCGTGATCCAGCTCGAGTACAACCGCGAGCACGGCATCAGCCCGAAGACGGTGCTCAAGAGCCGCGAGGACATTATGCGCTCGACCTCGGTGGCCGACGCCATCGGCGCGACCGAGGAGCAGAAGGCGGGCATGTTCCTGCGCGCCATCGGCGACATCGGACCCGATGCGCTGATCGCGCAGCTCGAGAGCGACATGCTCGACGCCGCCAAGGCGCTGGAGTTCGAGCGCGCCGCTTCGTTGCGCGACCGCATCGATGAGGTGCGCGCGACGATGGAAGTCGCCGATCGCATGGGCGTGAAGGGCGGTGAGCTGGGCGCGGCGGCAAACGCTATTCGGGATGCGGCGCCGCGTCGGCGACCGGCACCCGAGCCAAAGCGCCGGGCGCACCGCAACAAGGACAACGTGTGAGCGCCATCTTCACGCGGCTGCTCGCCGTGGTGCGGCGTATCCCGCGCGGCCGCGTGGCCTCGTACGGCCAGGTGGCGACGGTCGCTGGGTTGCGCAATTACGCCCGACACGTCGGCTACGCGCTGCACGGGCTGCCTGCGGGCACGCCGCTGCCGTGGCATCGCGTGGTCAATGCCCGCGGGGCGATCTCCCTGCGCGGATTCGATGGCGCGGCGGAGACGCAACTGCTGCGGCTGTCGGCCGAAGGCGTGGAATTCGACGCGCGCGGACGGGTCGACCTCGAGCGTTTTGGCTGGCGTCCGCGCGGCTCCGGTGGCCGTGCCGCGGCGCGCAAGACAGGCCGCGCGAAGGCCCCCCGGCGCGGTCGGCTCGATTCCGCATCGCGGCTCGGGTAGCATCGCCATCTTATGCTCGAAGCCGTAGCCCTCCCGCTGGTCAAGTACGCGCTGTCCGAAGACGTCGGCACCGGCGACATCACCTCGCTCAATTGCATCCGTGGCGGCGTCCAGGCGCGCGCCGCGATCGTGGCGCGCGGCGCGGGTGTGGTCGCCGGAGCGGACGTGGCGAAGCTGGTGTTCCGCGAGGTGGACCCGAACCTCAAGTTCCGCCTGACGATGGGTGATGGCTCGAACATCGAAGCCGGCCAGGCGATCGCGCAGGTCGTCGGCGATGCCGGCAGCATCTTGAAGGCCGAGCGCACGGCGCTCAACTTCCTGCAGCACCTCTCAGGGGTCGCGACGCTGACGCGACAGTTCGTCGATGCTATCGAGGGCACGGGCGCCGTGATCCTCGACACGCGCAAGACGACGCCGGGACTGCGCTTCCTCGAGAAGTTCGCGGTCACCTGCGGAGGCGGCCAGAACCACCGGCTGGCGCTGTGGGACATGTACCTCGTGAAGGACAACCACATCCGCGCCGCGGGTGGCGTGACCGCCGCGATCGATCGCATCACGCGCACGCGTCAGGGCGACCTGTTGCTCGAGGTCGAGGTCGAGTCGCTCGACCAGTTGCATGAGGCGCTGCGGCCCGAGGTCGATCGCATCCTCGTCGACAACCGCCCGGTCGAGGATGTGCGCAAGGCCGTCGAGATCGTGGACCGTTGGTGCCGCGACAATCCGCCGGATTCGCCGCGCATGCCGAAGGGTGCGAAGCGCTGGCCGGAGGTCGAAGTGTCGGGCGGGTTGTCGATCGACCGCGTGCGCGCCTATGCCGAGACCGGCGCGAACTACCTGTCGGTCGGAGCGCTGACGCATTCGGCGCCGGCGCTCGATATCAGCCTCGAGGTCGAAGAAGTTGGCTGAGTCGACGTTCGATCGCGCGCGCTTCGCGTCGCGGTTGTCGACGCGGCGGTTCGGGCTGACCCTGCTGTTACGCGGCGAAACCGCATCGACGAACGACGACGCCTGGGACGCCGCCGCATCGGGCGCGCGCGATGGCACGCTGGTGATCGCCGATCACCAGACGCGCGGCCGTGGGCGATCGGGACGCGATTGGCTCGACACGCCGGGCGCGGGCCTCGCGATGTCGCTGCTGCTGCATCCGGGTTGTGATGCCGCGGCGTTCGCGACCACTCCGCTCGTGGCGGGGCTGGCGCTCGCTCGCTCGCTCGATGGATTGGGTGTCGATGCCGAACTGAAGTGGCCGAATGACTTGCTGCTCGGCGGCCGCAAGCTCGCCGGCATGCTGTGCGAGAGCCGCCGCCGCGCGGAGGGCACGCAGGCGTTCGTGCTCGGCGTCGGAGTGAATGTGTCGCAGCGCGTGGAGGACTTCCCGCCCGAACTGCGCGAAGAGGCGACTTCGCTGGCGCTCGCCGGGCATGAGCTTGATCGCGAGACGGTTGCCGCCGCGTTCCTCAATGAGCTCGAGCCGTTGTGGGATGAGCACCAGGAAGGCGATGCGCTCGCGGCCCTCAAGGCGTGGCGCGCGAGGGCGCGGTTCTGGGGCAAGCCCGTCTCCGTGCGCGCGCCGCAAGGCTGGATCCACGGCGACGCCGTAGCACTTGCCGACGATGGCGCGCTGGTGGTGCGCACGGCGACCGGTGAGGATGTGCGTGTCCTCGCGGGCGACGTGCAGCACATCCCGGCGGGAGGGATGCAATGAGCGCAGACCCGCGCCAGACCGGCGAGATGCCGTTCCTCGAGCACCTCGAGGAGTTGCGCTGGGTGCTGATGCACGTCGTCATCGCCGCCGCGTTCGGGGCGATTCTGGGTTGGTGGCTGGCGCCGCGCGTGCTCGATGACCTGATCGTGCGCACCGTGCACACCGCGATCGTGCTCTCGCCGCTTGAAGCCTTCAATGAGCGCATGAAGCTGACCATGCTGATCGGCCTGCTCGTGGCCTCCCCCTATGTGTTCTTCAAGATCTGGCAGTTTGTGGTGCCGGGCCTGCTCAAGCGCGAGCGCAGCATGATCCTGCCGATGGCGATGATGTCGATGGTGATGTTCGCGCTGGGCGTATGGGCGGCGTACGGCTACGTGGTGCCGCTCGTCATCAAGGTGATGGACCAGTTCACCACGCCCAACATCAAGATGCAGATCCAGCTGTCGTCCCTGCTCGCCTTCTTCTACAACATCGCGCTGGCGTGCGGGACCGTCATGCAACTGCCGCTGGTCACCATGGCGCTCACCGCGATGGGGCTCGTGACCCCAGGCTACCTGCTGCGGCAGTGGCGCTATGCGCTGGTCATCGTGTTCGTCGTGACCGCGGTGATTACGCCCGGTGATGTCGTGACTGCGCAGTTGATCATGGGCGTGCCGATGATCGCGCTCTACTTTGTGAGTGTCGGCCTGTCCTGGCTCGTCGCCAAGCGCAGGTCGGAACCTACCCCTGAGGAGGCCACCGATGCCTGAGTCGCGCAAGCGTGTGCCCGCCAAGAGTCGTAGCGCCAAACCTGCCGCAGCGCGTCGAGCGGCCTCGCGAACTCGCGGCAAGCGCGCGACCGATGCGTTGCTCACCGTGGATGTTGGCAACAGTGAGATCACCGTGGGTCGCTTCCGTGGCGACAAACTCGACGGCTTCTGGCGGCTCACCACCATGCGGTTGACCGCCGACGAAGTGCTGCTGCAGTTGCGTGGCCTGCTGGGTGCCGCGACGGCCGAAACCTCGGCGGCGGTATTGTGTTCGGTGGTGCCCGCATTGTCGCAACCGTGGAGTGTGGCGCTCGAGCGACTCACCGGTGTTGTGCCCGTCGAGGTCAATGCCGCCTCGGCGAAGATCGCGATCCGCTATCTGGACCAGGGCGCCGTCGGCGCCGACCGGCTGGCGAACGCCGTCGCGGTGCGCGCCCGTTACGGCACGCCGGCCATCGTCGTGGACCTCGGGACCGCCACCACCTTTGATTGCATCTCGAAGGAAGGTGCCTATCTCGGCGGGATCATCGCGCCGGGGGTGGGCACCTCGTCCGAAGAACTGTTCCGCCGCGCCGCGCGCCTGCCGCGCGTCGAGTTGCGCGCGCCCTCGCGCGCCGTCGGACGCACCACCGAGGAATCCCTGCGGGCAG
>JAYSRO010000436.1:0-2252 GCA_043720995.1 Candidatus Eiseniibacteriota bacterium
CCGATGCTGCCGCCACGACAATTTTTCTCGTGAAACTTGGGGGATCCATCGGCGAACGCGTTCGCGCCCGAGATCATCACGGGCACCGGGTGCCACGAATGCCCCTTCATCGGCACCGGCGTGGAGTGGTCGCCGGTCACGCACAGAACGTCGGGTTTAAGCGCCAGCAGCTTCGGCAGAGCCTGGTCGACGGCCTCGATCGCGGCGACCTTGGCGGCGAAGTTGCCGTCCTCACCCGCCATGTCGGTGGCCTTCATGTGAATGAAGAAGTAGTCGTGGTTGGCCCACTCGGCGGCGGCGCACGTGAACGCGTCGGCCGGTGCCTCGCCCACCGGGAACAACGCCATGCCCGCGAGCTCCGCGACGCCGCGATACATCGGGTAGGCCGCGATCGCCGCGGCGCGCAACTTGAAGCGCTCGCGATAGCCCGCGAAGGCGGGGCGTTCGCTCAAGCCCCGCATGAGTGCCGCGTTCGCCGGGTGATCGTTCTTCAGCACTTCCTTCGCCTTCGCGATCCAGGCGTTGACGATGCGCGCCGTCTTCTCGTTGCCTGCGCCCGCAACCAACGCGTGCGCCGCAGGGATCACCTTGCCCTCTTTGTGCGGATCGGCGTCGCTCACTTGGCCCGTGAGCCCCGGCCCGCGCAGCACCGCCACGAAGCGATGCCCCTTGCCCGCCTGCAGGACGATGTCGATGTCCTCGATGCGGCCTGCCTGCGCCCGCAACTGCTCGACGAGTTGCGTGCCGAATTCTCCCGCGATGCGACCCGCGCGGCGATCTGTCACGATGCCGCCCGCATCGACGGTGCAGAAGTTCGCGCGCGCGGCGACGTCGCCGGCCTTGAGTCCGATGCCCGCGCCAAGCGCTTCGAGCACGCCACGGCCGACCTGCGTCGTCACGGGGTCGTAACCGAATAGCCCGAGATGCCCCGGCCCGCTCCCCGGCGTGATGCCCGGCTGCACCGGCAGCAAGCGGCCCATCGCGGCGCGCGCGCTGAGCGAATCGAAATTCGGCGTCTTCGCGGCTTCGAGCGGCGTCTGGAAACCAAAATCCGGATGCGGCAGGTCACCGAGCCCGTCGAGCACCAGCAGGACGATCTTCGAGGTGTTCTCGAGTGCGAGCGATTCGATCAGGGAGGTCACGGTTGGGCTCCGTATTTGGGGAGTGCGGGCTGCGACGAAGGTTCGAGAGTTCGTCGCGAGGATGCTACCCGCGCCGCGCTGCGGCAAGTGCGAGGGGCGCGAACGTCAGCGGACCAACGCCGCGCGCCGCGAAATGCTCGACGCTCCATCCGCCAGCCGCAGCAGGTAGACGCCCGGCGCAAGCCGCCCCCCATCGCCCACGCGAACGCGCAGCGGCGCGACGCCCGTGCCACGCAACGTGCGGCGCTCGAGCAGCCGGCCCGTCACATCGAGCAACTCGATCGAGGCGTCGCGGCCGTTCGGCACCGACAGCTCGAGCTCGAAGCACGAACGCGCAGGGCTGGGGGTGGGCGCAGACATCGCGAGTGCCACGCCGTGAGGAATGAGCGCGCGCGTCTCGCCACCATGATGCGTCACGCCGTTCTCAGTCCAGCTCACGCGATAGTCGTAGGCGGCGCCCGGGGCAATCGCGCGATCCTCGAACTCGATCAAACCACCGGCATCGGCGCGCTTCCTCGAGCGGTTCCCAAGCGAGCGCACCCGCACGCCGCTCCACCACGACCGGCATGCCGGCCAGTGCCGCGGCATGCCAGCGCAGGCGCACGTGGTCGGCCGTGATGTCGGTATCCACGATGGCGAGCAGCGTCGCCACCGCGCCGTGCGGCGTCACGCGCTGCACATAGATGTCGCGCCCACTGCTGCCGCGTGCATCAGCCCACGCCACCAATGCGCCCTGCGCCCCATCGGGAGCGCACACTGATTCGCCGCGCGTTCCCGGCGCCGAGCAGACGATGGCGCCATTCGCCGACCCGCTCGACAGGATCGCACCGCTAACGCCGACGTGTTGGATCATGATGTCGTCGTTCGCGCCCGAGTTGCTCCAGCTGATGTAGGCGCCACCCTGCCCGTCGGAAACCGCGGCAATGGAATTCTTCTCGCCCGGCGCCTGTGACAGCGTCACTCCTGACTCGGACCAGCCCGTGGCGCGGCTGCCATTTCCCATCAAACGCGTGGCCCACAACGAGCCGTCGGTGCTCGCATCGCGGGCGGGTTCCCGCCACGCCACGATCGCGCCGCCTTCAAGCGACGTCACGATTCGGGGATCCCAAC
>JAYSRO010000437.1:0-2250 GCA_043720995.1 Candidatus Eiseniibacteriota bacterium
GCCTGCCACTGCTGGGACGCCTGTCACCTGACCCTTCGGCGTACGCCTACCTGGGCAGGTCCATCCTCGACTTCGGCTCGGGTGACACGTTTTCTGACCTGCTGGCCAGCTCCGGCTACCGGGTGGAGCGCCGCCAGCGCTTCCTGCTCGGGGCAACCCACCTCTGGGTGGCGGTGCCTGTCGCGGGGGAGGCGCCCCAGACGTTGCAGGATGCCCGGGGTTCGATCCCCCGGCTGGGTAATAGGCCCACACTGGCGGAGCAGCGCAGGGCCGAGTGGAGAGCCTGGACGGTGCTCCAACTGGTGGTCTCCCTGGGGGTCTTCGGCGTGGTCACTTGGGCCGCTAAGTGGTTCTGGAGTGCGGGGAGTGACCTGCCGATACAGGAATGGCAACGCCGAGGTGTTTTGCTCGGGCTGGCCGGCGGTTGGGTGGGGTTCGCCATTCGCAGCATCGTGCTGTTGGTGCGTGCGTTTGGTGTTCCGCCCCGCGATTGAACGGCCGCTGGGTGGCACAGGCGTTGCGGTTGTCCGTGGCCTTTTGCCCCAACCATCACCACAGGATCCGCCCTCGATCATGTTGTCGCGCGAACGCGTCATCCACTCGCTGCTCGAGCTCACGACCGGCTCCGCTGGCCTCACGCCCGTGGAACTCGGCGGCCGTGTGCTCGACATCGCGCTCGCGCTGATCGACTGCGAGGGCGTGTCGCTCACCGCGCCGCGCCATCGCGACGCCATCCGGATCCTGCGCGTGCGCGAGGGTGCGCACTTCGAACCGCAGGTACTGCCGCGCGACGGCTCGCCATTTCAACGGCTGATCGCGCGCATGGCGAATCCGCTGCTGGTGCCGGACCTGTCGCTCGACCATCGCGCCATGGCGGACGACACCTGTCCGGGGTTCGACCCGGGTCCTGCGATGTTCGTGCCGTTCGGCAGCCGCGAGACGACCGCCGGCTGCCTGGTGGCCTACCGCCGTGCGGGAGCGAAGCCGTTCGAGCGCGAAGAAGCGCGGCTGCTGACGATGCTCGCGACCACCGCCGCACTGGCGCTCGACAACCGCCGGCTCGCGAAGGACCTCCAGAAACTCGCGGTGACCGACGACCTGACGCAGGTCTACAACTACCGCTACCTGAAGACCGCCCTGCGCCGCGAACTGCGCCGGGCGGCGCGCTTCAAGCAGCAACTGTCGGTGGTGATGATCGACGTCGACAATCTCAAGTCGTACAACGACGTCCATGGGCACCTGCGAGGCAGCTTCCTGCTCAAGGAACTCGCGGGCGTGTGCGCCGAGCAGGTGCGGTCGTTCGATGTGATGGCGAAGTATGGCGGCGACGAGTTCACCATGATCTTGCCCCAGACCCCGCGCGAGGGGGCGATGGTGGTGGCCGAGCGTGTGCGCGCGGCGGTGTGCGAACGCGCCTTCGCGCTGGTGCCGGCGGGACGCATCACCGTCAGCCTGGGGGTGGCGACGTTCCCGGACGATGGCCAGGACTCCATGGGGCTGCTGGCCTCGGCAGACAGGGCGCTCTACCAGGCCAAGCGCCTCGGCCGCAATCGCGTCGAATTCCTCGAAGACCTGGCTGCATAGATCACAAAGGTTTGCTGTTGCGGTCGTTGACCCTCGGGAAACGAGGGCAGTAGACTCGCCCGCTTAGGATGCAGGATCGCATCCGGCTTCATTCTTCGATCAGGGGAGGTTGTTGTGTCGGATCGTGTCGGACTGGGAGTGGTCGGGACCGGGGATTGGGGTGCCAACCTCATCCGCAATTTCGGGTCGCTGCCGGATGCCTCGCTGAACGCGCTGTGTGACTCCGAGCCTAAGCGCCTGGCGACGTGGGCCGCCCGCTACCCGAACGCCGTGGCGCTCACGCGCGCGGAAGATCTCGCGGCGCGTGACGACGTGCAGGCTGTCGTCGTTTCGGCCTCGGCGGTGAGTCACTACCCGCTGGCCAAGATGATGCTTGAAGCGGGCAAGGACGTGTACGTCGAGAAGCCGCTGACGCTCCAGGTGAACCACGCCGAGGAGCTCGTGGCGTTGGCCAAGAAGCACAACCGCATCCTGATGGTCGGCCACCTGCTGCTGTTCCACCCGGCGGTCAAGTACCTGCGTGAGATGGTGGACCGTGGCGATCTGGGCGACGTGTTCTACATCTATTCGCAGCGCGTCAACCTCGGCAAGGTGCGCAAGGACGAGAACGCGCTGTGGAGCTTTGCGCCGCACGACCTGTCGGTCGTCCTGCACCTGATCAACGAA
>JAYSRO010000438.1:0-9933 GCA_043720995.1 Candidatus Eiseniibacteriota bacterium
TACAAGACCGCACTGCAGACGGTGCAGCGCGCCGGGCAGTTCGCGTTCGAGCACCGCCGGCTCAAGAAGCGCGACTTCCGTCGTCTGTGGATCACGCGCATCAACGCCGCGGCCCGCATCAACGGCATGTCGTACAGCACGCTGATCGCCGGCCTGAAGCGCGCGAAGGTCGAGGTCAACCGGAAGCTGCTCGCGGACCTCGCGGTGCGCGACGCGCCCGCGTTTGCCCAGCTGGCGGAGGTTGCGAAGTCGGCAGCGGCTTAAGGCGATGCCGCTCGACCTGCTGCAATCCATCGATTCGACCTGGGGCTCGGGCGACGGCACGTCCGTCGATCCCGAGTTGGGTGCGCATGTCGCCGAGCTGACCGCGATTGAGGCGGCGCTCGGCGAATTTTATGCGTCTGCCGCGGGGGCCCTCGCCGGAGCCGCCGATTCAGGCGCGTTGCGCGAGCGCCACCTGGCGATGCTCGGCCGCGAGCGCGGCGTGGTCACGCACGCGCTGGCCGAGATGCCGAACCTGTCGGTCGACGAACGCAAGCGCCGGGGCCGCGGGCTCAACCTGATCAAGCGCTGGCTCGGTGAGGCGGAAGAGCGCCGCCGCAAGGCACTCGAGTCGTCCGCCGATGCGGCAGACGCCATCGACGTGACGCTGCCGGGACAGCGGCCGTGGGTGGGCAAGGCGCACGTGCTCGCCCAGGTGCGCGACGAGTTGCTCGACCTGTTCCATGGGCTGGGCTACTCGACCTACACCAGCCGCGAAGTCGAGCTCGACGAGTACAACTTCACCAAGCTCAACTTCGGCCCCGACCACCCGGCGCGTGATTCGCACGACACCTACTTCGTCGGCGACGACGTGGTGATGCGCACGCACACCTCTCCGGGTTGGGTGCGCGCGATGGAAGAATCGAAGCCGCCGCTGCGGCTCGTGTTCCCCGGCCGCGTGTTCCGCGCCGAACAGGTGGACGCGAGCCACATGGACCAGTTCCACCAGATCGACGGGTTGTTCATCGACAAAAACGTCAGCATGGCCGACTTGAAGGCCACGCTGAACACCTTCGCGCGGTCGATCTTCGGTCCCCAGACCCGCACACGGCTGATCCCGATCTACTTCCCGTTCGTCGAACCGGGTTGCCAGCTCGATGCCTCCTGCGTGGTGTGCAATGGCGAAGGCACCGTGGCCATGGCGGACGGCCGCAAGCGCTGCAGCGTGTGCAGCGGCAGCGGTTGGATCGAGCTGCTGGGGGCCGGCATGGTGCACCCGAATGTGCTGCGCTCGGTCGGCTACGATCCGGAGGCCGTCACCGGCTTCGCCTTCGGCATGGGCCTCGAGCGCATCGCGATGGTGCGCTACGGCATCCCCGAGATCCGCCTGTTTCTCGAGAACGACACGCGGTTCCTCGGTCAGTTCTGATCATCCGGCAGGGCTCATCGCGGTTCGCGCGTTGAACGCTGCGCTATAGGAGCAGACTCGTGAAGTTACCCGTCTCCTGGCTCAACGACTGGATCGACCTGGACGCCACACCCGACGCGATCGCCGGTGCGCTGACACGCCGCGGCTTCTACGTCGAGGGCGTCGAACACCATGGCCATAGCTATCCCGGCATCGTCGTGGCGCGGTTGCTCGAAGTGCAGAAGCACCCGAACGCCGACAAGTTGTCGCTGTGCCGCGTCGATGGCGGGGGCGGAGAACTGCGCGTCGTGTGCGGCGCGCCGAATGTACGCACGGGCATGCTGGTGCCGCTGGCGACCGTCGGCACTACCATGCCGGCGGGATTGGTGATCAAGAAGTCCAAGATCCGCGGCGAGGAGAGCCAGGGCATGTTGTGCTCGGCGCGCGAGCTGCAGATTTCTGAAGACCATCAGGGCATTCTCGATCTCGAAGCGTTCTGGCCAGACAGGCCAGCGCCCGCCCCAGGCACGCCGCTCGACTCGCTGATGCCCGTGCCCGACGTGGTGCTGGAGATCGAGACGCCGTTCAATCGTCCCGATGGGCTGGGCGTGGTCGGGCTCGCGCGCGAAGTGAAGGCCGCCTTTGCCGCCCGCTGGACTCCCGGCGCGCGCGCGCGGCTGGATGCGCGCTGGACGCCGGCGACGGGCTTCGATCTCAAGATCGAAGACGTGACGGATTGCCCCGACTACATTGCCCAGGTCATCGAAGGCATTCGCGTGCAGGCTTCACCCGCGGACTGGGTGCGGCGGCTCGAAGCCATGGGGCAGCGCTCGATCAACAACATCGTCGATGCCACGAACCTCGTGCTGTTCGAATTCGGCCAGCCGCTGCACGCGTTCGACCTCGACCGGCTGAAGGGTCCCGCGATTCGCGTGCGCCGCGCCACGGCAGGAGAGACGCTCACGACGCTCGATGGCAAGGAGCGCACGCTGACGCCCGAAGTACTGGTGATCGCCGATGGCGAACGCGCGGTGGCGGCGGCCGGCGTGATGGGCGGAGCCGACAGCGAAGTGAAGGAGTCGTCCACGCGCCTGCTGCTCGAATGCGCCTGGT
Source organism: Candidatus Eiseniibacteriota bacterium (assembly GCA_043720995.1). Classification (GTDB taxonomy): domain Bacteria; phylum Eisenbacteria; class RBG-16-71-46; order RBG-16-71-46; family RBG-16-71-46; genus JANLWK01. The sequence continues at coordinate 2,504 of JAYSRO010000438.1, forward strand.
TCGAGCCCGCGCGCGTGCGTCGCGGCTCACGCGCGCTCGGGCTGACCACCGAGGCCTCGAAGCGCTACGAGCGTTGCGTCGATCCCGCCATCGGCACAGCCGCCGCGGCGCGCTTCATCGCGCTGCTGCGGGAGTCCTGCGCTGGTCTGACGCTCGGCGCCGGTCATCGCGCTCAGGTCGCACGTGCGGAACAGCCTGCCCTCGTGCTGCGCACTTCGCGCATCGAACGCGTCGTGGGTCTCAATGTGACCGCCGCCGAGGCCGCGCGGCAGCTCGAGGGTCTCGAGTTCACCGTGGGCGCGGGCGACCCACTCACCGTCGCTGTGCCCAGCTGGCGCGTCGATGTCACGCTCGAGGATGACCTCGTCGAGGAAGTGGCTCGCTCGATCGGCTACGACGCCATCCCCGAAGCGCCACTCGAGACGGGTGGCGCCTATGCGGTGCGTTCCCCGCGCGAACGCGTCATCGCCGCCGCGCGGCGCGCCATGCTCGCGCGCGGGGTGCACGAGGCGTGGTGCGGCACGCTGGTGTCGGAACGCGAGGCGCAGAGCTCGGTGACGTTGCTCGGCGAAACGATCGAATCGCTGGTGCGGCTGCGCAACCCGATGAGCCGCGAGAGCGAAGTGTTGCGGCCCAACCTGGTTCCGGGCCTGCTGCGCGCGATCTCGCGCAACCTCGCGCAGGGCCGTGCGGCAGTCCGGTTGTTCGAAGTCGGCGCCGGATTCGCTGCGGACGGCAAACTGCCGCGCGAGACCCTGATGCTGGTGAGCGCCATCACCGGCCCGCGCCACGGGCATGCGCACACCGATGCCGCGGTCGGGGCCAAGGACTCCTGCACCCGGCCCGCGGACTTCGCGGTTGCCAAAGGCCTGTGGGAAGCGTGGCTCGAGGAAATGCGCGTTGACTCGCCCCAGTGGCGGGCCTATTCTGGCGCTGGTTGGAAACCCGGTGCCAGTGCAGAAGTTGCAAGCGGGACTTCGCGCATCGGATGGGCGGGAACACTGGCGCACTCGCTGCTCGAAGAATGGGACATCAACACGCCCGTGCATGTGTTCGTGGCGTTGCTGGACCCACTCCAGAATGCCGCGCGCGTGTCCAAGATCCGCCTGCCGGGGAAGTACCCGCCCGTGCGTCGTGACCTCGCGTTCTTCGTGCCGCAATCCGTGACTCATGCGGCCATCGACCACGCGGTATCGCGCGAAGCGGGCGAGCGACTCGACTCAATTGAACTATTCGACGTTTACACTGGCCCGGGAACTCCGGAAGGCATGAAGAGCATGGCGTTCGCTCTGCAGTACCAGCATCCTGAGCGCACCATGACGGAAGCCGAGGTCCAGACGATCCAAGAACGCATCGTGGCGGCCGTCTCGAAGGAACTGGGCGGCCAACTGAGAGAGCGATGACCCCAGAAACCGCCATCAAGCAGTCCGACCTCGACCGTCTCACCGAGCGCGTCGAGAAGGCCGCGGCAATCGTCCAGCAGTTGCGGGACGATCGCACCCGGCTGGAGCTGGAACGTAACGCGCTTGCAGTGAAGCTCGAGGAACTGGAGCAGAAACTGCAGGGGAACGACGCCGCGGCACTCGTGTCCGAGATTGGGCTGCTCCGCAAGGACCAGCACGACTCCCAGACTGAGCGGCGCGACGTCGCTTCGAGAATCGAAGCGCTCGTGAGAAAACTCGAGAAGTTGGAAGGCTAATCCACCGCGGGCACATTCGGTGTCCGCCGGTTGTGGGGAAGTCATCGCGACGGACGCGGAGGCGTTAATGGACGCCAGAAACGTCGTTCAGGTACAGATCTGCGGACATTCGTATACCATCAAGGGTGAGGCCGACCAGGCCTACATCCTCGGGGTTGCGGCATACGTGGACCAGAAGATGCGTGAGGTCATGGACAAGCTGCCCGTGGCGTCACCTTCCAAGGTGGCCATTCTGGCGTCCCTGAACATCGCTGACGAACTATTCAAGGAACGCACCCAGCGCCAGTCGACCGAAGAGCAGATGAGCGTGGGCACGGAACGCATCAATGCCGTGCTCGACGATCTGCTCGATGGGGCGCGCGGAGCATAGATCCGCGCGCGTGCCGGGTACGTCGCGAGTTCCCTGCCGGGTTCGTGATGTCTCAATGTTCTTGAACCAATAGATCCGTTCTAGGGAGCCTCGGTGGCAGACGAAGCCGAACCGCACTCGGGACGAGCCTGACGATTCCTTCGGGGAGCGTCGGCCGTCGCAGGTCGCGGGGGGCCGACTCGGTCGAAGGGGCACCCACCTGGTAATCCAGGTCTCAAGAACAGACGGACACACGGCAATACGGCGGGGATTCTTCCCTGCAGGACGCTTCGCTTGGGCCCCGGCATCCCGGATCCCCAAGCGAAGTGCAGGGGAGAATCGCATGAATACGATCTGGATCGGCGGCAGCATCGCAGGTGCTGTCGCATGTTTTTTTCTGGGCTACTTCTTCCGCTCGCGCCTCGGGATCCTGCGGCTGCGCAGCGCCGAACAACAGGCCGCCGCTCTCAGCGCGCAGGCCCAGCATGACGCCGAGCAGCTCAAGCGCGACACCCTGCTCGAGGGCCGCGAAGAAGCACTCAGGCTCAAGCAGTCGCTCGAACGCGAGATGCAGACCGCGCGCAACGACCAGCTCGCCGCCGAACGGGCCTTCCAGGAAAAGGAAGCGGCGTTCAACCGCCGCGTCGAGCTGATCGAAAAGAAGGACCGCGACCTGCGCCGCATGGACACCGAACTCGGGCAGCGCGAGGTGTCCGTCAAGAACCGCGACTCCGAGCTCGACAAGATGCTCAAGGAAGAGACCGCGCGGCTCGAGCGCATCGCCCAGATGACCGCCGATGAGGCACGCGGGCAGCTCATCTCGACCATCGAGAACGAGGCCAAGGCGGAGGCCGCCAAGCGCGCGGTCGAGATCCGCGACAACGCCCAGCGCAACGCCGAGCGCGACGCGCGCAAGGTCGTCGTGCTGGCGCTGCAGCGTTACGCCGCCGATCACGTGTCCGACAACGCCGTCTCGGTCGTTCACCTGCCGAGCGACGACATGAAGGGCCGCATCATCGGGCGCGAAGGGCGCAACATCCGCTCCTTCGAAGTCATCACCGGCGTCGACGTGATCATCGACGACACGCCCGAGGCCGTGATCCTGTCGGGATTCGATCCGGTGCGCCGCGAAATCGCGCGCATCGCGCTCGAGCGCCTCGTCGCCGATGGGCGTATCCATCCGGCGCGCATCGAGGAAGTGGTGGCCAAGGTGAAGACCGAGGTCGACGCCAAGATCCGCGAGTTGGGCGAGATGGCCTGCGTCGAGATCGGCGCGCACGGCGTGCATGCCGAACTGCAAGTCCTGCTCGGCCGCCTGCACTACCGCACGTCCTACGGCCAAAACATCCTCAATCACTCGCTGGAAGTCGCGCACTTGACGGGCATGATGGCCGCCGAGATCGGCATGGACCAGAAGATGGCCAAACGCGCAGGGCTCCTGCACGACATCGGCAAGGCGATCGACCACGATCACGAGGGCAGCCACCCGCAGCTGGGCGGTGAAGTGACGAAGCGTTATGGCGAGCCTGAAGCAGTGGTCGATGCGGCGGCGTTCCACCACGATGATTACGCGGGCGGCAGTCTGTGGCCGGTGCTCGTCGCGGCCGCCGACGCCATTTCGGGCGCCCGCCCCGGGGCGCGGCGCGAGAGCCTCGAGGTCTACATCAAGCGGCTCGAGGCGCTCGAGAAGATCGCCAACGCATTCCCCGGCGTCGAAAAATCCTACGCCATCCAGGCGGGACGCGAAATTCGTATCATGGTGGAGCACCAGCGTGTCGACGACGCGCGCTCGCACCAGCTCGCGAGCGAGATCGCGCGCAAGATCGAGAAGGAGATGGAATACCCGGGGCAGATCCGGGTCACCGTCATTCGCGAAACGCGCGCGGTGGACTACGCCAAGTAGGTTTGGACCACGCGCTGCACCACCCGATAGGGAGTCAGCCATGAAGGGTTGGAGCTTGTTGCTGCTCGCCGGACTCGCGATCAGCGGCTGCGCCACGACGAAGGCCATGGTCGCGACACCCCGCGGGCCGCACGCCTACGGCTACACGCTGTCGGGTTCCAATGTGGTGTTCTCGTTCCGCGCCAGCGACTACCCGACGGTCACTTCGGGAACATCCAACGATCTGTTCCCCATAGGCGACGTGCGCATCCATCGCGTCTCGGTCGCGGGAGAGTTCAACCGCTGGTCCACCGAAGCGATGGCGATGGTGCGCGCGGGAGAGTACTGGGTCGCGACGCGGCCGATCACCGAGTTTGAGTCCTCCCGGCCGTTCCAGTTCAAGTTCGTCATCAACGGGCGCTTCTGGGCCGAGCCGCCGCCGGATGCGCTGAACCGCGCCCTGGCCAAGGACGGCGTGGCCAATCTCATGTTGCAGATCGACAAGCCCATCACCCCTTGAGGAAGTAGCGGCCCATGCTCAAGCTGCTGTTCATCGCGGACGCCGTGGGCTCGCCCGGGCGCGAAGTCGTCAAGCGCCTGCTGCCGGACTTGCGCCGCCGGCATGGCATTGGGCTGGTGGTGTGTAACTGCGAGAACTCGGCCGCCGGCTTCGGCTGCACGCGCGACTCCGCGGCCGACCTGTTCAAGGCCGGCGTCGATGTCATCACCGGGGGCAACCACATCTGGGACCGCCGCGAGGCGCTGTCGTATCTTGCCGAAGAGCCGCGGCTCGTGCGCCCCGCCAACCTGCCCCCGGGAACGCCCGGCGTGGGGTGGAACGTGTTCACCGCCGATGACGGCACGCCCGTCGGTGTCCTCAACCTGCTCGGCCGGGTGTTCATGAAGGAAGCCGATTGCCCGTTCCGCACCGGCGACGTGGCGATCGCGGCGCTGCGCGAGCGCTGCAAGGTGATCATGGTGGACTTCCACGCCGAGACCACCGCCGAGAAGATCGCGTTCGGCTGGCACGTCGATGGCCGCGTCAGCGCTGTCTTCGGCACGCACACACACGTGGCCACTGCCGATGCGCGCGTGCTGCCCCAGGGAACCGCATGCATCACCGACACCGGCATGACGGGCGGCTTCGATGGCGTGATCGGGATGGACAAGGACGCCGCCCTCGCGCGCTTCCTCACGCTGATGCCCGGCCGCCTCACGCCGGCCGAACGCGACTTGCGCCTCAACGCGGCGCTCGTCACGATCGACACCACGACGGGCCGCGCCGCATCGATTCAGCGGATCGAGCTGACGCTCGGCGACGCTTCGCCGCTCGCTGGGGCCAGGTTGCTGACGGGCGATGCCCCGGCGGCCGCGGTGCTCGAGCGCGCCAGGCTCCAGGTCGACCAACTCCGCGCTGCGGGCATCACGCCGACGCTCGCGCTGGTGTCGGTGGGGGATGACCCCGCGAGCAAGATCTACCTGCGCAAGAAGGCCGAAGCCGGAGCGCAGGTGGGCATTGAGGTGCGCACCATCAAGATACCCGCGGGCACGGACACGGCTGGCGTCGTCGAACGTGTGCGTGCGCTCGGCGCGGACCCGGGCGTGCACGGCATTCTCGTGCAGCTCCCGCTGGCGGCACCGGCCGACTCGCAAGCGGTGCTCGAGGCGATCCCGCCGGAGAAGGACGTCGATGGCTTCCACCCCGTCAACGCCGGGCGCCTCGCGCAAGGGTTGCCCGCGCTGGTGCCCGCCACGCCGGGCGGCGTGGTGGAACTGCTCAAGCACTACGCCATCCCGATGAATGGCAAGCACGCGGTGGTGCTCGGCCGCAGCAACATTGTCGGGCGCCCGCTCGCGACCTTGCTGTCGGGCAAGGACTGCAACATGACCGTGACGCTCGGCCATAGCGGCAGCGGCAAGCGGCTGCCTGAATTGGCGCGTGAAGCGGACCTGCTGGTGTGCGCGATCGGCCGTGCTGAAATGATCACCGATGCCTGGGTCAAGCCGGGCGCCACGGTGGTCGACGTCGGCATTCATCGCGTAACGGTGGATGCTCCAGGGCCCGACGGCAAGACCACGCGCATCACCGGTGACGTGCATGCGCCCTCCGTCGCGCGGGTGGCGGGAGCATTGACACCCGTGCCGGGCGGCGTGGGACCCATGACGGTCGCCATGGTGATCGCCAACACCGTCTCGGCGGCGCTGATGCAGACCGCCCTGACGGTGCGCTGAGCGGTTCGCGCGATGGCCAGCTCGCCCGCTCCCGACGAAACCGTCCTCACCGTCGGTGACCTGACCCGGCGCATCAAGGAATCACTCGAAGGCGAGTTCCCCGCACTGTGGGTGCGCGGCGAAATCTCCGGCTTCAAGCGCGCCGACAGCGGGCACCTCTACTTCGCCTTGAAGGAGGGGCGGGACGCGCTCATCGATTGCGTGATGTGGCGCACCGGAGCCGCGCGTCTCGGCTTCGAGCCGCGCGACGGGGCGGAAGTCGAGGCGTTTGGTGGCGTCTCGGTCTATGAGCCCCGCGGCAAGTACCAGCTCGTCGCCCGAGAGATGCGCCCTGCCGGGCTCGGCGCGTTGCTGTTGGCGCTCGAGGAGCTCAAGCGCAAGCTGCAGGCGGAGGGGCTGTTCGATGCGGCGCGCAAACGGGCGCTGCCACGCTTCCCCGTCCGCATCGGGCTGGTCACCTCGCCGGTGGGTGCGGCGGTGCGCGACATGATCACCGTGGCGCGCGGCCGCTGGCCCGGCATCGGCATCGTGGTCGCGCCGGTACGCGTACAGGGCGCGGGAGCCGCACTCGAAATCGCGGCGGCCATCGAGGCCTTCAACCGCCACGGCCAGGTCGACCTGCTGATCGTCGGACGCGGCGGCGGCTCGCTCGAGGATCTTTGGGCCTTCAATGAAGAGCCGGTGGTGCGCGCCATCGCCGGATCGGCGCTGCCCGTCATCTCCGCGGTCGGCCACGAGGTCGACTGGACGCTCGCGGACCTCGCCGCCGATGTCCGCGCCGCGACTCCCTCGAATGCCGCCGAGATCGCCGTGCCCGACCGCCGCGAGAGCGCTCGACATCTCCAGGTGCTGCGCGAGGGACTGCGCCGCGCCATTCTCATGGGGCTCGAGAACCGCCGGGCCCGGTTGCAATCGCTGCTCGACAAGTATGGCTTCCGCCGCCAGCGCGACGCGCTCGGGCCGCTGCGCCAGCGCATCGACGAGTTGACCGCGCGCATCGCCAGTGCGGTGGCGTTCACGCTCCAGCGCTCGCGGCTCCGCCTGCGTGAGGCCTCCCAGCGCTATGGCCTGCGCGAGTGGCCGCGCGAATTGCGCGTGCGCCGCGAGCAACTCACGCTGACGCGCGGACGGCTCGATGAGTGCGTGCTCCGCACCGTCGAAGAACGCCGCCGCCGGCTCGACAACTACGGGCACCGCTTGCGCGCCTTGTCGCCCCGGTTGGTGCTGGAGCGCGGGTTTTGCATCGCGCGGCGGCCGGACGGTAGTCT
>JAYSRO010000439.1:0-2248 GCA_043720995.1 Candidatus Eiseniibacteriota bacterium
CCGCATTTCACGGGACTGACGACCGGGATCCGTGATCAGCATGGGAATGACTTGGAATTTCCGTCTGCTTTCCGACTCTCTCGCCGCAATAAGACTCCCAAAGGCATCATCAGACTTCTGGCATAGGAGGACAGAGCCATGATTCGTAACGAGAGCGAGTATAGGGAGGCGGTGGAGCGGCTTCAGGAGGAAAAGAGCCGCCTGGCTGGATATCAGACCGAGCTTGAGAAGAGCGGTCTGGATGAGGATGCCATCAAGCGTGCAATGGACCCATTGCGTTCGTTCCACCTGCAACTGGCTGAAGAGGTGGAGTATTACGAGCGCTTGAAACGGGGAGACCCTGGAGCACTCCTCAACCTCCACGGGCTAGGGCGATTCCTCGTTGGAGTCAGAATTGCCGTTGGAATCACACAACGTGAATTGGCAAACCGACTTGAAGTAGATGAGTCGCAAGTCTCACGTGATGAGCGCAATGAATACCATGGCGTCAGCGTTGAACGTGCGGTGCGCATCCTTGACGTGCTTGGCGTACAGCTGGTGAGTAAAGTGAAACAGCCGCTCATGGACAGCGACTCAGAGCTTGTAGGCAAATAGGGTGGCGAATCGCCAGCTGATTCGTATTAGCCGACTCGACGGGGCTTGCGCTGTAGCCCACGGATTCTGGATGCCCTTCGGGTAGCGCACGCGCGGCGCACAAATCCGATGCCGGCACAGATCTGGCGTCCCCAACGGGATTCGAATTGCCGGAATCGGCTAACCCCTTGGACGACCGTGGACCCGACGAGACGGAATAGACGGGTTAGATGGCTGCGGACGGGGTGGGTGGGGACACTAGCGGGGACACTGAATGCATGCGGCGGCCCGGCGGCAGGGGTTGATTATCGCTGCCGACTTGAGCCCCGGCCGGTGCGCTACTCCAGCACCACCAGCCGCGTGCGGTGCTCGACGCCGTTCGCGGACAACGCCACGAAGTAGACCCCCGGCCCCACGCGATGGTTCGCCTCGTCGCGCAGATCCCACGCGGTCGTGTGCTCGCCGGCGGGCTTAGTGCCACGCGCAAGCTCTCGCACCTGTCGCCCCGCCACGTCCACGATCGTGAGTCTCACGTCGCCCGCGTGCGTCATCGACCAGCGGATCGTCGACGTCCGGAGTGCGGGGTTGGGCGACGGCGCCGCGAGCTCGATGCGTCCAGCATCGTCGCGATCGCCGACGGCCAGCAACGACTGGTGTCGTACGATGGCGTTCGAGAAGCTGAAACTGGACGCGGTTGGCAAGATGTCGGGTACGTTGCCGAGCGGGAACGAGGTCAGCGACACCTGATTGCCGATCACCGTGGTCACGGGGTCGATCGTCGTCGGGTGCGCCACGTAGTCCGTGCCGTCATAATTCCACCAGTACACGGTCGGGTCGCCCGTCGCCGCGACGACTCGCGCCAGCCCGTCCACCCACGCGATGTTCTTGATCTTCACCTGCCACGGTTGCGCGAGCTGAATCGCGGATTGATCCAAAGTATAGAAGTTGAAATCGATCGACTCTTGGCCGGTCGTCGAATCTACTTGCGCGTAGACGTCAGCGCCCACGGGCCCGCTCGTCCCGACGCATGATGCGGCACCGCCGTACAGGTGCGAAACCGTGGAATTGATGCATTCGGGCTCTGTGTTGGTGATTAGAGCCGAGAGCGCGATCGACGTCGTCGCGGGACCGTACGATACCTCGATCGTCGCGCTCTGCATTGCCCGCCAGACCGTCCGCGCGGTCTTGCACGAAGGATCGGACGGCGGGGGCGGCTGCCCTGGTACCGTCGGAGCCGCCACACCAGCGAGCGTCGCGATCTCGTTCACGACGTCCTGCGCGCTGGGCAGCGCGCCGATGTCTTTCTTCCGGATCTTGCCGGCCGGGTCGATGATGATCCGCATCGGGTACGCACCCAGCATTGACCCGTCGCGCCATTGCCGGATCATGCCGTGATCGGATCCGTTCTCGTGCAGGATAGGACGCGTTATGTTGTAGCGCTGCCCCCATTGGGTCGCCGTCTGCTGGGTACTCCCCTTGCCCGGCGTGGCCTGGTCGAAGATGGCCGTCACGAACTCGAAGGGAAGGTGCCCGACCCAGGTGTCGTACACCGGCTGCGTAAATGTTGCCATAAAATTGCAGGGCGGGCACCACTGCGGGCAGATGTCGAGCATCACCCACTTGCCGGAGAAGCTGGCCAGCGCGCGTGAAACGTTGGCCTGGTCCAGCGCCGTGA
>JAYSRO010000440.1:0-2242 GCA_043720995.1 Candidatus Eiseniibacteriota bacterium
ACGCGCAGTTCTACGATGAGACCCGTCGCGCCCTCGAACTGGGGCCGGATCCTCTGGCGCACAGCCCGCGTCTGGTCGGCATGGGTGGCCTGACGCTCGCACTCGAAGAGATCCACAGTCGCTACGATGTGTGGGAGTTCAGCGGCAACCCCGCCGCGCTGATGCCGTCCGACACTTCCTCTTCATTTGAGCTGTATCCGAGCACGACGGCGCGCAACATGCTGCACGATGAGCCGGTGGCCGGGTCCACACGCGAGCGGCAGGACTTCGCCCTGCGTGAGTTCCGCACGGGCTACGAAGGTTGGCGCCGCAGCACGGAGGGGGCATCGTTCGGGCTGATGGGCGAGTTCAACCGCCTGCGCACCGACACTCCCACGGCGACTAACGCCGAATTGCGCTCGCAGTTCTCGATGCCGCGCACCTCGCTCGTGTTGTCCGGCCGCATGCCGTTCATCATCCCAACGCGCTTGAACTACGGCCTGATGTTCACGCACCGCTACGAAGCGCGCAGCGACGAGACGCACGGCCTGACCTCCAACTCCATTGGGGACTACATCGACAAGGACGGCGTGACCCTGGTGCCGACGCAGGCGCTCGATCCGACGCACTACGGTGTCCGCAGCGTTGGCGTGCGATTCGGTGTGCTGCTCAAGGCCACCCCATGGCTCAACGTCGGCGGCGCCTACGATTACCTGGGCAACGCCATCGAGGGCCGCAATGACGCCGTGCGCAACGCTTCCGAGATCCGCGAGAAGCGCCCCTACGGCACCTACTCGGCCAATGCCGCGGGCCACTTCGCCGGGCTCAAGTTCGTCGGCGATGCGAGCAGTTGGTCCACCGGCAACACGGACCAGACATGGGTCGTGTCGTACTCCACGGGTACCGGGCAGCCGCCGGTCACCGGGCGCGGCCTGTTCCAGCGCCGGGATGAGAGCGGTGGAGAAGTCCGTGGCCGCGTGAGCTACAAGGTCAATGCCGTGACGCTGGCCGCGGGGGGCGGGTCGTTCCACCGCGACATCACCAACACGGCTCCGGCGGCCGACGACTACACCTCGTTCAACCACTTCCTCAATGTGCTCTCGGCGCGCTCGAGTGCGGACTCTCTCAGCCTGCCGGACAGCCTGCTGTCGAACGCCAGCAAGGAGCAGGGCACCGAGTTCGGCTTCGGCGGCGCCATCCAGTTGCCATGGCGTGCCGCGGTGCTCGGCGCCGAGTACCACATGGCGAACAGCACGCTCGACCAGTTGCTGGCAGGCCAGGGCCCGCAGCGCGAGGCGACCGATATCCGCCTGGGGCTTGAGGTGCCGATGAACGCGCGCCTGCAACTGCGCGGTGGGTTCGTGCACCGCATGATCGACAACGACAAGCACCTCGCGCAGGACGAGTTCGTCTCGAACGCCGTCAGCAGCGGCTTCGGTTACACGCCGAGTGGCGCTTCGTGGGGCTTCGATTTTGGTTACCAGGTACGTTGGGGGAGGGCCGACTTTGGCGACCCGACGCGCGTGCGCACCAGCGAACAGACCGGGTTGTGCAGGGTTCGCTGGGTTTTCTAGGATTCCCCCCGAGCTGCGGGAGCTTTCCGGGGGAAGTGCGGCGGACAAGGAAAGTCCTTGACGTGGCGCCTGAGACGTGGCAATTCTTTATCAAGCGTTTGAGACGGCCACGGGCGGCCGTCTTGCGCGGTAACGTACCTTCCTGCGGCCCCTGCCTGCCGCCTACCGGACCTCACGGACTGCTCTCCGTTTTGGTTTCGTTCACCCCCATGGTTCTAAGCCCAGTGCGGGGAACGAGTTGAAGCCCGAATTCCTTGACAGCAAACAGTCTCCTTGGCATGTTACGGCGATTATTCCCGCCATCACTGCCGGGTACTCGGTTCACCCGCTGACGAGAGGTCGATGAGCATGAGGACGCGACGCAGAAACTTGATGGGAGCCACCTTGATGGTCTTGGCCAGTCTGGCCTGGGCCGGTCTGGCATCGTCCCAGCAGCGCCCCGCTACTGCACCCTCAGCGCCCGCGGGGCAGCCGACCGGCAAAATCACTGGCCGGGTCATTGGCGAGGACAAGCAGGGTATCGCCTTCGCAAACGTCACCATCCTTGCCACCAAGCAGGGGACGGCCACGGATGAGAACGGCAATTTCGTGATCACGAGTGTCCCCGTCGGCCCTCAGCAGGTTCGTGTGCAGGCGCTCGGATTCGACGCCATCGTGCAGACCGCGCAGGTCAACGGTGGTCAGACGGC
>JAYSRO010000441.1:0-4524 GCA_043720995.1 Candidatus Eiseniibacteriota bacterium
GGAGGATTCGCGATCATGTCCACCCCCTCGTCCGAAGCCGATGTCGTGCCGGCGGCGCTGTGGAAGCCGCTCACCCCGAACCAGCGGCGCGTGCTGGGGGTGATGATCGAGAAGGCCAAGACGACGCCTGCGGCCTACCCCATGACCATCAACGCCATCGTGGTGGGCTCAAACCAGAAGAACAATCGCGAACCGGTGACGAACCTCGAGGACATCGACGTCGAGCGTTGCATTGAGGAGTTGGGCGAACTGAAGGTCGTTACGGAGTCCCCGCTTGCGAGTCGTGCGGTGAAGTACCTGCACCACGCCTACCAGTGGTTGAAGGTCGATCGCGCCGAACTCGCGGTGATGACCGAACTGCTGTTGCGCGGCGAGCAAACGCTGGGCGACCTGCGCGCGCGTGCAGCGAGGATGGAACCGATCGACGATGTCGTGGCACTCAAGGCGATTGTCGATCGCCTGCTCGCGCGCGGATTGATGATCGAGTTGACGCCGCCGGGGCGCGGCCAGATCGTAAGCCACAACCTGTATCGCGAGCCGGAGTTGGCATCATTGCGCGCGCGCTACAGTGGGCATGCGGCGTCGACACTGCGCGATGAATCCTCGCCGCCCCATCTCGCGGGTGCGGATCCGGAGCCCGAGGCGCGGTGGCACGCGGCCGCGAGTGCGACCGGGGCGACGCCCGAGCAATTCGCAAAGCTCGCCGCGGAAGTCGCGGCGCTGCGCGAGGAGGTCGCTCGTCTGCGCGAGCAGGTTGCCACGCTCGAGACGCGCATTGGCGAGTCGGCGGGCTGAGCTACGACGCTTCGGCCGCCGCGGCCAGCGACGCCAGCATGCGCGCGAAGATGATCCGGTGAATCGGGTAGAGCGCGTACCAGTAGAGCAGGCCGCCTAACCCCACGGGATCAAACATCGCCGTTTGTCGAAGCGTCGCGCCACCCGCGCGGGGCACGACTTCGAACTCCAGCCACGCGCGCCCCGGCACCTTCATCTCCGCGGCGAGTCTCAGGCGGTGTCCCGGCTCCATCGACTCGACGCGCCAGAAGTCGATCGCCGCGCCGGGGCGTAGTTGCGCGGCGGGCGGGCTGCCGCGCCGAATGCCGACGCCGCCGATCAACAGGTCGAGGGCGCCGCGCAGGTGCCACAGCCAGTCGTAGCCATACCAGCCATGCTCGCCTCCGATACGCGTCACCTGTTGGTAGACGCGCTGAGGCGTGGCGTCCACGTCGCGCGAGCGGGCATCCAGAATGCGGTTGCCGAAGCGCGCGCCGCCCCATTGCTTCGCGGGACCCGCGGAGCACACCGCGTCGAACCAGCGCGTTGCGGCGAATTCGCGATCCTCATTGCGCAGCGCGGCGGCAATCGCCTCGGGCATGCCGACGGGTCGCACGTCGAAGACGCGCGCGGCGGAGTCGTCGGTCACGACGGTGGCCGTCGTGATGCTGTCGACGAGCCGGCGCCCGATGCGCGCATAGAGCGGCGTGACGAGGCCGAGCCACAGGCTCGAGAGCCGGGGCGTCAGGAAGGGCACGGGGATCATCATGCGCTTGAGGCCGCGTTGGCGTGCGTACTCGCGCATCAGCTCGCCATAGGAGACGAGGTCGGCGCCCCCGATCTCGAACACGCGCGATTCCGCGAGCGGGATGTCGAGCGATGCCACGAGGTAGCGCAGCAGGTCGTCGATCGCTATGGGTTGCGTCGTGACATGAACCCAGCGCGGGGTGATCATTGCCGGCAAGCGCTCGACCAGCGCGCGGATCATCTCGAACGACAGGCTGCCGGATCCCAGCACGATCGAAGTGCGTAGCTCGATCGTCGGCACTCCCGACTCGCGCAGGATGCGCCCGACCTCGTGACGGCTGCGCAGGTGCGCCGACAGCTTCGCGTCCTCACGGGCCAGTCCGCCGAGATAGATGATGCGCTGCACGCCGCACGCCGCGGCGGCCGCGGAGAAGTTGCGCGCGCCCTGCGACTCCTCCGCTTCGAAGTCCGCGCCGGAGCCCATCGCATGGACCAGGTAGAAGGCGGTGTGAATTCCCTGCAGTGCTTCATCAAGGCTGCTGCGGTTCAGGACGTCCCCGGCGACAATTTCTGTCGCCGGGGAAACACGTCCACTCAAGTACTCCGGACGTCGCGCCAGGCAGCGCACTTGCAGCCCCGCGGATTCGAGCAGCGGGAGCAAGCGGCCCCCGACGTAACCGGACACACCGGTCACGAGTACGGTTGCGGGAGAGCGCTCGCCGCTGGGCGGCGTTGCTCCGCCACCCTCGCCCGTGGGCGGCGCCACTCCGCTGCTCTCGTCCAGGGACGGACTCAGTAGGTGGCCACCCAGCGCCGCTGGATCGCCTTCCAGAACAGGCCCTGATAGATGGCCGAGACGCCGACCAGACCGTAGACCAGCACGCCGATCGCATTCTTTGCGCCGAAGCCGCCCGCACCGCTGATGAACGCGACGAGATCAAAGTTGGCGAATGCAACGAGTCCCCAGTTGAGTCCACCCACGACCAGCAACACGGCGACCAGCACATCGAGCTTCTTCATGAGGCAATCCTTTCAAGTTGGAATCATTATCGGGCATCACCGCTCGTGGCGCGAGTGCCCGGGGCGAGTTAGTTGTTGACGATGATCTGGGCGCCGAGTGCCTGGGCACCCACGCCGCCGACGAATCCCTTGGCGAACACGGTGTAGATCTTGCCCGCCTGCAGCACGATGCCCGGCAGCGGCAGCACCACGGTAGAAGTACCCGCGAGTCGCACTTCGAGGTTGTAGGTTCCCGCATCGAGCGGCGTGAATGCCGTGTAGCCCTTGAACGTCTGGTTGGGGAACACCACCGCGCCACCGGTGACCGCGATATCGACGGCCGGCGCGTTGGGCGAGAGGTGAACGAACCGCACGTGCGCCTTGCCGGTCGCGGGCGTCGCGAGGTTGTCCGTCAGCACCACGGGCGCGATCTTCGACACCGAGTCGGTGGCGAACACCGTGTAGCTGGCGTTGGCCGCGATCGGCAGGTTGGCGTTGATCACCGTGGTGCTGGTGCCCGTGACGTTGACCTTCACGTTGCGCGTGCCCGCGGTGACCGTCAGGTAGCCCGTGTTGTTCGGGTAGGCGAGTCCGCTGCCTGCGACCGTGTTGTCCACCAGCAGGTCGACGGCCGGGGCGTTGGGTGAAGCATGGACCGTCATGATCCTGCCCTGCGATACGGGCGCCAACGGGTTCTTGTTGTCGTCCTTGCAGCTCGTGATGGCGACGACCGTCAACAGCGTCGCGGCGACGAGAGCAATGCGTCCGAACTTCGACATGCAGACCTCCTCGGGTGTGACCGGGGCATCAGCCACCTTAGTCCGGTCAGGAAAGTGGGATTGCGTCATTCGCCAGCGGCCACGGGCGAATGCCACCTCCTGATGACCGGGGAGGTCGTCGGGGTTCGACATTTGAACAGTTAATGAACTGATTTTGAACAGACCTGACATTCAGGCGCCGGAGGGCCTACTTCCGGCGGACGTAGTTGAGGTCGAACGTCATCGCCCACGTGGTACCGCTATCCGTGGACTGCTCACCGAGTTGTCGTACCTGTCCAGGGGCGAGATTGAAGAACGACATCCGCAGCCGCACCGGCTTGCCGTCGGGCGCCTTTTGCTCGGCGAGGTACACCATCGCGCCGTCCCTGTACTGCCCGTCGGTGTAGTTCGTGAGCGCGCCCTTGTCGTCCACCCAGCTTTGCTGCCAGCAGCTTTTCTCGCGATTCCAGGCATTGAAGCTCTTGCCCGAGCCGCCGCGAACCCCCGTCCAGTTCTCGAGGATCACGCAGTCGCCGAGGATCAGTTCGACATGACTGGCACCCGCGGGCTGCTGGCCACTGCGGTTATCGAGGACATCCCAATCGCCGATCCAGAAGTCCAGCTGGCGGGACTCGGCCGCATCCATGCAGGGGGATGCCGCATGCTTCGCCCTGGCCACCACCGCAAGAAAGCGGGAATCGCCGCGTACAGAAGCGAGGTCGGCCTCCGCCAGCAACTGCTCAGGTTGCGAGTATCCCGTTTGGCCCAGGCGATCCAGTGCGGCGAACGCCGAGTCGGCCTGCCCCGCACGCGCGAAGGCGCAGGCGAGATTGTAGCGCGCGAACTGCGGCGTGGGGCTGAGGGCCTCGGCGCGATGATCGGCGGCGATCGCATCCGGCCAACGCTGCAGCGCGGCATAGCAGACGCCGAGCCGGTACCACGCGCGCGGCAGGGAAGGATCGCGTTTGGTGATGGCCTGGTAGGCCCGCATGGCGGCCGGCCAATCCTGGCGCGCGTAGAGCGTGTCGGCACTCGCGGGCGGTGCGGCGGACTTCACGGGCGCTGCCTGGCTCGAGCCGGAACCAATCGAGAACAGCAGTGATACGAGCAGGGCTACTGTGGCGAGGACGCACGAAGCGCGCATGGATACTCCCTTCAGCCCGGTCGGCCAGAGCCACGACCATACCACGGTAGAAAGGCTGGTCGCGTCATTCGGCTTGACCCATCACGGTCGGAACGTTAGGAA
>JAYSRO010000442.1:0-2237 GCA_043720995.1 Candidatus Eiseniibacteriota bacterium
CCACTCGTCGATGCCGGCCACATCTACATCGCCCAGCCGCCGTTGTTCCTGGTCAAGGCGGGCAAGGACGAGATCTACTGCTTCGACGACAAGGAGCGCGAAGAGGCGATCGCGCGGATCGGCAAGAAGAACGTCATGGTGCAGCGCTACAAGGGTCTGGGCGAGATGAACCCGGACCAGTTGTGGAAGACGACCATGAACCCCGAGACGCGCACGCTCGTGCGCGTGAACTCGGAAGACGCGGTCGAGGCCGACCGCATCTTCACGATCCTCATGGGCGAACATGTCGAGCCGCGCCGTCAGTTCATCGAAGAGAACGCGTTGTTCGTGAAGAACCTGGATATCTGAATGCGGGCGCGCGAACGCGGTTCCTGGGGCCACCGTCTTGCCGTGCTCGTGCTCGCCGCAGCGGCGGGCATTGCGGGCAGCGCACGCGCGGAGTCGCCGGTCGTGGTCGCGACGGCGGGGGTGTCACTGTCGCCGAATGGCACGCCCGGTGCCGGCGGTAGCGCGGGCTCGTTCGGGCTGCTGTTCCCGTTCGACGGCCGCTGGAGCTGTGGTGCTGCGTTGTTCGCCGAGGACCTGGGCACTTCTCTCGGTACTTTGCGCGACCCCAACAGCGGCGATTCGCTCGGCACCGTGGCCGACTTGCACCGCTGGGCCTTCGGTGGCGAATGGCAGGTCGAAGCACGGCTGTACCGCGGCCGCCGCGCGGGGTTGATGTGGGGTGCGGGTTTCGGATATGGACGGCAGGAGCGCGACCAGCGCGGGCAGGTGAACGGTGCGGTGAGCGGCGTGACGGCGTCGACGTCGGCCACGCTCGTCGTGCTGATATCACATGGTCACGCGTTCGGCGTCGCGCTGGCGGCCCGCCGGTTGTTCGTGAGCACGGCGGCGGATCCGGGGCGCTCGACGAATTGGGCCACGGCGGCGTTCGAGTGGCGTTGGCAGGGCACTCCGAAGGAGTGACGGCATCGCGCGCCGCACGGCTCGCAGGATGCGGGCCGGGTGTGGCGCAGCGGGAAACCGAGGGATGACCAGATGGCTCTGAACGACCGATCGAAGATCGTGAATCTCCGGATCGAAGAAGAGATGAAGACCAGCTACATCAATTACTCGATGTCGGTCATCGTCTCGCGAGCGCTCCCGGACGTGCGCGACGGCCTGAAGCCGTCCCAGCGCCGCATCCTGGTTGCGATGAACGACCTGAACCTCGCCCCCGGGCGGGGTTTCCGAAAGTGCGCCAAGATCGCCGGCGATACCTCGGGTAACTATCACCCGCACGGCGAAGGCGTCGTCTACCCGACGCTCGTCCGCATGGCGCAGGACTGGGTCATGCGTTACCCGCTCGTCGACGGCCAGGGCAACTTCGGCTCCATCGACGGCGATTCGCCGGCCGCCATGCGATACACCGAGGCCCGCCTCACGCCGATCGCGATGGAGCTGCTGGCCGACCTCGAGAAGAACACCGTCGACTTCCGCTCCAACTACGACGAGACGCGCGAGGAGCCGGTCGTGCTGCCGGGTGTCGTGCCGAACCTGCTGGTGAACGGCTGCTCCGGTATCGCCGTCGGCATGGCGACCGAAGTCCCGCCGCACAACCTGACCGAGGTCTGCAACGCCATCATCGCCATCGTCGAGAAGCCCGAGACGACGCCCGAGGACCTGCTCAAGATCGTCAAGGGTCCCGACTTCCCGACCGGCGGCATCATCTACGGCACCCAGGGCATCCGCGACTGCTACCTGAACGGGCGCGGCAGCATGCGCATGCGCTCGAAGGTCCAGGTGGAGGAGGGCAAGGGCGGCCGCATGAGCCTCGTGGTCACAGAAATCCCATTCCAAGTAAACAAAACGTCGCTCCTTGAAAAAATCGCGCAGATGGTGCGCGAAGGGAAGATCGCCGGCATCTCCGACCTGCGCGACGAGTCGGACCGCGACGGCATGCGCATCGTCGTCGAACTCAAGAAGGACGCCAACCCGAAGGTCGTGCTGAACCAGTTGTTCATGCACACGCCGCTGTCGACGTCGTTCGGGGCGATCATGCTGGCGCTGGTCGACAACCGGCCGCAGGTGCTGACGCTGCGCGGCCTGCTCGACCAGTACGTGCGGCACCGGCGCGAAGTCGTCCGCCGGCGCACGGAGTTCGACCTCGCCGAGGCCGAGCGCCGCGCCCACATCCTCGAAGGCCTCAAGATCGCGCTCGACCACCTGGACGAGGTGATCGCCCTGATCCGTAA
>JAYSRO010000443.1:0-9851 GCA_043720995.1 Candidatus Eiseniibacteriota bacterium
CCGCCAGGGAGCGCGCCGCGTGGAGCGAGGAATCGAGGATCAACGGCACGCCCGCGGCCTGGAGACGCAACACGATTCCGGCGGTCACCGGCTCGCTCAACGGAAGCAGCGCCGCGGTCGCGGTGGCGATCCAGGTGTGCTCCGCTTCGCGCGGTGACTCTCCCGCACTGTGAACGCGCCAGCCAATTCCGATCGAGTGAGCGAACTCGTGCATGACGGGATCGGGATCGGCGAGGATCACGAGGTCCAGTTCAGGGCGCTCCTCGATCGCCTCGGCGTAGGCGCGCAGCAGCCGTTCGCCTTCGACACCCTTGAGCGGTCCCGGAGCCAGGATGAAGTCGCCGTCCCACAGCGCCACAGGGCCGCGCTCGCGCGCGACGCGCACGGGCGCGCAGTCGAGTGCCACGGTGCGGTGCGAGGTGCCTGCGGCCACGGTGATCGCGGCGCTGGCGGCACCCGGCTCGGGCTCGCCGCCACATCCGGGCACCAGCGACGGCCACCATTGCCGCGGCATCGAGGCGGGCAGCGCGCGATCAAAGGCGCCCCACTCGGCTTCAGAAGACACCACGCACACCATGCCGGGATGTTCCTGCGCAGCGCGCGTGAGGACAGCCGCGATCGCCTGGGCACGCTCACTGGCGCTCGTGCCTTCGACGAGGGCGACGTGCACCGGGAGTCCTGACCTGCGCAGCGCGCGCACGCGCAGGGCCGCGTCGGCTTCGTGGGCACCCAGCCCGTACAGGCATTCGACCAGCAGCACCGATGAGGCAGGCATTCTAGGGTCGCGGCGCCAGCGGCACGTCACGTCCCTCAGGACGTGGCGAGCTCGTGCGCAGGGCGTTCCTCGAGCGGCAGGGTGAACTGGAAGGTGCTGCCCTCGCCCGGAGTGCTCTCTACCCAGATGCGTCCGCCATGCTGTTCCACGATGCCCTTGCAGATCACCAGCCCGAGCCCGGCGCCACCGGCGCGGCGGGTCGCGGAGGAATCGACCTGCGAGAATTTGCGGAACAGCTTGGGGAGATTCTGGGGCGCGATGCCCTCGCCGTGATCACGCACACACACGCGCACGGCGCCTTCCCACAGTGCCGCGCTGATGAGAATCGCGCCGCCCTTGGGGGAGAACTTGATGGCGTTGGACAACAGGTTGGTGACGACCTGGGTGACGCGCGCGGCGTCGATGTGCAGGTCGGGCAAGTCGGACGGAACGTCCATGGTCAATTCGAGCCCGTGCTCCTCGAACACGGTGCGCAGATCGTGCACGGCGTTTTCCACGACCGGCTCGAGCCGCTGGCGTTCGAGGTTCATCGGCAGTGACGAGGACTCGAGCTTGGAGAAGTCGAGGATGTCGTTGATGAGCACGAGCAGGCGGTCGCTGTTGGCATGGGCGATCGACAGCAGCTTCGCCTGCTGGTCGGAGTTCTTGAAGTAGGCGGAGTCCGACAGCAGCTCAACCGCACCCTTGACCGAGGTGAGCGGCGTGCGAATTTCGTGCGAGACCACCGCCACGAACTCCGACTTCAAGCGGTCGAGGCTCTTGGTGTGTTCGTACAGCTGCGAGTTCCGAATGGCGAACGCGGCCTGGGAAGCGAACAGCGCGAGGAAGCTCTCATCCTCGGCGCTGAAGCCGTCGACCTTGTCGCACACGGCGAGCACGCCGATGGTCTCGCCGTCGGCGGCCAGTGGCATGGCGATCATGGTGCGGCAACGCACCCCCGGCAGCCCGGGCACTGCGATGGCATCCGCGTCTTCCGCAGGAGCCAGGCGCACCAGCTGGCGGTCGTACGCCACCGGTGCCAGCACGTCGTCGTGCGGGATGACATTGCCGGCATTCACTTCGCGCACGCTCCACTCGAAGCCATGGACTGCGACCGGAGTGAACCCTTCCAACTCGTTCTGCTTCAGGTACACGACGGCCGCCGGAGCGCCGGTCTGTTCGGCGGATCGCGACGCGATGAGGTTCAGCCGCGGCTCGAGTTCGAGGTTCGCGGCGATCTCCTTGCCGACTTCGTAAAGCGTGGTCATCTGCCGTGTCGCCAGCTCCACGCGTTCGCGCAGTTCCAGTTCGTGGCGCTCGAGGATGGCGTTCTTGTCGCGCAATTCCTCGACCAACTGGCGGTTGATCGCCTTGAGCCGGCGGTTCGCGATGCCGCGCTCGACGATCTGGTGCACTTCGTCGAGGTCGAACGGCTTGGTCACATAGTCGTAGGCGCCCTGGCGCAGCGCGTCGATGGCGGTGGCCGCCGAGGCGTAGCCAGTCACCACGATGACGGCGACTTCGGGATCGTGGGCGCGGGCGTGCCGCATCACTTCGAGTCCTGACAGCCCGGGCAGGTTGATGTCGGTGAGGATGATGTCCGGCCGCAGCGAGGGAATCATCTTGACCGCGTCCTCGCCATTGGAGACGACGGTCACCTCGTAACCCTGGGCGGCGAGGAACTCATTGAACACGTCGACGACCGTGGGCTCGTCATCCACCACGAGGATGCGCGGCAGGATCCGCCACTCTTCCCCACTCGAAGAACCGGCCCCTTCCGCGAGGTCGGGTGCGGCCGCCATTCCGGGCATCGTCCCGCCCGACCCACCAAACTGCGGGTACCGAACGGCTTCGTCCGCGGAAGGCTTCACGATCGCATCCTCGGGCGTCAGTTCACGTGAGGCCGAGCCGAGGCAACAGCGCGGCGACGGCCAGACTTCTTGGCGAGTCCAAGCGAACGGTCGGCGTGATCGAGCAGCTCCAGCGAATCGACGCCATCAATCGGCCCTGACGCCACGCCCGCCGACGCCGTCATGCGTCCGACGCGCGCGAAGGAATGCTCCTCGATCGCCCGCGTCACACGCTGGGCGCAACGCAGGGCAGGCCCCGCGTCGGTCTCGGGCAACAATAAACCGAAGGTATCGCCACCGAGTCGCGCGACGATGTCCGTGTCGCGCAACAGCAGCCGCAACATCAGCGCGACCTCGGCGAGTGCCGCGTCACCGGTCTCGCGGCCATAGCGCGCGTTCAGGGCGCCGAAGTGATCAAGATTGATGACGGCGACAGCGACCGGCAGGCCGTGACGGCGCGCCCGCGACATCTCCTCGGCGACACGCGCATGAAACGTCGAGGCGTCCGGCAGCCCGGTGACGGGATCGCGACCCGGCTGGCGGCGCAACTGTTCGAGTTCGATACGCGCACCGAGTGCCGCCCCCAGGGCGCCGGCGGCGGTACGGATCAAGGTCATCTGGGGAGCCAGCCAGCGCTGGCCCTTGCGCGCCTGCAGGTCGAGCGTGCCGACGCGTTGGTCGTTGCGGAACAGGGGAATGCTCATGCAATCGCGCAGGTCACCCGGCGTCGGCCGCCAGTCCCCGCGCGCGCACCACGGCTCGAGCGTGCCGGCGGCACCCACGGCGTAGAGGGCGACACCATCACACTCGAACGCTTCGCTCAATTGATCGAGCGCGCGCGTCAGGGCGTGAGGATCGGCCGCCGACAGCAATGCTTCGCACGCCGCCCACAGGGAACGCGAGGCGCGCCGGCGTTCGACCGGTCCATCGATAGGGCGCACATCACTGGCCACGGCCGCGCGCAGCTCGCCCGCGCGATCCGAGCGCCGGCCCTGGGTCCCTGCCACTGGCGTGAGGCGGCTCACGACGCCTGCCGCTCGCGCTCGCCGGACATCGCCTTGCGCACCCGCAGGCGCAGCCGCGACATCGCGCGGCTGTGGACCTGCGACACGCGTGACTCGGAGATCCCCAGCGCACGGCCGATTTCGCACAGCGTCAGGTGTTCGTAGTAGTAGAGCGACACGACGAGGCGCTCTTGCTCGGGCAACTGGTCGAGCGTCTGCAGCATCATCACCCGCGACTGGCGGGCCTCGAGCCGCGCTTCGATATCGGGCGCGTTCGGGTCGGCCAGATGATCGGCGAGCGTCGAAGGTTCCTGGTCTTCACCGGCGCGGCTCTCGTCGAGCGACACCAGCACGGCGCCACGCACGTGGTCGAGCAGGCGGTAGTAGTCGCCGCGCGACAGGTTCATTTCGCGCGCGACTTCTTCCTCGGTGGCGGCGCGGCCGAGCTTTTGGTCGAGCTTGCGCGTCACTCCATCGAGATTGCGGGCCTTGCGGCGCAGCGAACGCGACACCCAGTCGAGTGCACGCAGCTGGTCGAGCACGGCGCCCTTGATGCGCCACACGGCGTAGGTCTCGAACTTCACGCCCTTGCGCGGATCGAATTTGGCGTGCGCATCGAGCAGGCCGAGCACGCCGGCGGAGTACAGGTCCTCGTGGTCGACGTTCTTCGGCAGCGTCGCTGCGACACGTTCGACGACGTGACGCACCAGCGGAGCGAACCGCGTCAGCAACTCGTCCTTCGTGTAGGTGCGGGGCACGGCGGCGAGCGTCGGACGGGCCGGGGCGCGACGCGTGACTCGAACCGAAACTGACCGTTTGGTGGTGGCAAGGGCGGTGCGCGGCATGGGGTTCCCTCGTTAGGCTTCGAGACGTTCCGGGGCGGATTCGAATTCAGGGGTGGGTTCGGGCTGCGTGCGCTCCCACAGCCGGGCCGCGAGCGCTCGGTACGCGAGCGATGCGGGCGATTGCGGGAATGCGGAAACGACCGGCTCCTGGCGGCGCACGGCGCGTCCGATCGACGGATCGAACGGCACGGTCCCCCACGAGTCGACTTCAAGCCTCAGGAAACGCCGCGCGACCAAACGGATGCGATGCGCGGTCTCTTCGGCTTCTTCAGGCGTGCCGGCCATGTTGATCAACAGGTGCGGCGCCCGTTGCACTCCTTGCTGCTGGAGCAACTTGATCAGGCTGTAGGCGTCGGAGAACGCCGTCATCTCCGGCGTCGTCACGATCACCACGTCGTCGGCCGACAGGCACAGCGAGGTGACCGAGCGGCCCACCCCGGACGAAGCGTCGATGATGACAAGGTCCGCGTCGGCTTCGAGTTGGCTGATGGCGCGCACCACGATCTCGCGGCGCAGGTCATCGAGATCCGCCAGTTCCGGCGCGCCCGAGGCCGCGGGCATCAGCCGCACATTGCGCGGTCCGTTGACGACAATTTCTTCCGGCGACTTCTCGCCGTTGAGCAGGTGCTGGATGTCGTAGCGCGGATGCAGCCCAAGCAGCAGGTCAAGATTGGCCTGCGCGAAGTCGGCGTCCACGAGCAGCACACGCGCGCCGAGTTCGCCGAGCGAGACGGCGAGATTCGCCGCGCAATTGCTCTTGCCGACGCCACCCTTGCCGCTCGCGACGACCAGCGTGCGAACGTGCGGGCGGCTCCACTTGGAGGGATGGTCGATGAGCTCTCCGCTGGGCGTGCTCTCCCCCGCGGGGACGACCCGCAGACGGCTCTTGGCGGTGGCAGGCTTGGCGCGCTTCACCGGCCGGACCCACTTCCAGGGAAGCTGCCCGCCGGCGACTCCGCCAGCTGGACGAGCGCCCCGACGAATCCCCAGTAGCGGCGCGCGTAGCTGCAGCGAGCGCGCGCGCCATCGAGTCCCATGCGGCCGAGGCGATGATCTTCTTCCGCGAGCACGCGCAGGGCGGTCTCGATGGCATCGACGCGCGCTCCCGCATGCGACGGCATGGGGCGGCGCGGATCGGCGGCGTGCGGCAACTGGGCGAGCGGCTTCACGACGCCTTCCGCCACGCCGGAGCCGGACGCGACAACGCCCGCGCCAGGTCGGCGCGAGCAAGCAAAGGAGCGATCGAGCGGCGCACGCGCACGAGTGCTGCTTCGTAGTCGCGGCGCAATTGCGTGACCGGCACGTCGAGCGCCTCGGCCGCCTCGGTCAGCGACAGGCGCTCGACGAGCACCAGCGCCAGCACCGTGCAGTCGCGGGAGCTCATCAACGCGGGACGGCTCGCGCGGCGCGGCGTGCTGCCGGTGCGGCGCGACGTCTTGGTCGCGGTTGCGGGCTTGCGGGTGGAACGCGTGCTCACGCGTCACCTCCGGTTGCCGTCTTCTTGCGGCGCACCGGCGTCTGCTCGATCGCGCGACGCACGGAACGGCGCAGCATCTCGAGCGGGAATGGCTTGGGGAAACACTCGGCGACCCCGACACGGCGCATTTCGGACAAGACCTGAGGCGTCCCGTACGCGGTGACCATGATCACAGGCTGGGCGTGCGGACCCTTCTGCAGGCGCTTCGCCAGGTCGATGCCGCTCATGCCGGGCAACTGCAGGTCAGAGATCACGAGGTCGCTCTGGCCATGCTGCAACCACGTCCACGCGTCCTCGGCGGAGCGGAACGTGTCAATCGTGAATCCGTCCTCGGACAGCCCCTCGGCGAGGGCCCAGGACATGGTCGGCTCGTCTTCGACAATCAGGATGTGCGGCATGTGGGCGGATCCCCTCGTGAATGGTGCGTGGCGCGGGTACGAGTTGCAGTCCGCGTGCCATGCACGACGAGGGGCGGCCCAAACAGCGCCCGGAAGGTGGATCGGGGGCGCCTTGAACCCCTGAAGCGCGTGAGGCGCTCCGGGGTATGTTGTTTCGGAAATGCCAGTTAGCGGGGAGTCACACCGCCGGCGCGGGGGCGTCCACCGGCGCCGTCAGGCCGCCGCGACCGTGCGGGAACATGCACACCGCAGGGCCCACGCTGCATTCCGCCCGCTCAACTGCGAACCGGGTTGAGCCAGCACTTGAGCGAATAATAGCCGGGTCGGTCGCCGGGGCTAGTCGACGCCGTCGTCGGGCGAGTCATCCCCCAGCGCATATTCCTTCAGTTTGGTCCGCAGCGTCTGGCGTGAGATGCCCAATGCTTGCGCGGCGCGGGTCTTGTTGCCGCCGCAGACGCGCAGAGCGTGCTCGATCGCCAGCTTCTCGATCTCGGTCAGCGGACGCACCACCCCTACAGGAAACGTCTCTGGCGCCTTGGTCATGACGGCGCCGCCGCTCAGGCGCGCTTCGGGATGCACGATCTCGGCGGGCAGGTGCTCGGCGAGGATCACGTCCTCGGCCTCGAGCAGCACCACGCGCTCCATCACGTTGCGCAGCTCGCGCACGTTGCCCGGCCAGGGATAGCCGTGCATGGCTTCAAGCGCGCCAGCGTCGAGCCGCGCCGGGGGCCGGCCCAGTTCGCGGCAGAACCGCGCGATGAAGTGCTCCGCCAGCAGCGAGAAGTCCTCGGGCCGCTCGCGCAGCGCCGGTAACTCGATCGGCACGACGTTGAGGCGGAAGAACAGATCCTCGCGGAACTTGCCCTCGGCCACCGCGCGCTTCAGGTCGCGATGCGTGGCCGCGACGACGCGGACATCGACGGTGATGTCGACGCTGCCGCCCACGCGGCGGAAGGTGCGGGTCTCCAGCACGCGCAACAGCTTGGCCTGCAGGGCGGGCGCCATCTCCCCGATCTCGTCGAGAAACAACGTGCCGCCGTCGGCCATCTCGAACAGGCCCTTGCGGAACCGCTTGGCATCGGTGAATGCCCCGCGCTCGTGGCCATACAGTTCGCTCTCGAGCAACTGCTCGGGGATGGCGCTGCAATTGAGTTCGATGAACGGCCCGCCATCGCGGCTGCTGTGGGCGTGGAGGTAGCGCGCCATCAGTTCCTTGCCCGAGCCGGTCTCGCCCGAGATCAGCACCGTCACCGTGCCGCTCTTGCCCGCGCGGTCGAGCTTCTGGAGCACGCGCCGCAACGCCGGGCTCTCGCCGATCAGAGCCACTTCACCCAAGGAACCCTGACGCAGGTGCTGGACCTCGCGCTGCAGCTTGGCATGCTCAATGGCGCGTTTGACGACCACACCCAGGTGGTCGAGATCCGGCGGCTTCTGCATGAAGTCGTAGGCGCCGAGCTTGGTCGCCTGCACCGCGTGCTCCACCGAACCGTGGCCCGTCAGCACGATCACCGGCAGGCTGTTGTCCTCCTCGCGCAGCTTCTTGAGGACATCCATGCCGTCTTCATTCGTCAGCCGCAGGTCAAGCAGCGCCACGTCGATCGACTGCTCGCGCAGACGCTCCAGCGCTTCCGTTCCGGTCGCGGCTTCGAACGGCGTGAAGCCCATGTCGCGCGCCCACTCGCCGATGGTGAAGCGGAGCGATCGCTCGTCGTCAACGACCAGCAGAGTGTGCGGTGTCTGGGTGCGGGTTGAGCTCTCGCCTTTGGCCATGACGCTTCTCCAGAGGAAAATTGAGCATCACGGTGGTGCCGCGTCCCTCGCGACTCGCGACCTCGATGCTGCCTTGATGTTCGTGCATGATCGTCTGGCTGATCGCCAGACCCAGCCCCGTGCCGCTGTGCTTGGTGGTGAAGAACGGATGGAACAGCTTCTGCAGGACGCCGCGGGGCATGCCCACGCCGGTATCGCTGATGCGCACCTGAATACATTCGATCATGGGTGCGGCCGCACGGGCGCCGTTCGATCCAGAGTCGGTCGCGCGCCGTCCCGGCCCCCGCGGAGCCTGCCGGCGCCGCGCCCTGCGCACCTCAAAGCGCAGGTCACCCCCTCCAGGCATCGCCTGCACCGCGTTGAGCGACACATTGAGCAGCACCTGCGTGACGAGGTCGGGATCGAGGAAGATCGCGGCCCCGCGCGCGGGGAACTCGGTCGTGGCGCGCACTCCCGCTGCGGCCATCGGCTCGGCGATCAATTCGATGACGCGCTGGATCATCGGCGCCATATCCGTGCGCGCCAGCACCGGCGTGCGCGGCCGTGAGTACTGCAGCAGGCTCGTGACGATGCGGTCGAGCCGCGCCACCTCGTCGAGAATCACCTGGACGAAGCGCGCGCGTTCGTCGCGCGGCTCGAAGCGGCGCAGCAGCACCTGGGCGCTGGTACCGATGCCGGCCAGCGGGTTGCGGATCTCGTGCGCCACGCCGGTGGCGAGCTGCCCCAACAACGCCAGCCGTTCGTTGCGGCGCAATTCCTCGTGCATGCGCCGCACGCGCGTGAGATCGCGCAGGGTCACCAGCAGCCACGGCGGCGTGCCGATGCGGAAGGTGCGGATGGCCACCGGCAGCTCAGCACCTTGCGGCGTGACGAGCATCGTCTCACCTTCGTGGGTGCGGCGCTTGAGCCCCTCGGCGAGCGGATCGTCGCCCGCCACCACCGTCGTGAACAACGACCCCGCCAGCACATTGCGGGCACGCGCCACGGTGGTGCCGAGCATCGAGGCCGCGGTCGCGTTGATGCGCGCGACCCGCGAACCGGCATCGAGCAGCAGCACACCGTGCTCGGTATCGGTCAGCAAGGCCTCGAACAGGTCCTCGGCGGGCACGGTTGAAGCGCGGCGGGCCGGGCGCCTCGGGCGCAAGACTCGCACAGCAGCTGCCGCTGGCTTTCGTCGGGCGGACTTCACATCCATGGAAACCCCCTCAACCGCATTATCACGGCTGGAGGGCCTCCGTAACAAGACGAAGGCCCGCCCTCCGTCAGGAGGGCGGGCCGGGTACTGCCATGCGCGCGACTCGCGCGGACGCTATACCTCTTCGAACTCGTCGAGCACTGCGCTCAGCACGCGGTCGCGCACATCGGGCTGGTCGTAGTAACCACTGGCGATTCGCGCGCGCGCATTGCGCACACGGTCCAACCGCACACCCGCATCACTTCCCGGTGCGCGGCCCCCCTTGACTACGCTGAGTCGCGGAGGCGCCTTGCGGCTAGCGGCCACGGTTGGCGTCGTTACGCCCGCCGTCGTCACCACCTTCACCTTCGCGCTTGGCTTCCTGGGCGCGACGGGCTTCCTCTTGGATCCGTGCGTAGATTTCCTCACGGTGGACCTTTACCTCGGGTGGGGCTTCGATGCCGAGCTTCACCTGGCCGGAACGGACTTCTAGCACGGTGATCTTGACTGAATCACCGATCCGGATGTTCTCGCCTAACTTCCTTGTTAGGACCAGCATTCCTGAGGATCCTCCGCTTC
>JAYSRO010000444.1:0-4513 GCA_043720995.1 Candidatus Eiseniibacteriota bacterium
GCCGGTCAGTGCTCCGGCGACGAGCACCACTGCCAGCAAGGTGAGCAGGCGCTTCATCGCGTGGCCCCACGTGTTCCGGCGCTGAAGGCTGGGAGCCTCGCGACGTGGCCCCGCTGGGCGGCAGCGACTTCACGGGCCGCGCCGCGGTCGAGGAATGCGGCGTAGCCTCCGCCCATCGGGCTCGGCAGGTCTCCTCGCACCACCCACAGCGAGTCGGCCGCGTGCAGCGCGGAGGCATCGTAGTCGGAGAGCCACGCGGGTCCCGTGCTCGACGAGTCCGCGAGCAGGCACTCGATCGAGTCGTATTGCCGCCACGCACCCTTCGACTTGCGCTCGCAGGCGAAGTGAGCATCGCTGATCGCCATGCCACAGGTCGCGCACGGTGTGCCGAATGCGATGGGCATGGGTCCCGCGGCTGGCGCGCATGATCCCGCCAGCAGCGCGAGCGCCAGCCAGGCGAAGGCGATCCGTGGCAGCGCATTCCGTCGCGGCGCGGTGGGCTGGGGGAGCAGCGCGATTCCCCGGGCGCGGAGTGCAACAGTGTTCGGGTGATCACGCACGGGAGCGCCCTCCCTGCACCGCGGCGAGGAAGATCTCCTCGAGCGAGGGCCGCAGCATCTCGAACGACGTCACACGGATCTGGGCCGCGCGCAGGGTGTCGAGCGCTTCGACCGTGCGCCCGTTGGTGGCCTCGACCACGACACCATCGCCATGGAGTTCGCACGCGAACGCGCGCGCTTCGAGCGCCGCCACTGCGCGCGCGGGGGCTTCGCCCAAGTGGATGGCCAGCCGGGTGGCCTGTGCCTGGCGGGCGCGCAATTCACTGAGGCTCTCGAGCCCGACGCAGCGGCCCTCCAGCAGGATCAACACGCGATGTGCGATGCGCTCGATCTCGCTGAGCAGGTGCGAGCACAGCAGGATCGTTTTGCCCTCCGCCTGCAGCTGCTGGATCAGCGAGCGGAACTCCCAGGTGGCTTCGGGGTCGAGGCTCGCGGTCGGCTCATCGAGCACCAGCAGCATGGGGTCGGCGAGCAGCGCCTGGGCCAGCGACAACCGTTGTGTGTAGCCACCGGAGAGCTCCGTGGCGCGCCGTCCGGCATAACTCGTCAGCGAGACGCGCTCGAGCGCGCGGCCGACCGCGGCGGCCGGGAGCCCGCGCAACGCCGCGTAGAACGCGAGCACTTCGCGCACGGTGCGGCCGTGGGGGAACTCCACGCGTTGCGGCACATACCCCAGCTCGCGGCGTGCATCGGGGTCGTGCGGCGCCAGACCCCGCGGCCCGATCGTGATGGACCCTGAGTCAGGGCGCGTCAGACCGAGCAGCATGCGCAGCGTCGTCGTCTTGCCGGCGCCATTGGGGCCGATCAGCGCGAGGGTTTCTCCCGTGGCGACCTCGAACGACAACTCGTTCACTGCGATCACCGCGCCGTAGCGGCGCACGAGGGACTGCGCGCGGACCATCATGACGACGCACCGCGGGATGAAGCCGTGACGCCACGCTCGCGTGCGCGCCGGCCGCCGCGCGCGACGAGCAGGCCGCCCCCTGCCACGAGCCCGAACACGGTGAACGCGCCCCAGCTGGGACGCGGGGGTGGCAGCGAATTGGCATTCTTGGCCGTGCGCGTCACCGGGGACACGCTCGGGTAGTGGTCCACGGCTTCGCTCGGGTGCAGGCTCGGGAACACGCGCTCGGCCACGCCGAGTGCGGCGACCGCCGGGCTCTTTGCCAAAACGGAGAGGTCCGGGTACTGCTTCGAGACGAAGGCGAACGCGGTCACCGGACTGTGCGCGACGTCGCTGACGCCGTTGCCATCGAGATCCCACACCTGCGCCTCGCTCCAGTAATTGCCGTGCGCGCCGTCGTCGAAGGCGTTGTTGGTGTGCCGCATGTCGAGTGCCACGGGGTAGTCATTCTGGAGAAAGTCGTTCCCCGCGAACACATTGCCGTCACACGAGGAGAACAGCAGCACGCCCCAACCGTTGTCCTCGATCAGGTTGCCGCTCACGTGGTTGCGGTTCGAACCATCGAGGAACACCGCGATCGTGTTGTCGATCAGCTGGTTGTTGACGAAGTGACCGTCGGAGCAGTCGCGCAGCAATAGGCCGTAGGTGCGCGAGCCGCGGTTGTGGACGATGCGGTTGCCGGCGACCTCGAGGTGATTCGAGAACATGATCGCGATGCCCGCGATGTTGTGCGTGAACACGTTGCCGGTCAGGTGGTTGTCCTGGCAGTACATGGTGTGCAGGCCATAGCGCCCGTTGCGCTCGAAGGTGCTGCCGGTCACCACGGCGCCGTTGGCGAACGAGAGGTACACGGCATCGACGAAGCCCGACAGCGTGTCCCGGTCGATCAGGGCGTGGCCCGAGTACCACAGGTGGATGCCATTGCCATCGCCGATTTCCGCCAACGGCGGCACGCGGCCGCTCAGGCGGCACTGGCGCACGATCAGGTCCTCGGCGCGCTCCCCATAGACGGCGTAGAGGACGTCGTCCATTTGCACACGTTCAATGCGTACGCTGCCGGCGCCGGCGACGTGGATGCCCGAATCCACCGTGAGCACTCTGTTTCCGCTGGCCCGCACGCGCAGGTCGCTGACGACGCAGCCCGAGGCGCCGATCGCGATCACGCTGCCGCGATGTCCTCCATCGACGATGGCGCCGGGGTCGCCGCGCAGCACGACCGGCTGGCGCAGCAGGAGGGGGCCGGCGTGCACGCCGCGCTCGAGCACGAGCGTGTCGCCCGGAGCCGCGGCCGCGAGTGCGGCGGCTGCCGCCCCGCGAGTTGCGGGCACGTGCGTGATGTTCGCCATCGCGGGGCGCGCGAGGGGGCACAGTCCCGTCGCGGCGACCAGCGCTGCGCATACCCACGCGCGCCTGCGGGGACGGTCAGCCCGCACGCTTGGCCCCGGGAGCGGCGCCCTTGGCGCGCACTTCGTGCATGCGATCCAACAGCATGATGACGGGACCCAGCAGCCACGCGATTCCGAGCAGCACGGTGCCCGGGCCGGGCATGCTCCACACCCTGAAGTTGGCCATCTGCTTGAAGCCGATGAGTGGGGGTGTAAAGGCGGCGAGCTTGATGGCGGCGTGGGGATTCAGCTCGTGGCCGTACCGCCATAACCACTGGGCGTAATCGGTGAACATCACACCGGCGAACGCGGTGAAGGCGAACCAGCCGAGCATGGCCACCCAGCGGCGTCCCGTGAACGCGGCGATCAGTGCCATCACACCGAAGAACGTGAGCAGTTGCGGCATGTACGAGAACTCGCGGAAGTCGGCGGGAGAGATCGGGTGCATGCCAACGTAATGATTGAGCGTATTGATCTTGTCGAGGTCGCCGCGAATGGTGTTCGCGAAGATGGTCAGGGTCAGGCCTTCGGGGTACTGCGGGGCGTGCATTTTCATCTGCCACACCGGGAGGACGGGGAGGAAGAAGACGGGCAGCAGCACGAGTGCTGCCAGTGCGATCATGCGGCGCTCGGTGGTCGTGAACCGTCCGCTCAAGTAGCTCATTGCGTCTCCGGTGTGGCGTGCCGGCAGCCGGCCTGTCTGGCCGCGCTGCCGCGGTGCCGCGACTGCGCGGGCCGGGGTCGGTCCCCGGCCCGCTTCGCTCTCAGCGTTTCATCAGGGCGGCGATCTCGGCGACCTGCTTGGGATCCGGCCGCTGGATGGCGGCGATCGGCGTGCCCGGAGGCATCACCTGGATGTAGCCCTGCATCTCCTGGTGCAACGCGCTGCAGAAGTTCGAGCAGTAGAACGGATTGATGCCGGCCTTCTCGGCGACCCAGCGGATCGTCTTGGTCTCGCCCGGATCAACCTGCATGTCCTTGCTCGACCACAGAATGCCGAAGCCGTGCGTGATGTCCTGGTCCTGCTCGACGTTGGTGACGTGGAAGTACACTGTGTCGCCCTGCTGGACGCGGAACACGTCCGGCGTGAAGTGCGTGCGGACCGCCAGGGTGTAGGCATCGACCCGCTTGCCGTGCCGTTCGACGCGCGCCTCGCCCGCTTGCTTGATGACATACGGGTTCGTGCTCTGCTCGAGCGGGTAGATCTTGAGCGGATGAAGCTTCTCGGCCCGGATCATCTGCGCGTAGTGGGGCTCGGGGTAGGTCGGGAAGTCGGCGAGCAGTTCCATCTTCGGACCGCGCAGGTCATAGAGCTGCGATGCCTCGGGGTGGGAAGGCCCCACCGGCAGGTAGCGGTCCTTGGCGATCTTGTCCATCGCCACGACGTACTCACCCGTCGGGTGGCGTGTATCGCCTTCGGACGCCATCAAGTGGCCGATCGAGTAATAGCAGTCGATCTTGTCCACGACGTTCCACGGCGGCCCGACCTTCCACTTGGCGATCTGCGAGTCGAGGAACAGCGAGGTGTAGGCGTAGCCCTTGTCGTCGAACTGCGTGTGCAGGGGCCCCAGCCCGATCGGCACCTTCGCCTCCAGACAGTCTTCGTACTTGAGCACCGGAATGCCCATCTGCTCACCGTCAAACTTCTTCGCAGCGATCGACGC
>JAYSRO010000445.1:0-47497 GCA_043720995.1 Candidatus Eiseniibacteriota bacterium
TGGACCGCATGCCCATCTGCCCGATGGCCGGCGAAAGCTTCGAGGCCCATGTTCGCGCGCTCCATGGCGACCTCACATCGGTTCGCTTTTGGCTCAGCGACGGCGGCACGAGTGCGATCGACGCCGCGATTCTCGAACGTAGCGGTCCATATGATATTTGGTCTGCATCGATACCGGTGACCGTCTCGGGCTACCCTTCCTATTACATCGAAGTCCACGACGGGGCCGTGCTCGCCTACCTGAGCACGGGCGGCATCACGGACACACCTCCGGTCGACGGCGGCTTCGCGCTGGACTTCACATCGCTCTCGCACGCGCCGCTGGGCGCCACACCGGTGCACCCGAGCGGGGCGGTGTTCCGGGTTTGGGCGCCCAATGCCTCGAGCGCCACGCTGCGGGGCCAGTTCAACGCTTGGGATCTCTCGGCTCCGATGACGCGTCTCGGCAACGATTACGTGATCTGGAATCCGAACGCCATCGCCGGCCAGCAGTACAAGTACTTCTTCAACGGCAGCCTGTGGCAGACCGACGCGCGCGCCCGCGCCGTCAATCCCGTCGAATTCATGAACGGAGTCATCGAGAATCCGGACGGCTACGCGTGGCAGGCCCTGGACTTCCAGACGCCTGCACCGCAGGACCTCGTGATCTACCAGTTGAACGTTGACACGTTTGCCGGGCGCAACGATCCCTTTGGCACCGCGCCTTTCCCGTCGCGCTTCGTCGACGTGGCGGCACGGGCCGGCCACCTGGCGGAGCTCGGCGTCAATGCCGTGATGCTGAATCCAGTGATCCAGTGGTGCGACAACGTGTACGCCGGCTACACGCCCATGACCGTCTGGGCCGTGGACGCGCGTTACGGCACACCCGACCAGCTGAAGGCCATGATCGACACGTTCCACCAGCACGGCATCGCCGTGCTCCTCGATCTGGTCTGGAATCATTTCGCCTGCGACCTACTCCAGAACTACGATGGCACCCAAATCTACTTCGCTACTCCGGCAGCGCAGACACCATGGGGTCCGCAGGCGGACTTCAATCGCGCGGAGGTCCAGGACCTTTTCATTCACAGCGCCTACATGTGGCTCGACGAATACCGCGCGGATGGCTTCCGCATGGACGCGGCCCGGGAGTTGGTCAATTCGCAGGCTCAGGGTTGGTCGCTTGCCCGTCGACTCAACGACGACGTGGATCGCCGCTGGAAGGATAAGTTCGTCCTCGCCGAGTCCAGCCCTATTCCCGCGCTCACGGATCCGAGTTCGAGCGGCGGTGGCGGGTTCGACGCCCAATACCATTTCGCGTTCGGGTCCCAGCTCCGGCAAGCGATGCTTGCCGCCGATCCCTCGATGGCGAGTGTCGCCGCCGCACTCGCGGGCGACGGGGCGTACGACTACGGCCAGAAGGGGCTGAACTTCCTCGAACTGCACGACGAGGTGTGGACCAACGGGCGAATGGTGACGCAGCTCGATCCGAGCGCGCCTCACGACGACCCTGCCGCCCAGGCGATGCTGAGACTCGGGCAAGGAATGACGATGCTGTCGCCCGGCATCCCGGCGATGTTGATGGGCTCGGAATGGCTCGAGGACACGCCATTCGGCAGCAGCAGCGCGACCTATCGAATCGACTGGTCGAAGCAAACAACCTACGCGCCGTTCTACCAGTACATGCGCGACCTGATCGCGCTGCGGCGCAACGACGGCATGCTGCGCGCTGGCGTCCCGCACCAAGTGTTCCACCTCGATGAGACCCACAACGTGATCGCCTTCAAGCGCGCGGACGGCACGGGGGGCCACACCGTGGTCATCGCAAATTTCGGCGCCGCCGACCAGCACGCGCTTCGCCTCGGGCTGCCGTCGAGTGCGGGTTGGCGCGAGGCGCTCAACAGCCAGGACCTGCTCTACGGCGGCAACGGGCTCACGAACCCGGGAATGATCGTGCCCACCGCGGTGCCCGCGGACGGATTCCCCCAGTCGGCGGCCCTCGAACTACCCGCTCGGTCCGTGGTGGTCCTGCGTCCCGCCGCAGCCCTCGCAGCACCCGCATCGCCTACCGACGCCGGCGAACCGTTGCGGATCGTCAGCGCGGGCCCCAATCCGTCTGCCGGAGCGGTAACGCTCGTCTTCGCGCAGGGGCGACCCTCAGCGGCTCGCGTGACGGTGTTCGATCTGCATGGCCGCACCGTCGCGAGTCTCCTCGACAGGCCTCGGCAGGCCGGCCGGCACACCGTGGTTTGGGACGGTCACGGAGCCGACGGCGCACCTGTGTCACCGGGTATCTACCTGCTACGGGTCGACTCGGCCGGTGCGTCGGTGAGCAGGCCCGTGGCAATCCTCCACTAGGCGCGAGAGCGCGTTCCCAGCACTCGCGGGGATTCGCACGGGCGAGTGACGTTCTCGGGAATGAGAGTTCCTGTCCATCGCCCCCGAGGACACTTTGGACCAGCTCGCCGTTGCGCTGCTGCAGCTCCCGGATCTTTTCCTCGCCCGCCCTGCTACTTCCGGTTCACCAGCTCACTGAAGCGCGTGTCCAGTTCGACGATCCCGGCGCTACTCGAGCGCGGCGGCGTGGAAAGGACATAGAATTTCTCGCCCGTCGCATCGACATCCCAGCTGGCGACTTCGTGGGTGATGGATTTGACGGGCAGGATGAACAGTTCCTGGGGCGTGCCGGCGCGGAAGCCCGCCTGCGTGTCGATATCCACCGCCATGATGCTGGGCCGCGCCCATGATTCGTACAGGAGTTCCTTGCCGTTCTTGCTCCAGCGCGGCCAGATTCCGGGCTTGCTCGAAACCTGCCAGCGGCCGGGCACACCCGTCAGGCTGACGACCACAATCTGGTACGAGGGTTCCACCCCGACCACTCCGGCCATCCAGCGGCCGTCGGGTGAGACCGTGCCCTGGAAGATCTTGAGCGTGCTATCGACCAGCGCCTGCGGGATGCGGTCCCCCGCCGCCGTGGGAATGGCGAAGTTGCTGCCGCCCAGGGAGAAGGCGACCAGTCGGCCATCCGCCATCCAATTCCTGAGCGAGACCGGCGGCCCCGCCGGCAAGGGTATGGAATCCGCAAGGCCCAATCCGTCGACAGCACCGATACGAACGATGCTGTGGCCGTCGGCGTAGCGGATCACGTACGCAAAGCGGCTGCCATCGGGCGACCACACCGGAGTGATCGCGCGATCCTCTGTGAACGTCAAGCGCGCCTCGGTGCCGCGAGCGAGATCGCGGATGTAAATGTCGCCGCCGCTGCGCAACGAAATGCGCGAGCGCTGGAACAACACCCTGGAACCATCGGGGGCGACGCGAGGATCAGCGATGGTGCCCGAGGCGATCGTCTGCCCCGTGGGCTTGCCGGTGCGGTCGGTTTCGAGGATCGGTGCCACAAAGTCATCGGTCTGGCGCGAGAATGCGAGGATGCCGTTGTTCGAGACCGAGAAGTGTCCCTGCGCCCCGCCGATGCGGATCTGGTCGGCGAGCGTGACGGGCTCGCCCGTCAATTTGGCAGCGCCCAGATCCAGCTTCTGCGCCAGCAGCGAGGTGCCGCGCACGAACAGAACCCAGCCGCCGGGACCGTATTCCACGCGGCCATCGGAGTGACCGATCACTTTGGAGTCGAGCGAGCCCAGCTTGCCGAGGCGGATGTTGGAGTTGCCGCCGTTCTGCGTGTTGCCGATGAACAGGAAGTGCTCGCCGTCCGGCAGGAAGCACGGCCAGGCGCTGCCGATTTCACCCTTGGCGCGGTCGATGCGCGAGGCAGGCTTGAGCTCGCCGCCGCCAGCAGGGACCACCAGCAGCGAATCGGTGAACTTGCCGTCCATCAGGATGAAACCCTTCGAGCCCCAACTCAGGTCGCTGCCCGCTGCCGCGCACACCGTCACCGGCGAGCCGCCCGCGATCACGACACGCTGGAGCTTCTGCTCCTTGACGAACGCCACTTCGTTTCCGTCGGGAGACCAGTACACCCGCGCCGTACGTTCGGTGCCCGGGATGGGGTGCATGTCGATCTGGTTCATGGGCCGCACATACGCGGTGGTGACGTTCGTGGAATCGACGGCCTCGACCAGCAGGAACTTGCCGTTCGGTGAGACGCGGGGCCAGAACATCTGGAAAGCTTCCGGAATGGGCGTGAGCCGGAACCGCGCCGCGATCGGCGGTTCGCTCGGGCGCAGCATCGCCCAGGCGATCGCGCCCACTGCCAGCACGCCGGCGAGAGCCGCGACGCCCCAGGCGAGCTTGGTGTTGCCGCCGCGCGCGTGCGATGCCGCGACGGCCGCCGCCACCTGCGATTGCATCACGCTCGTGCTCGACAGCCCCGCCCCCTCGGCGATGCCCTGCAGGTGCAGGCGGATGTCGTGCGCGGTCTGGATGCGCTCTTCCGGATCCTTGGCGAGGCAGTTGCGGATCAGCCGGTCGATACCCGCAGGCGGACCGCCGAGCGTACTCGCGCCCGAGGCACCCGAGGGTGCTTCGCCCACCGGCGCCGGTTCGCGCTCGAGGATCGCCGCGATCAGTGACGCCTGGCTGCGGCCTTCGAACGCGCGGCGGCCCGTGGCCATTTCGTACAGGACACAGCCGAACGCCCAGATGTCGCTGCGCACGTCGGCTTCCTTGCCCTCGAGTTGCTCGGGCGCCATGTACTGGAACGTGCCGAGCAGGGAGCCCTCGGTCGTCAACGCGGGCGCCACGGTCGGCGACTGCGACAGTCCCGCCATGGTGATGCTGCCCCCGGCAGCGCCCCCGGGGGCCGCGACGCGAGACAGCCCAAAGTCCATGAGCTTGGCGCCATTCTTGGTGAGCATGACATTGCCCGGCTTCAGGTCGCGGTGCACCACGCCCGCGCGATGCGCGCGGTCGAGCGCGTCGGCGATCTGCGTGGCGTAGCGCAACAGTTCCGCCGCCGGCAGCGGCCCGCGCTGCAGGCGCTCGGCCAGTGTGCCGCCCTCGATCAACTCCATCACGATGAAGTCGACTTCCCCTTCGCGCCCCACGTCGAACAGCATGCAGATGTTCGGGTGGTTGAGCGACGAGATCGTCTTGGCCTCGCGCTCGAAGCGCGCGCGCACTTCCGGGTTGTCGGACAGATGGACCGGCAGCACCTTGATGGCGACATCGCGCCCCAACCGCGTGTCACGGGCGCGATACACTTCGCCCATACCGCCAGCGCCAAGCGGAGTCGAGACTTCGTAGGGACCGAGTCGGGTACCGGGATTGAGGGTCATGGTGCGGAGAATCTACAGGGTGAGGGTGTCGTCCGGCTAGGCCCCGCGCATGGGCGAGGTGTGTCGTCAGAGCCGGCGGCGGATTGGCCCGCGCTGCTTGCTCGCAGGCGGCGCTACGGGGTCAGCGTCGAGAGATATGCCGCCAGCGCAATCATGTCGCCCCGCGAGAGCGCGGCAACGCTGCCGACGCCCGCAGCCAGACGTACTGGCCATCGCTGCATGTTCAGGCTCCGGAATGGACGTCCTGCGCGGCCGGCAACGATGCGCTCACCGCATCCCGCGCCGCCGCGCGCGTCGCAACGCACAACACGGTTCATCACCGAGCTAGCGGTGATACGCCGCATCATCGACCACCTTGAGCGCGGCCCGGTCGATGCGCGCGCCAGATGTTCGACCCGTGGCGGCGCCCGATTGCAATAACGTGATCGGCATGCGGATGGCGACCCCCGCCGGATCGGCCACTGCGGTGACACGGCAGCGATCGTGAACTGTCTCGAAGTTCCGGCTCGAAGCGGTGGTCGCGGTCGTGTCGCACTGCTTCGGCAGGCCTCGCGACATGATGTGGATTCCCGCGATGCGACTCACCCCGGGAACTCGCCTCGGCCCCTACGAAATCTTGGCCCCGCTAGGCGCAGGCGGCATGGGTGAGGTGTTCCGCGCCAAGGACACGCGGCTTGGCCGTGACGTGGCGATCAAGGTGCTACCCCAGCATCTCTCCGCCAACCCCGAGGTGCGCGCGCGCTTCGAGCGCGAGGCGAAGACCATCTCGAGCCTCAATCACCCGAGGATCTGCACGCTGTTCGACGTCGGCTGCGAGGGTGAAACCGACTACCTGGTGATGGAATTGGTCGAGGGCGAGACGCTGGCAAAACGGCTGGCGAAGGGAGCGCTCCCTCCCGCCGACGTGCTCCGGCTCGGCGCGCAGATCGCCGAGGCGCTCGACCGAGCGCATCGCGCCGGCGTGATCCACCGGGACTTGAAGCCTGGGAACGTCATGCTCACCCGGTCCGGGGCCAAGCTGATGGACTTCGGTCTGGCGCGGGCGACGGGGCTGACAGGACCCGCGGGTGCGAGCGCCCTGACGGCGGCGATGACCCAATCGCCCACGATCGCTGCGCCACTCACGGCCGAGGGCACGATCGTCGGCACGTTCCAGTACATGGCGCCTGAGCAGTTGGAGGGCAAGGAGGTGGACACGCGCAGCGACATCTGGGCGTTGGGCTGCGTGCTGTACGAGATGGCAACCGGCCGCCGCGCGTTCGAAGCCGAAAGCCAGGCCTCGCTGATCGCCGCGGTCATGAAGACCGAGCCGGCGCCCATGAGCACGCTCCAGCCCGTCACGCCGCCTGCGCTCGAGCGCATCGTGCGCCGCTGCCTCGCCAAGTCTCGCGACGAGCGCTTCGAGAGCGCGGGCGATCTGGCGTTCGCGCTCGAGTCGGTGGCCGAGTTCTCGCAAGGTCATGGCGATGCAGGCACGTTGTCGCGAGATCTGTCCGCGGCTTCAGGTGCGAACGCGCCCACAGCGCGCCGCGCAAGCGGGTTACGCGAAGCCGCCGCGTGGGTCGCCGCTGTTGTTGCACTCACCGCATTCCTCTGGGTGCGCAAGCATGCACCCGCCGAGCCCGAGACGCCGGTCGTGCGGACACACATCGAAACGCCCCCTGGCGAGGCGATCGTCGTGGGCGGTTATCCCATCGTGGTTTCACCGCAGGGTGACAAGCTTGCGTTTGTCATGGCTGGCGTCTCGGGGTATCGCACCGTCGTCCAGCGGATGAGCGAAGTCGGCGTGGGCATCCAAGTCGCCAGCGGGTCGCTCAAGAATCTTGCGTTCTCGCCCGACGGAAGCGAACTGGTGTATTCCGACGGTTTCGACGTGCGACGCATCTCCGCGGATGGCGGACCGAGTCGCGGGATCACGCCCCTCGGCAAACGCCGGATCTCCGGACTCGCCTGGGCAGGCGATGGCACCATCTTGATCGGCACCGAGAACGGCCTGTTCGCGGCGCCCGCCGGCGGTGGCCCCGCGACGCCCCTCGGCGACACCACCGCGGTGGATGGCGCTTCGGACCTGGCGCTGCTGCCCGACGGCAAGACGGTGCTGGTGCGCAGCGGCCAACACGCGCCGAAGGCGACGATAGTGGCCATCTCGCTCCGGACGAAACAGGTCACCGGCATCGGGCTTGCGGGTGCGCGCGCACCGCTGGGTGTGATCGACAATCGACTCGTCTACCTGGATGAGAAGGGCGATGTGACGGCCATTGGCTTCGACGCCAAAACGCTGCATGTTCGCGGCGAACCGGTCCTGCTCGAAAGCAACGTGGATGGGGTCGGCCTCTCGCGCAGCGGGACACTCGCCTACCTGCCGAGCGCCAGCATGTCGCGGAGGGTGCTCACCGGTGGCGGAACCGAAGTGGCATTGCGCAGTGAGCCCGCCAACTACGAGACGCCACGTCTCTCACCCGACGGACGACGGATCGCCGTGTCCATCCAAGCCGACGGCGGCTGGGACATCTGGGTGCTCGACCGCGCGAGCAACACGTTCACGCGACAGACGACGGCCGGTATCAATCGCGCACCGGAGTGGTCACCGGACGGCAAGCGCATTCTCTACAAGGCCATCACGGGCGGAACGATCAGCACGAAGGGATTCAGCACCGGACGCACCCCGATCCTTTGGGCGCCTGCGGACGGCAGCCAGCAAGCCGAGACGCTCTACGTGGCCGATGCGGCCGTGAATGAGGCGGTCCTCTCGCCCGACCAGCGCTGGCTCGTGTTGCGCACCGACCCGACCCCGCCGTATCCGCGCGATATCTTCGCAGTCGACCTCAAGGGCGACCGCAAGCTCCAGCCGATGGCGACGGGCCCGTCTTCGGAGATGATGCCGAGGCTGTCGCCCGATGGTCATTGGCTCGCGTACCAATCGGACGTGAGCGGGCGCAACGAGGTCTTCGTGCGGCCGTTCCCGGGCGAGGGCGCGCGCGTGCAGGTCAGCGACAACGGCGGCGGCGAACCCATGTGGGATCGCAAGGGACGCATGCTGTACTACCGTGCGTCCGAGGGCATCACCGTCGCGACCGTGACGAGCGGCGCCGTGCTGTCGGTTGGCGCGCGCAAGCTCGTACTGCGCGACACGGACCCGAGCGATCCGTCGCATCAGTCTTACGACGTCGCGCCCGACGGCACGCACTTCCTGATGCTGCGCCACGAGGGTAATGAGCGTAGGGCGATCGTGGTACACAACTGGCGGCGCGAACTGCGCGAAAAACTGCGGAAGACCGGGGAGTGATTCCAGGGACCGACGAATACTCCTGGGTCAGGTCGCGGGACGGGCGAGCGGCGCTTCCGGGAATGAGCGTTCCTATCCATCCCCTGCACCGGCGCCATCGGGGGAGCCCCCCGTCGCCTGTCGTTTCCGCATCAGCACTTGGCTCCCCTCTTCCGAGTACTCAACCGTGTCCATAAGTTGGTTGATCAGGAACACACCGCGCCCACCCGGCTTCGCGAGGTTGGCGCTATCGAGCGGGTCAGCTACGGCCGTCGCGTCGAAGCCCGCTCCCGGATCACGAACAACGATCACTATTTCCCCGGTAGCGTCGAACGTGACACAGCATTGCAGTTGCTTGCTCGGATCGTTCTTGCATCCGTGACGAATCGCATTTGAGAGCGCCTCACTCAGCGCCAGTTCGACTTTCACCACCTCATCGTCGGACCACTGCTTACGCTCGAGCAACTCGCTAACGCCTCTGCTCACTTTCACGATGTTCGTCGGATCTGCGTGAATGATGATGTTGAGTTCGCAGGTGGAACAGTAGGGAACCAGGGCGCCGAGCCTCTCGATGCCCTCGAGCGCGAGGCTCAACTCCGCGAGATTGCGTCGCAACTCGAGTTGAGCTTCCACCTGGCGCCGCAGCGCTTCGAGCGCTTCCTTCTGGTCCTGGGCGAGCGTGCGAGGCTGGCGATCGATGACGCAAAGCGTGCCGAGTGCATCCCCTTCGCGGGTCAAGAGGGGAGCACCCGCATAGAAGCGGATGTGCGGGTCCTGGAGCACGAGCGCGTTCTCATGGAAGCGCGTGTCGTTCAACGTGTCGGGCACGATGAAGAGACCTGGCTGCTGGATCGCGTGGGCACAGAATGAAACGTTGCGTGCGGTCTCATTGACCTTCAGGCCGACGCGCGACTTGAACCACTGGCGGTTCTCGTCGACCAGGCTGATCAGGGCGATCGGTGTGCCGCAGATCTGCGAGGCCAGCAGCGTCAGGTCATCGAATGCCTGCTCGGGATCCGTGTCGAGGATGCGGTACTTGGTCAAGGCTTTGAGTCGACGGGCTTCGTCGGCGACCACGGCCCCCCCCTTCTGCCCAGGTTCCAAGGCGATACGTCTGGTCGGGGTCTGGGACGATTGAGACGGTCCGCGACCTTGGCCCCCCTTGTCAGGGCCGTATGCTACTCCCGCTTGCCCGCGGCAAGGAAGGCGCGAGATGGCGCGCGTCATCGCGTCGACCACCTTTTCACCTCCGTGGCCTTGGTCAGCCCTCACCGGGGAACGCGATCGTTTTTGCAGGCAGCCCCTTACTGGAATCGAGATCTCACGCTGGCGGCTCGAACGCGCGGAGGAACGGCTCGCGCGTCAGCGAGAAGTCTTCGAGCTTGCGCTCGTACTCGCCGTGGAACAGGGGCGACGCCACGAGGAAGTCCGCCGTCGCGCGATTGCAGGCGCTCGGAATGTTGTAGAGCACGGCGATACGGAGCAAGGCCTTCACGTCAGGGTCATGCGGCTGCGGCTCGAGCGGGTCCCAGAAGAAGATCAGGATATCCAGGTCGCCGTCACTGATCTTCGCCCCGACCTGCTGGTCACCGCCGAGCGGCCCGCTCTTGAAACGCGTGACGTCGAGCCCGGTGTGCTGTGCGATCAACGTGCCGGTGGTGCCTGTGGCGAACAGTTTGTGCTCCTTGAGCACGGGCAGGTTGTACATCACCCACTCGAGCAGGTCCTTCTTGCGGCTATCGTGCGCGATCAGCACGACGTTCTTGACGTTCTGCATCTTCATCTTCGACATCGGAGCCTCGCAGGTTCGGGCGGGGTGCGTGATGCACTGGACTTGGTGCGGCGAGCGGACCGCATGGGCAGCGGGAGTCTAGCGGAGCTCCGCTCGCGACGTACGCCCCAGCGCCTACGGAACCTCGTGCCCGACGGAGGCCTCCCAGATTTCAAACCAGCTTTGGCGATCGAGTTGGATGGCCTCGGCGGCCACCGCCGCACTGATGCGCTCCAAGCGGCCGGTGCCCAGCACGGGCAGCGGGCGCGCGGGGTGCATCAGGATCCACGCCAGCGCCACTTGATCCAGGGTCGCGCCGATCTGGCCGCCGATCTTCTCCAATATTTGAAGCAGCCGGGTGCCCCGCTCGTCCGTGCTCGCGAAGATCCGGCCGCCGCCGAGCGGCCCCCAGATCATCGGCGGCATGCGCAGGCGCTGCGCCTGGTCCAGCGTGCCGTCGTGGATCGGTTGCATGTGCGCCACCGAGAATTCGATCTGGTTCGTCAGCAGAGGAAAGTCGAGCCGAGACTGCAATAGCTCGAGCTGGAACGGCAGGAAGTTCGAGACGCCGCAGTGAAGCACCTTGCCGGATCGCCGCAGTTCGATCATCGCGTCCGCCACCTCGTCCGCGTCCATCAACGGATCGGGGCGATGCACGAGCAGCAGGTCGATGCGATCCGTGCGCAGGTTCTGGAGCGAGCGCTCCGCCGAGGCCAGAATATGCGCGCGGCTCGTGTCGTAGTGATGCACGCGCGTGTCCGGCCGGTTCGGCGTGACGAGCCCGATGCCGCACTTGGTGACCAGCTGGATCTTGTCGCGCAGCCCGGGGGTCAGTGCCAAGGCTTTGCCGAACGCGGCCTCGATGGCATACCCGCCATAGATGTCGGCGTGGTCGAACGTGGTGCAGCCCATCTCCAGGCAGGCATGAATCCAGTGGTTCAGCGCTGGGGCGTCGAGCTTCCAGTCGAACAGGCGCATGAGGCCGGGGATGGTGCGGGAGAGCGTGAGGCCGGCAGGGCCCAGCGGTACGATAGCGCTTTGCGGTTGGGTCATGGGGCGCTCCAAGGGCTGCGGGTGCGCTGCGGCGCCACGCGGCGCGCGGGGAACGTATCGGAGGCGCGGTGCATGGGCCAGCCGTGCGCTACCGGTCTTCACACCCTCAGGCGCTCTTGGAGTCCGGCTCCGTCCGTTCATCTCCTGTCGCCGTCGCGCCACAGAGTTCGCGGAGCGCGTCAAGATCTTCCACCACGCCCAGCACTTGCACCTGCAACTCTGTACCCCCGCTTCCCAGCCGCTGGATCACACCCTTGCTGATGCGATCCGCCGCGATGTGCGCGCCGGACTTCTCGGTCTGGGGCAACACGAGCACGATTCTCCCGTCGTCGAGCCGGGCCGCGTCGTCGATGAGGCGCACACCCTCCCGCACGCAG
Organism: Candidatus Eiseniibacteriota bacterium; assembly: GCA_043720995.1. Classification (GTDB taxonomy): domain Bacteria; phylum Eisenbacteria; class RBG-16-71-46; order RBG-16-71-46; family RBG-16-71-46; genus JANLWK01. The sequence continues at coordinate 11,679 of JAYSRO010000445.1, forward strand.
GTCGCGACCGAGCGCAGCGAGCGAAGCGTCGCGGGATCGAGCTTCGGCTGCATAAAGCGTGGGATCGTGAGGACCACTACCGAGAACGGTTTATGGAAGCGCACGTACTGCGTAACCATCGAGCGCAAGGTCGTCGTGGCGAAGTGTTCGTTGAACAACTGCGTGGGGCCATCGATATTCGAGGTACTCTCGAATCGCGCGAGGAATTGATGAATGCGACTGCACACGAGTCCGCCGCCAACGCCCATGATGGCGTAGGTGGCCGTCCGCATCAGCAACAGCAGGACGACATCGCGCGTGAGGCCCTCATGGAGGACCATCGGGATACGCAGGCCGAGGTAAGCCACGACGGCGAAGATCGCCATGGCGATGCCACCTCTTCGACCGCGGTGCACTGCGCCCACGAGCACGACCAGCAGAAGTGCCTGGGCGACCAGCTCCTCGATGTCGGGCATGGTCCGCAGGGTGAGGCCAACCCCCCAGAGCACGGAGAGCGAACCCACGATGAGCGCGATGAGTTCGAAGCGCGGGTATCTCATGCCCACCCCAACGTCGTGATGCCGAAGCGCGGGCTCACAGGAGCAGCCCGTGTGCCGGGTTCGGACAACACACCTTGCCCGTCTTGGGATCGTAGGTATAGAGCGCCTTGACGTCCGCGGGGCACTTGCCAAAGTTCTTCGGGGGGTCCGCGTAGAATTCGCGAAGCTCTTCCATGGAATTGGGGCACTCCGCACCCTTCTCCATCTGGTAGTACACGAGGGCCTGTTGCATCGAACGCTGGTTTGAAACACAGGCGATGCGCCCCGCGCGCGAACTGCTGAAGACATGCGAAAGCATGCTGAAGCCTGCCAGCGTGATCAACACCGCAGCGAGAACCGCCATCTTGGCGATGCCCCAGCCGATGTCTGTGACTTCTGGCCGATGTCGCATGCCGCCTCCCTGGCGACGACGTGGATTGCGCGGAGGCACCCGCCGTTTTCTCAAGCGTGCCCCATGGGGGTATCGGCGGGCGGGTCTGCGGGCTTGAGCTACCCGGCCGCGTGGGGCCCGGACTTGAGACTGGAACATCCCTTCGTTGATATGATGCACAAGGGTCGCGCCTGGCCCCTCGCACAGGCGGCAAGCACATTCCACCTACTGAACCGCACCGGGGTTCCCGGTGGATCCGAGTCAGCCGCTGCGATGGCGGCCCAGCTCCGTAAAGGGCGAACACAACAGCGCATGATCCGCGCACAAGGAGCCGCGCATGACTGCAGACACATTCGATCAATTGCTGTCCAAGTATGCCGACGTCATCGTGCATATCGGGCTGAACTTGCGCAAAGGCCAGCGCCTGCTCTTGCGCGGCAATCTCGACGACGCGCCGCTGATGCGCAAAGTGGCGGAGTTCGCCTACAAGGCCGGAGCGGTCTACGTGGAGCCGATCTACACCGACGAGCGCATCACGCGCATCCGCTTTGAACACGCCGATCCAGCAACGATCGACGAAGTACCCAACTGGATTCTGGCCCGCTACGAAGAGTACTACGAGCGCATGGATGCTGAGCTGGCGATCACTTCCGGGGATCCCGAATTGCTCTCAGGTATCGATCCCGGATTGATTGCGGCGAACCGCAAAGCATCGATGAAGAGAGTGGAACCGCTCCGCAGGTTCGAGAACTGCAACAACTGGTGCGTTGTGGCAACCGCAACGCCCGCATGGGCGAAGCGAGTGTTCCCGAACCTCCCGGCGAGTGAAGCGATCGCGAAATTGTGGAACGAGATCTTTTTGAGCTGTCGCATTTACGATGCCGACCCCGTTGCAGCGTGGAGCACACATCGCGCAAACCTCGAGCGATACCGCGACCACCTGAATCTCCAGCGATTCACCGCGCTTCACTACACCGCCCCCGGCACGGACCTGACCATCGGTCTGCCGGAGAAGCAAAAGTGGCAAGGCGCGCAGGCCGAGTACAAGAACGGCATCACCGGCATTCCAAACCTGCCCACCGAAGAGGTGTTCACCACCCCACATACGGAGCGCGTCAACGGAACGGTCTCAGCCACCATGCCATTGAACATCTCCGGTGCGCTCGTTGAGGAGTTCCGGCTCACTTTCAAAGACGGCAGGGCCGTGAACGTTTCGGCGAAGAGTAACCAGCAGACTCTCGAGAAGCTTATTGCGACCGACGAGAATGCATGCCGGCTCGGCGAAGTGGCGCTGGTGCCACACAGTTCGCCGATCAGCCAGCGCGGCATTTTGTTCTACAACACGCTATTCGACGAGAACGCCTCCTGCCACATCGCGCTCGGCAACTCTTATCGCGAGTCAATCGTCGGCGGTGAAGACATGAGCGAAGAAGAATTCAAAGCCTGCGGCGGAAACAAGAGCTTGATCCACAATGACTTCATGATCGGCTCGAACCAATTGGATATCGATGGGATCAGGGCCGACGGTTCCCGTACAACTGTGATGCGGCAAGGCGAGTGGGCGTTGGATGCATGAGCGCGCTCTTCGCGCCACGAGCCCAGACCGCCCCGCTACCCACCGTCCCCTCGAGCTACCTCGACTACTCCGGTCGCGACGATGTCCTCTCGGGCGGCGTGAAGTGGAAGTTCGATCGCGCGGTAACGGTCAGGCCGCTAGCGAGCCACCACGAAACGGGCCGTTGCGCTGGACCCGGCTTGGATGACTCGCACGAGATAGACGCCCGATGCGAGCGGGTGTCCCGGCTCGACCGCGAAGCCATCTCCTCTGAGAAAATCACGTGCATGTGCGAGCAGGCGACCCGTGACGTCGAATACGTCGATAGTCACCGGTTGGGCCGACATTGCGTCCAGCACGAGCTTCACGATCGCCCCCGTTGCGCCGATTCTGATCGCGCGTATCGCGAGCCGCCGCGCCCCGGCGTTCGCGACTCCGAGACCGATAGGCGACATGAACGCTTGGGGCGTGAAGTTGGCGGTCGCGGACGGCTCGGGCTTGGACCACGCCGTAAACGCCAGGCTCACTGTGCCGTTCGCCGCAGTGTCGGGCGCCACGAGAGTGAAGGGCAAAGCCACCGTGCCGCCCACCGGCACAAACACGCTGTCTTCCGCCACTTCATTGGGCCAGTGCCTGGCGTTGGTGAACGCATAGCCGTGCATCGCATCGACCGTCGAGTTCGACGTGAGGTAGAGCAGCAGGGGCGTCGCAGCGCCGGCCGTCCACGTCACGGCGCCCGCGAATCGTATCGACGGGGCGTTCGCGAAGTCGACGATGCCGCTGGCCGGAACGAGTTGCGCATAGATATCGCCGACGGCATCGGAACGCGTGTCGGTCCAGGCAGCGACGACGCCACCGGCCCCGTCGGGGCAGATCGCCGCACTGGACTGCCCGCCCGCCGCGGTGCTCACCGGCGATCCGTGGGCGGGCCAGGCGCACGCACCCGAGAGGTTCAACCGTTGCGCGCGGATGTCGTTCGGGTCCATCTCGGTCCAAGAGACGATCACGTCGCCCGTGCTTCCGCGACATGCGCGTATGTCCAATTGGTCTCCTGGGGATGTGCATACGGGGATCCCGTTCGCGGCCCACTGAGTCGTGCCCCCGGCGGAGACACGCTGCGCGTACACGTCGTAGTTGTTGCCGCGGTTGTCGGCCCAAACCACAATCGCCCCATCGGCACCGTCTGCAACGATGGAAGCAACGCTCTGTTCCCGTGCGAGCACTGCCAGACCAAGCCCATTCGTGGGCCACGCCGGATCCGGTGCGCCGGATGCCAGGACGTGCTGGGCGTACACATCGAAGTTGCCACCGCGATAGTCCGTCCAGCTGACGAACATGCCGCCTGAGCCGTCGGACGCGAGGGCCCCCCACGACTGACTGTTGGGCGCACGGCACACCGGCATGCCCATCGGGTTCCACGTGACGGCGCCGGCGGCAGAGATGTGCTGCACATAGATGTCGTTGCTGTTGTCGCGGTAAGCGCTCCAGCCGATGAACACCCCACCGCTGCCGTCGCCCAGGACCGCGGGGTCGTACTGGACACCGTTGTCGGTCGAGACCCTGACGCCGTTGGCGGTCCAAGCCTTCGCGCCGTTGGCAAGAATGCGCTGCGCGTAGATGAAGTTACCAACACCATTGCGCACGTCCATCCACGCGGCGATTGCGCCGCCCGCGCCGTCGGGCGTGAGCGCCGTCGCGAGCTGGTAGCCGTCCGTCTTGCACAACACAACGCCGTCGGCGGCCCAGGCGGGGGCACCTGTCCCGGAGATCCGCTGTGCAAACACCGCGTTCGAAATATTTCTCCCGTCGGACCATGCGAGGACCGCGCCTCCCGAACCGTCGGACACCATCGAGAGGTCGTCTTGATTTCCGTTCGCGACGCAGACGGGGACGCCCCCCGCCGCCCAGGCCGTCGCACCCACGGCAGTCACACGCTGAGCGAACAAATCCTGCGCGCCATTGCGGGCGTCGTACCAGGCGATGATGGCGCCGCCGGCGCTATCCGGCACGATCTGCGGCTGAGACTGCGAGTTCGCAAGCGCGCAGACCGGCAAGTTGACGTTGGGTTCAAGGGGCCAATCGGCCGAGGCACAGCGTGAGATCGCAGTCGCAAGGGCAACCGTGATGACCAACGCGAGTGCGTTGGGGCGCATGGGGCATGCCTCGAGTGAGTGGCAACCTCTAGCGTAGCACCCGACCTTCCGCAGCAGGTAGCATCGGAAAGGTGCCAATCCATCCAAGACCTGTTTAAGGGAGGTTCGCGTGCGATTCCTTCGTTTCCCGGCCGTCGCAGTCCTCGTGGCGATCACCACGCTCTTCGCGCCACGAGCCCACGCCGCCACGGCGCCCGCCATCCCATCGAGCTACCTCGACTATTCCGGCCACGATGACATCCTGTCGGGCGGCGTGAAGATGATCCCGATCGTGACCACAAAGGGCACCTTCCACGTCTGGACCAAACGCATCGGCAACAACCCGCGCATCAAGGTGCTCCTGCTCCATGGCGGTCCCGGCTTCAACCACGAGGTACTCGAAGCGTTCGACAGCTACTTCCCCGGCGCGGGGATTGAGTACTACTACTACGACCAGCTGGGATCGTCCTACAGCGACCAGCCCGATGAGCCGGATCTCTGGGAACTGCCGCGCTTCGTCGAAGAAGTGGAGACGGTTCGCCAGGCGCTCCACTTGGGCCCCGACAACTTCTATCTCTGGGGTGGCTCGTGGGGCGGCATGCTTGCGATGGAATACGCGCTCAAGTACCAGCAGAACTTGAAGGGGCTCATCGTCTCCGACATGGTGGCGAGCATTCCGCTCTATAATGAGTACGCCAAGCAGGTGATCTTCCCCCAGATGGATCCTGCGGTGCTGGCGGAGATCCAGAAGATGGAAGCGGCGGGCGACATACAGAATCCGCGTTACATGGAGCTGCTGACTCCGAATCACTACGAGAAGCACATCCTCCGGATGCCCGCGGCGGATTGGCCGGAGCCGGTGCAGCGCGCCTTCAAGCACATGAACCCCAAGGTCTACGTCCCCATGCAGGGGCCGAGCGAACTCGGCGCGAGCGGGAAGCTGGAGCACTGGGACCGCATGGCGGATCTTCAGAAGCTCACCGTGCCGACGCTCATGATCGGCGCGAAGTACGACACGATGGACCCGGAGTTGATGAAGAAAATGGCGAGCATGGTCAAGCTCGGGCGCTTCCTATACTGCGACAAGGGCAGCCACCTCTGCATGTACGACGACCAGAAGACCTACTTCGAGGGGCTGATCCGGTTCATTCGCGACGTGGATGGGGGCAGGGTTCGATAAAGCGGCAGCAGCCCAGCGGGAAGCCCACAACCTGCGCGATCGTGGGCTTCCCGTACTGCCACCTTTTGCGATCCGCAGGGCCTACTTCGCGAACACCACGCGAACGGTGGTCGACCCCGCACGCGCGGCGGCGCGGACGAAATACAGCCCTGGCGGGATCGCCTGTAGATCGCCGAACTCCATGGAGTGGCTCCCGGCGCCTCCCACGCGCTGCGTGCGCAATTTGCGACCGGCCACGTCGAGCAACTCGACCGTGGCCTCCGCCTCGTCCGGCAGCGTCAATTCGAATGCCACTGAGCCGCGCGCGGGATTCGGGTGTGGAGTGGAAAGCGCGAGCCGCAGGCCCAGCGGGCTCTGTGCCTCGACCCCGTTCAGGCCGATGGTGAGACTCCCTGACTCGCTGGTCACTCCTCCACAGGCACTGGCCACAACCACATCGTAGCTGCCCACGTCCAGCGGAGTGATATTCGCGATCCTCAGCGTGTCGTCGTCCGCTCCGGAAATATTGCCCCCGTTCAAGAGCGGTGCGAGATTTCGACGCCACTGGTAATTGAACGGGCCGGCCGCAGCCACGAGCACGGAGAACGCGACATTGCTGCCAGGAGGCGCGGTGCGAACTTCCGGCTGCCGCAGGATGGGCGGGATTGGTGGATCGCACCGCGTGGTGCCCACCGTGACTGAGGCGGGCAAGTTGGCCGGAAAGACCCACTGGTTGGTGGCCTGGCTCAACGGCACCGGCAGTGAAAGCCGAAGGCCCAGGACTGACTGCCCAGTGGCTCGTGACGCCTGAACGAATTGGAGGAACGGCGACGCCTGCTGTGCCAGCGGATCGATCACCACTTCCTCGATCCACGCCGTGTAGGCGGTGTCCGGGAAATCGCCCATCAGCATCCGCAGGTGGCCACTCAGCGCAATCAGGTTGCCCTGGGTCCAGATGGAAAAGTCGGTTGCGGTATCCGCTTCGCCCATGAACAGCGGATGCGTGGGCCCCATCTGGTTGCCCGAATAGACAAGCGTCGGGAAGTGGAGCGTGGCACCCTGCATGAATGGATCAGTGAACGGCACATTCAGGTGGGAGAATGAACCGAGAAAAAAGCCATCGAGCGCCAACCGCTTGGTGCCCGGATCGAAATTCGAATTGCTGTTATTGGTCGAGCTCTTTTCATCTTTTGGCTTGGGCGGATTGAGCAGGGTGCCGATTTTCGTGCACCACGCGGCCTGTTTCGCTGCGTTGGTCCCGTGCTCGGTCTCGCTATCGTACAGTTCCTGCATGTCGTCGCACTTCTTCTTCATCTCGGCTTCGATCTTGTTGGCCTTGGCCATCGCATCGCTGGTCGCGGCCGCCGGGGTCGCGCCGACACCTTCAACGCCCTTCAATGCCTTCTCCAGTTCGCGCGCCCAGTACTCGCTGATGTCGAAGTGATATTGCTCGTGCTCGAGGAGCGCAGCAGTTTGGGTGCCGGGCTTCACGCCCGACGCTTTCTTGTCCATGATGGCCGTGACCTTCACATCCTTGAGCTTGCACTTCCACGTCGTGCCGCTCCCGGTGGGAGTGTCGGTCCCCCAACTCGAGCTGGTGCCTGTGGTGATCTCGGCACTCTCGGTCCCCGTAGGGGCAGGTCCCAGGAAGTCCCCCCACTTGATCTTGTGGTACGCGCTACTCGTTTCGGTAGAGAAAGCGGGACCGGGCACCACGGACGTTGCCAGAGCGACAGCAAGCACTGCGAGCGCGATCAGGTCGGATGGGTAGCGCGGCGGCTTCATGGGAGAATTCTCCTGATGGGATCCCGGCCGATCACGGGGAATGCGTTGGCGGAGGAGGGCGGGTTCGCGCAGGCGTGGATTGCCTTTCGCGACGCGCTCCATCGGCCGTTGGTCTGCGCGTAAGGATAGGCCCGGCCAAAGGGCGAGCCGAGAACTTTCTGGGTCAGGCGATCGAGATGGCCAGGCTCGCTACTGCTGTCCGTTGTCCCCAAATGACTTGTGGGCGGGGACTCCGACTTCCCCGCCTCCCGCCTTCCGGCCCGCTGGCCTCAACGAAATGTAGCGATCTCCGCGAGGGCCTTCCGTTTGAGGTCGGGAACGTGCGCGTCGGTTGCAGGGTACCCCGCAACCACGAGCATGACCGCACGCTCGTTCTGTGGACGGTCGAGCAGGTTGCTGAGAAACCCCATCGGATTGGGCGTGTGCGTGAGCGTGGCCAGCCCAGCGTGATGCAAGGCGGCCAGCAGGAATCCGGTCGCGATGCCGACTGATTCAGAGACGTAGTAGTGCTGGTGCCGGGTACCATCGGGGTCCCACCCATACCGCTGTGCAAAAACGGCGATCAGGTACGGAGCGCTCTCCAGGTAGGGTTTGTGGGCATCGGTACCGAGAGGAGCAAGGGCGGCAAGCCACTCTGCGGGGGCTGAGGCATAGAATTCCGCCTCGGCCGCTTCGGCTGCTGCACGGATCGCGCGCTTGACCGCCGGATCACTCACCACGACGAAGTGCCATGGCTGCTGGTGGGCCCCACTGGGCGCCGTCCCCGCCGCCTTCAGGCATGACTCGATGACCGACCGCGGAATGAGGCGCTCACTGAAAGCACGGACCGTGCGCCGTCGCTGCATTTCCTCCGCGAAACCGTGGGCGCGTTGTTCCATTTCTTCGACGGGGTACTCGCGGTAGCTCCGCAGGGGCACGAACCCCGGCGGATTCATGTTCTGGCTCATGGCGCTAAGCGCTCATCACGTGCTGCATCGGGAACATTTGGTCATGCCTCCAAGTCGAGGCGACGCGTGACCCGCAGAATGGGCTCGCGCTGCCATGCGGAATTACCGTTGAAGCGCCTCCTGTACTGCGCGCCGGGCTGACTCGTGTCATTGACCCGGTCTGCCCGGCGGGACCCACGTAAGCCCACCCACTCGCCCCTGCGTCCCGCCGCTTAGCCCCCCGAATTGCAGCGTCCGTACCTTCGCGCTGGGATCCCGCGCAGGCGCAGCCTAGCCTCTTCTCTAATGTAGAAGAGCTGCGGTTCACCCTTGCCCCCACATTCAATGCTTCGCCGCTTCGCCGTCGTGAGCAGCTCGCTCGCGGTACTCGCGATCGCCTGGTCGGGCTGCGTCTTACCCACAAGCTCGAAGCCCGAGCAGGTGGTGACCACGCCCACGCCGCCTCCACCACCTCCTCCCCCGCCGCCGCCACCCCCACCGGTGCACAACCCACACTTGCTGCGTGTGCTGTTCATCGGCAACAGCCTGACGGGCGCCAACAGCTTGCCGGACATGGTAGCAGCACTCGCGCGGGCTGCGGGCGACACCATCACGATTGATGCGGGCCCCGTCGTCGTCAATGGCTACAGCCTGCTCGATCACATCACCGCAGGCTCTGCGGAAGCAACGATCGCGACGGGTACGTGGGACGTTGTGGTCCTGCAACAAGGCCCCTCGTCGCTGCCCGCGAGCCGGGTCGAGCTGCTCGCTTCCACCGCGACGATCAACGGCTGGACGGTTGCGCACGGTGGCCACACCGCGATCTACATGGTGTGGCCCGAGAAGGCGCGCATTGGAGTACTCGATGACGTCATCACGTCATACACACTCGCGGCGGAGAGCGTGTCCGGAATTCTCATCCCGGCAGGGCTCGCCTGGAAATTCGCATGGCAGGAGGATCCGAACTTCCCACTGTATTCGGGTGACGACTTCCATCCCTCGGTGCTCGGCACCTATGTCGCTGCACTTTGCGCCTACGGCGCGTTGAGCCATCGCCCCGCGGCGGAGATGCCTTCCGCCTTCGACTTGAGCGGCGGCTTGCACATTGAGATTCCAACCGCGCAGGCAGACGTGGCCCGGCGCGCCGCCGATAGCGCGCTGAACGCCGGCGCGCAACCGTAGCTTTCAAGGGAGGTTCACATGAATCGCGCATGGCTGGCCGTGCTGTTCTCGATCTTGCTGCCCACGTGCGCGCTCGCCCAGGCCGCGCGCCCCAATGACCCCCGCGAGACGCACTGTGTACTTCGGCTCCCGGCGATGGAGAAGGCCGTGGTCCGCGATGGTATCGCCTTCCATGCCCACGGCGACACGACGTTACGATTCGATCTCTTCACTCCACCTCGGGCGGCGAAGGGCACTCCCTCACCGGTGGTGGTGTTCTTCAACGCCGGCAGCGAGCTCACGCCTCCCCAGCGCACGTGGGGCGTCTACCGCGATTGGGCGCGGCTCGCGACGACGCAGGGCATCGTCGCCGTGCTACCGGACGCCATGCCGAACCATGTGACCGCGGACGCGGACGCACTCTTCGCGTACCTGAAGTCACACGCCGCCGAGTACGGCATCGATCCCGATCGCATGGGTCTGTGGGCGTGCTCGATGCATGTGTTCGCAGGCTTGCCCTACGCGATGGACGCAGCACACCCAATTCGTGCGGCGGTGATCTACTACGGCATCACCGACACACTCGCCATCAACGTCGAGCGTCCCGTGCTGATGGCGCGCGCCGGCATGGACATGCCCGCGATCGTGCGCTCGATGGCTGCGTGGTCCGCGCAGTCGGTGCGATTGGGCTTGCCCCTCACATGGATCGATCTGCCCTCGCTGCATCACGCGTTCGATGCCTTCGAAGACGACGCGTTGTCGCGTGAGACGGTGCGGCGCACGCTCGACTTCCTGCGCTTCGAGCTCTCCACCGAGGGGCTCGCGGCGCGCCAGCACAATGGCATCGAGCGACGCGCGCGCCGTCTCGATGGCGCTGCCGACCTCGCCGCCGCCACGCAGGCCGCCGAAGCATGGATCGCCGAAGCGCCCACGAACGGCGATGCCCATCGCATCATGGCCGATGCCCTGTACCGCGCCCACCAGTTCGCCCGCGCTGGGGATCACTTCGAGCGCTCCGGTGACGCGGGGGCCGTCCCTGCCATCACGTGGTACAACGCCGCGTGCTGCCGCGCGTTGATCGGTGAGCGCGAACGGGCGCGGGTGCTGCTCGAGCGCGCCTTTGGCACAGGCATGATCACGGACCGCGTGGCTGTGGCGCGCGATCCGGATCTCGCGTCGCTGGCGGAGGAGCCGCGCTTCAAGAAGTTGATCGCGCCGCCGGGCTCGGCAGACTAGCGAGGCAGGGGCACCAGCGGCCCCAAGTCACTGCGAGAACCACATCCTCCGTATGCCCGCAACCGAGTGACCAGCGCCCGCCACGGCACGAGGGACCCGGGGTTGAGGCTGGCGCACCCGGTCCAATCGAACGCGGCGTCCGCGCTGACGCGCCGATTTTGGAACCATGAAAATTCGATACTGAACTTCGGATTTTCGTGGTAACATCCCAGTCATGATTTTGCGGACCAGATCCTTGCGCCGGTTGACCATGCTGCTGCGTGAGCATCCCGTGGTAGGGATTCTGGGCGCCCGCCAAACGGGAAAGACCACCCTCGCGCACCAACTTGTCGCAGCCTCGCGCCGGCCCGCGACCATCTTTGACCTCGAGGACCCGCGCGACCTGGAGAGGCTTCGGGAACCAACACTCACTCTGTCTCCGCTGCGAGGCCTCGTTGTGTTGGACGAGATCCAGCGACGGCCGGAATTGTTTCCCGTGCTTCGAGTGCTTGCGGATCGGCGGGGGACGCCCGCACGTTTCCTCGTCCTCGGCAGCGCTTCGCCGGAGCTACTGAGACAATCCTCCGAAACCCTCGCGGGACGGATCGCATTTCAGGAACAGGCCGGCTTCGATCTCGCTGAGACGGGCCCAGATCGCCTCCACAGGCTGTGGCTGCGGGGCGGATTCCCTCGCGCGTTTCTCGCGCGCAGCGAGGCCTCAAGCATCGGTTGGCGACGGGATTTCATCCGCACGTTCCTCGAACGCGACCTCCCACAGCTCGGATTTTCACTGCCCGCGGCAGTGCTACACCGCTTCTGGGCAATGCTCGCGCATCACCACGCACAACTTTGGAATTCGGCAGAATTTGCGCGTGCCTTCGGCGTTTCAGACCACACGGTGCGGCGGTACTTGGACGTCCTCTCCGCAACCTTCGTCGTAAGGGCGTTGCTTCCCTGGCACGAAAATCTTGGAAAGCGGCAAGTGAAGTCGCCACGCATCTACGTGCGCGACTCCGGCCTACTTCACTCACTACTGGCAATCGAGACCCGCTCGCAACTGGAACAACACCCGAAAGTCGGTGCCTCATGGGAAGGGTTTGCGATCGAGTGCGTTATCCGGCATCTCGGTGTGGACGCCCAACAGTGCTACTTTTGGCGCACCCACACGGGAGCCGAACTCGACTTGCTGGTGATGCACAGGGGGCGCCGTCTGGGGTTCGAGATGAAACTCACGGATGCCCCCTCGGTCACCCCCTCGATGCGATCAGCGCTGGCAGACCTGCGCCTGGATTCGCTGGACGTTATCCACGCAGGCAAGGCCTCATACCCACTTGCCGCCAAGACGAGAGCTGTCGCGCTCGAAAGGCTACTGCTTGATGTGAAGCCACTGGTCCGGTGAGGCCGCCAAACCCGAACTATTCATAGTGCGCGGGCGGCACTCACGGATCAGGCGCAGGCGGTGTCCCGGAAGCGCGGATCGTGCGAGAATCGGAATCCCATGCGGACTCTGTCTCGATCCCCTCGCGCGCGTGCCCAAGGATGGCCCGCCTGAGCTCAGCCCGGCCCCGCGTCGCCCTGTTCTTCACTCGCGTGCCCTGGCCGCTCGACCGTGGCGACCACATCCGCAACACGCAGGTCCTGCGAGCATGTGCGGCGCGGGCCGATGTCACGGTCTTCGCCCTGACCGACCAGCCGATCGAGCCGGTGCCCGAGCCGCTGCGCGCATTCGGGGCGCGCTTCGTCATCGTGCCACATCCTGCCTGGGCCTCGTGGGTCGCCATGGGCGCGGCGCTGCCCAGCTCACGCCCGCTGCAGATTGCGTATTTCGAATCGCAGGCGATGCGCCGGGCGATCGCGGGAGCTGTCGCGGCGGGCGGCGGGTTCGATGTGGGAATCGCGTCCTTCCTGCGCATGTGGCCTTATATCCGGCACGCTTCGATCCGCCACCGCGTTGCGGACTTTCACGACTCGATGTCGATGCGTTCCACCCGGGCAGCCGCGTTCGCCCCGTGGGCAGCACGACCCGTCCTGCGGGAAGAGGGCCGCCGCATGGCCGCTCTCGAGAGCCGCGTCGCGCGCGAGGCACAAGAGTGTTGGATCATTTCCGAGGCCGACCGCCGCGAGGTGCTCGATCGCACGCCCGGTGGCCACATCGAAGTCGTGCCCAATGGAATCGAAACGCGCTGGGGAGCCTCGGGGCTCGTCGACTCGAGCACCCGGCAGTCCGACGTGTTGTTTCTCGGCAACATGACCGTCAGCCACAATCGCGACGCCGCGATCCTGCTCGCGCGCGAGATATGGCCTGCGGTTCGCGTGCGTCACCCTGCCGCGCGACTGAGACTCGTGGGCACCCACGACAGCGCCCTTGCGACACTCGCGAACCTGTCCGGCGTTTCAGTCGAGGGTTATATCGAGGACCTCGCTCCCGTGCTGCGCGCCTCGCGCCTCGCGGTGGCACCACTCCGCTTTGCCACGGGACTCCAGAACAAGGTGATCGAGACGATGTCCGCCGGGCTCCCCTCCGTGGTGACTCGAGTGGTGAACGAAGGCATCGGGGCGCCCGAAGGCGAAGCGATCGTGATCGCCGACTCCACGGAGCAACAGGTCGAGGCAATCGTGGCGCTCCTCGCCGATCCCGGAAGAGCGCGCGCGATTGGGGGACGCGCGCGCGCGTGGGTACAGGGCCGCTTCACGTGGGACGTCCTCGACCGCCGTATAGAACGACTGCTCGAGCGTTGACTCACGCGTGATGGCCGGCGTGCTGGGCGATTGCCGATGTCGCCCCACCCGCCGACATGGCGTAACATCAATTGGCCTGCAACTCACTTCCTCATTCGACGGATCCCCGCATGCGAGTCCTGATCACCGGGGGCGCCGGATTTATTGGCTCCCACCTGGCCGAGTCGCATCTGCGTCGCGGCGATTCCGTCACCGTGCTTGACGATCTCTCGACTGGATCGCTCACGAACCTTCGGGCAATCGCGCACGCGGACGGATTCCGCTGCACGGTCGGGCGCGTGGAACACATGGAGACGGCCGCGCCGCTGGTGGAGAGCGCAGACCTCGTCTACCACCTCGCCGCCGCGGTCGGCGTGCGCCTGATCGTCGAGCGCCCCGTGCACACGATTGAGACCAACATCCTCGGCACCCGCACGATCCTCGAAGCCGCGGCGCGCACCGGCAGCAGGGTGATCGTGGCCTCGACTTCGGAAGTCTACGGCAAGAGCCTCGAGCTGCCGTTCCGCGAAGACGCGGACCTGCTGCTCGGACCGAGCACGCGTTCGCGTTGGAGCTATGCGGCATCCAAGCTGGTCGACGAATTCCTGACGCTCGCCTACTGCAAGGAGCGCGCGCTTCCGGGAATCGTCGTCCGCTTGTTCAACACCGTCGGGCCGCGCCAGACCGGCCGCTACGGAATGGTGATCCCGAACTTTGTGCGGCAGGCGCTGGACGGCAGCCCCCTCACCGTCCACGGCGACGGCCAACAGTCGCGCTGCTTCTGCCACGTCGAGGATGTGTGCGATGCCCTCACCGGACTTGCGGGCAAGACCGAGGCCGTGGGGCAGGTCTTCAATGTCGGCTCGAGCGAAGAAGTGACGATGGAGCAACTCGCCGGCCGCGTGCGTTTGCTCACCGATAGTGACTCGCCCATCGAGTACGTGCCGTATGAGCGCGCGTACGAAGTGGGCTTCGAGGACATGCGACGCCGTGTGCCCGACACCACGAAGGTTGCCGCCCTAACGGGATGGCGGCCACGCCACGACCTCGACGCCATGCTTCGCAGCGTGATCGAGTTCGAACGGGCGCGCACCGCAGCCTGATGCTCGCTCTCGTGGCCGGGCTGTTCGCATTCGCTGTCTCCGCAGCGCTGACGCCGCTGGTGAGAGAGGCAGCCTGGCGGCTGGGGGCCGTGGCGAACCCGCGCGCGGACCGTTGGCATGCGCGCCCTACCGCATTGGGTGGTGGCATCGCCGTCGGCCTCGCCCTCGCCGTCGTGCTCGCATTCGATAGCGAATGGCACGGATCGGTGGGGTTCCTGCTCGCCGGCGCGATGATCATGCTCGTGATGGGGTTGGCCGACGATTTGTGGCACCTCCGTCCCTGGCTGAAGTTCTCGATCCAGTTACTCGCGGCCCTGTTGCTGCCACTCGCCGGCGTGCGTCTCGATTGGACGGGCGTCGCGGTACTCGATGTGCTGCTCACCGTCGCGTGGATCGTGGGCATCACTAACGCGGTCAACCTCGTGGACAACATGGACGGCCTCGCTGCCGGGCTGGTGGGCATCGCGGGCGCTTCCCTGTGCCTCGTCTTCGTGCTCCACCTGCAGCCCGCACAGGCCCGGGCCGCCGCTGCGATCGCGGGTGCGGCGGCGGGATTCCTGGTCTTCAACTTCAAACCGGCCTCGATCTTCCTCGGCGATGTGGGCACGATGTTTCTCGGCTACACCATCGCAGGACTCGCGACCTACGTCGGCCGCGGACGCCCGTTCCACTTCGCGGCATCGTCCGACATCCTCGTGCTATTGCTGCTCGTTCCTATTTACGACACCGCCTACGTGATGATCCGACGCAGTCTCGAAGGCCGCTCGTTCTGGACCGGCGGTCGCGACCACACATCGCACGGCCTCGTGGCCCTCGGCTGTTCGGAGCGCCGCGCGGTCTTGACGCTGTACGGCCTGTGCGCGCTGGGTAGTGCCGACGCCGTACTTCTCGCGGCGGGGCATCGCGCGGCGGGGCTTCTCCTGATGATTCCGATCGCCGTGGTGCTCGTGTGGTTCACCCTCCGCCTCGCACGTACCCCGGGCGCCCGGCGCGACAGCGCCAGCGTTTCCGGCGCGGTCACGGATCCGCCGGTTCACGGCGCCGCGCCTTCGCGCCCACGTCACGCGTTCACCGTGGATGTCGAAGAGTGGTTCGAAGGCATACCGCTCGACAGCGCTCTGCGCGCCGCGGCGGAGCCCCGACTCGAACGCGGGCTGGAGCCGTTGCTCGCGCTGCTCGAAACGGCAGGTGTCCGCGGGACGTTTTTCGTACTCGGCCCACTCGCGCTTTCGAATCCCGCGATCATTCATCGCATCGCGGCCGCGGGCCACGAGGTGGGCTGTCATGGCTGGTCGCACGAGCTCGTCTACACCATGACGCCGGAGCGGTTTCGCGACGAAACACGCCGTGCGCGTGATGCCATCTCCGGGTGCACAGGCGCACCGGTGCTGGCATACCGGGCCGCGTATTTCTCGATCACGCAGCAATCGCTGTGGGCACTCGACGTTCTCGCGGAGCTTGGCTTCCGCTATGACTCCTCGATCTTCCCGGTCGACAATTGGCGCTATGGAATCCCCGGATTTGACCCACGACCTCGGAACATCGAAACCGCGCATGGCGCCATCGCCGAATGGCCCATCTCCACGAGACGCGTCTGCGGCCGCAACATTCCGGTCTCAGGCGGCGCCTATTTCAGGCTCTACCCGTTCGCAGTGACCCGCGGCAACCTGCTGGCTGCCGAAACCGCACAGCGGCCTGCGGTGTTCTATATTCACCCGTGGGAGCTCGATCCGGATCATCCCCGGGCTGCCTTCGACTGGAAGGCGCGCCTGACACACTACGCAAATCTTCGGTCCACCGAACCCAGGCTACGCCGGCTACTCGAGGAGTTCCGGTTTGGCCGGCTCGGTGAATTGCTCGAGCTCGAGCTGCTTGCGCGCGCTCCAAGTGTGCGCGCAAGTGGTGCCGTAACGGCAGCAACGATCGGAGAAAACCGATGAATCGAAGTCGCTGGGCAAGCGTGCAGGCACTCGTGCTCTTCGCCGCCACTGCTCTCACCCTTGCATCGATCGCGGGCGTGGCGCAGGCGAAGCCCTGGACGACGTGGGCGACACTGGCACCAGACCCGCTGGCCTCTGACAGTTCTTACGTGGCGTTTTCCGCGCTGCCCGAGGACTCATTGAGCACCTCCGAATTCTCGTGGCTCGCGATGCAGCGCGACTGGCGGAGGCAGCGTCGCGACGAGACGCGCTTCGATACGCCGCAGGCAGCGTCGACCGTGACCGAAGCCGGGATCCGGCACCGCGAGCGGCCCACCGACAAACGCTTCGCCAAGCTCGCGGCTCAGCCCTACGGCGCGCTAAACGAGAGTGAGCGCTCGTGGCTCGTCGTGGAGAACGCAGTGCACAACGCAGACGCGGGAACTTCCACGGGCGAGAGGGTCGTGGGGGGCATCCTCATCGCCGGCCTCCTGGGGGCCGTGCTCGCGGTCGTTACCATCGGCTATGTGTTCAGTCATGCCTGGCAGATCCCCTGAAGCATGTCGCCCCCAACCGGATGCTCCGGCACCCCGCTCTCCAAGAAGTTGGGCTACCGCGATTCGAGCCGCGTGTACTTGTCGGGTGCTCCCAGTGATTTCACTCGATTGGTTGAGCCTTTGCCGCAAGGCGTCCGCTTCGTGAAGACGGTCGACGCAGCCACCGAGATCGTCCATGTGTTCGTCACGGACCGGGCGAAGCTCGCCAAGTTCCTGGCGAGCTGCCGCAAGAAGCTCAAGCCCGAAGCGATCGTCTGGGTCTCGTAGCCCAAGAAGTCTTCGAAGGTGCCGACCACGGTGGACGAGAATGTCATTCGAGAACTCGCGCTGCCGCTGGGGTTCGTGGACATCAAGGTGTGCGCCATCGATGAGACGTGGTCCGGGCTGAAGCTCGTCGTTCGCAAAACGCTTCGCTGACCACGGTCGGGATCTCGCACCGCGCCCGGTTGCGGGCCGAAGCCGACCGCATGGACGGACTCATGGACGGAGTACTGGTTCGCTTCATCTCGAACCCCAACCGGCGCTGGCCTCTCACCACCAACAGGTCGAGCCCTGCCCCCGTGTGTGTGCGCCAAAAAAAGCACTCTTCCGGACGGGCCCGCAGACGGCGAATGACCTGCTCGAGCACGAACCCCTCCCACGACGAGCCGACCTTCGCGTAAGACAGGAGCGCGTCGTGGGTGCCAAGGCCGATCAGTGCATGGAGGATCCCAGAATCCGAAACGTACACGCGTGAAGCCTTGACCTGACGCTTCCCAATATTCTCGTGCCAGGGCGGAAGCACCCGAAGCGCAAAGGTTCCCGCGGGGTGATCGAGATGGCGGCGCAGGGTGGTATCAGCAATCCCGAAGGCGCGCGCGAGGAAGTCGCGCACGAGAGCGCGCCGCCACTCGAAACTGGCCGTCTCAGATCGAGCGAGAAACGAAAGCGGAAACCCACCCCGCACCCAAAGGCGCTTCCATTGCGATGGGTCGATTTCTTCACAGTCGAATCCGGCCATGTCCGCATAGCCGATGCGACCCGCGAGGGTCTCGGCTGATTGCTTCAAGAGTTCTGGCGAGACGCTTCCGAGCACAAGGAAGCGAGCCGGAAGCGGTCGCCGGTCCGCCAGCACGCGCAACACAGGGAACAGGTCGGGCCGGCGTTGGATTTCGTCGAGCACGACCAAGCCGCGCAATGGCCCCAGGGTCAACTCGGGCTCTCGCAGCCGCGCGACGTCTTCGGGGTTCTCGAGATCGAAGAAAGTCGTGACCCCACCGACCCCATGGAATATCGGCGGTAGGTGCTGAATTTTCATGGTCTCGCAAACACCCCACGGAACTTCACACGCACCCCCGCCGCCCCCAAAAAACCGGGAGCCCCGGCCAACCGCACCGGGGCTCCCGTGTTTTTAGCTTTTACTGCGTGTGACTAGTGGAACACGACGATCTTCTTGTTCGCCACCCGTTCGCCCGCGCGCAGCGTGACGAAGTAGGCGCCCGGCGGCAGCGCGCGGTTGCTTGAACCGCGGCCGTCCCAGCGAACCGTGTTCAGGCCGGCTTCGGCCTGACCGTCGAGCAGCGTGCGGACGCGCTGTCCGCTGAGGTTGTAGATGTCCAACCTCACCGCACCACTCTTCGGCATCGCGTAGCTGATCACCATTCCGGAGTTCGTCGGGTTCGGGGCGGTTGCATAGATCCCGAAGTCCAATCCTTCCGTGTTGATCGGCACGCCCGTGTTGCGCCACAGACACGTGGCGGCGCAGACGTCGATCACGCCCGGCTCCCCGTCACATGTGAAGGTGACGGTGAAGCAGCACGAGACGCCGCCCGGCATGTTGTTCGCGGCGGCGACGCTGATCCAGCCCGTCCAGTTCGGCGGCACCGGATTCGGCGCGGGCGTGAAGTCCTCGTTCAGCAAGGTTGCGCTGAATCCAGGACACAGCCCGGCGATGGTCCACGGCGAGCCCGTGGTGCTGTTGCAGAAGATCAACGTGTGCACGTGGCTCGAACCGAAGCCCGGCCGCACCAGCAGGCTCGTGAAGTGGCGATTCACCTGGCCCACTCCACCAGCTCCTGCCCAGTTGATGTCCACGTTGCCCGACCAGCTCGTATCCGGCGGACACGGTGAGCCAGGTTGCGGCCCACCACCGGGGAACTGCTGCTGCGGTTGCGGCGGCAGCTGCGACAACGGCACCTCGAAGAAGACGTCGAAGAAGCTCGACGGCTGGATCGGGGGCACGGTGAACTGACCAATCGAACCGAAGTTCGGGGCGAACGCGCCGAACGGCTGCGAGTTCATGGTTCCCGAAACCGGCACGGTCGGCTGCGAAGCACTCGGGTTCGTCCAACGGATGTGGAAGCGCACCGCACCGATCGCGGGCACTGCCGTCCAGTCGACGGTTCCCGGCACCGGGTTCACCGGCGTCGGACCGCACTGGCAGGTGATCGCGCACAGATCGATCACGCCGGGCACGCCGTCGCACAGGAACGTCACCTTGAAGCAGCAGGTGTCGGGCACTGGGGTGCCCGCCGCGGCCGTCACGCTGATCCAACCCGTCCAACCCAACGGCACGGGATTCGGCGCCGGCGAGTAGTCTTCGTTCTGCAGCGTGGCGCTGAAGCCCGGGCACAGCCCCGTGATCGTCCACGGCATTCCGGCCGGATCCGCGCACACCAGCGACTTGATGTGAATGAGCGATGCGCCGCCACCCGGACACACCGTGATGTCGCCGATGTGGTAGTTGGCCTGCCCACCTCCTGCGGGTCCGTTCCACACCACGTCGACGTTGCCGTTCCAGTGCGTGTTGGGAGGACACGGTGCACCAGTGCCTGGGCCACCCTGCGTGGGCGGATTCGGCGGCAGCGCCGTCAGCGGCATGTCGAGGAACACATCGAAGAAGCTGTGCGCCTGCATCGCCGGTACATCGAAATGCCCGATCACGCCGGAGTTGGGCAAGAACACGCCGAACTCCTGCGAGCTCATCTGGCCACTCACGGGCGCCGAGACGACGTCGTTCGGATTGCTCCAAGTCTGGTGGAACTGCACCGTGCTGGTGCCCGCAAGCGTCGTCCACGTCACCGGAGACGGCACCGGAGCCGGTGCCGTGTGACACTGGCACGTGGTCGCGCAGACGTTGATCACGCCCGGCACGTTGTCGCACAGGAACGTGACGCTGAAGCAGCACGTCACCGGCACCGGCGTCGCCGCCGCGGCCGAGACGCAGATCCAACCGGACCAACCCGGCGGCACCGGATTCGGCGCTGCCGAATAGTTCTCGTTGACGAGTGTCGCGCTGAAGCCCGGACAGAGCCCAGCGATCGACCACGACGACGGTGTCCCGGACGGACAGTTCACTTCCCGCACGTGGATGTAGGTGTTGCCCGAACCCGGGCAGACCTGCAGGTCGCCGAAGTGATAATTCACCTGGGCGTTGCCCGCCGTGCTCGTCCAGTTCAGGTCGACGTTGCCTGCCCAGCTCGTGTCAGGAGGACACGGCCCAGCAAGCGTGGACATTGGCGATCCCTTGCCTCCGGCGACGACGTTCGAGGACGGTCCGCCGCTGATCGCCGCACTGGGCGGCAACTGGGTGAGCGGCACGTCGAAGAACACGTCGAAGAAACTATTGGGCTGGATCGGGGGAATGTTGAGCTGCCCGATAGACCCGAAGTTCGGCGCAAACACCCCGAACGCCTGCGACATCATCTGGCCTGTCGCGGCCGCGGTGGCAAGCGTGGTGCTCGGGTTCGTCCACTTCACATGGAAGCGGATGTCCGTCGAGCCCGGCACGTTGGTCCAACCAATCGTGCTCGGTTGCGGGTTCGGTCCCGGCGTCGGAGCGCACTGGCACGCGAAGGTGCAGATGTCGATCGTGCTGGAGACGCCGGCGCACGTGAACGTCACGCCGAAGCAACAGCTCGTACCGACCGCGCCAGCAGCGGCCTGGATGCTGATCCATCCCGACCAGCCGACCGGGATCGGATTCGGCGCCGGCGAGAAGTCCTCGTTGACGAGCGTCGCGGTGAATCCCGGGCACAGACCCGCGATCGTCCACGGCATCGGCGAGGTGCAGTTGCTCGGACGGAAGTGAATGA
Organism: Candidatus Eiseniibacteriota bacterium; assembly: GCA_043720995.1. Classification (GTDB taxonomy): domain Bacteria; phylum Eisenbacteria; class RBG-16-71-46; order RBG-16-71-46; family RBG-16-71-46; genus JANLWK01. The sequence goes on from JAYSRO010000445.1 coordinate 32,891, forward strand.
ATGAGGGCGCACCACCCGCGCACGTCAGCAGGTCGGAGTAGTGCTTGTTGACCTGGCCACCCTGCGGGGTGCCGGACCACTGGATGTCGACGTTACCCGCCCAGTTCGTATCGGGAGGGCACGTCGCCTGCGTCTGAGCGCCGCCACCGTAGGTTGCGTTGGCGATCTGCTTCAGGCCGCCACCGCCGGGAACGATCTTCTGCGGACTCGGCGGTAGGGAGGAGAGCGGCACTTCGATGAACACATCGAAGAAGCTGTTCGGCTGCAGCGGCGGCACGTTCATTTGGCCGATGAGCCCCAAATCCGGCAGGAAGACACCGAACTCCTGCGCCCTCATCTGCCCGGTGACGGGCCCGGACATCGCGTCGTCGTCAGTGTTGGTCCAGCGGACGTGGAAGCGGATGTCGGGCACCCCCGTGGCACTCAGCACCGGCAACCAGCTGATCACGGTCGGCGTCACGATGCCGAGGCAGCCATTGCCGCCGAAGGTCACTTCGCTGACTTCCCCACCCGTGCGCTGGTAGGTGAGCGGCTTGGTGAGCGCGGTGGCGCTGCCGAGATTTGTCTGTGACGCGGGCGCCGTATCCGCGTTGTAAGCGGAGACCAGAGCGCCGACATCGGGACCGTCGATCGAGATGCCTGTCTTGTTCATCTTGGGGTTCGAGGCGCTATTCGCGCCCCAGCTGGCGTAGTCGACGTCGCACACACGGTCGGAGGCGCCATCCCAGCAGTACAGCACGACCCACTCGCCATTGGTGGCCGAGGGGTTCGTGAACAGGCCGCCGGTGACCGGGAACGAACTGCCCGTCGCGACGGGGATCATGTCGTCGGTGGTGTTCTGGTTCGAGTCCTTCATCTCAAGGAAGATCTGGGCAGCAGCAGCCGAGGCGCCACTGCCGAAGAAGCCCGCCTTGGTCACGCACAGCACCAGCGTGCGCCCGGGCAGCAACGTGAGTCCGGTGGGGAACTTGAGATTGAAGTCGCTGGCGTTCGCAACGGCGTACAGACCATTGACGACTTTGTAGTAGCCGATGTCGTCGCTGATGTACTTGCCGTTGAGCGAGATGGGGTTCGGCGAGGGATTGTAGATCTCAAGGTACTCGCTCGAATCGGAGGCGGCACCGGTTCCGGCGCCGCGGGGGGCGACTTCGCTGATGACCAAGTGGGTCGCGAAGGGCGCGCCGGGGACGGTACCTGGGGACATGTTGATCGTCCCCCATCCGCCGGTGGCGAAGTTCTCGCTCGTTTCATTGTGGCCGCCGATGGAACAGGTCTGGGCTCCGGCTGGCGACAACGCCAGCAGCGCACCAAACGCGACCATCGCGAGCAGGGGCAATACTCGCTTCATGTTCTACTCCTTGCAAAGGGGATCAAAGGAGCAACAGGAGCAGCTGATGCCGCACTGTGTTTAGTAGCCGAGTGGTCTCGCGGTCCTCCTTAGGGCCAAGGGGTGGGACAAGTTCTGCGGAGCAGGGTTGATAGTCTGCCCTCTGCCGAGGCTTGGCAATGGAATTGATCGCGCGTGGGAAGCCCCCCCCGATTGCCCCCACGTCAGTTACAGCGACGACGGGACACGCGTTGCAACACAGATAGGCCACGAACTCGCCCGGGCAGTGCCGAACGAATGAAACCCACACTGGGAAGTACGGGGATCGCTCGCGCTTCTATCGTGGATTCGGGGGCTCAGGGGTCGAGGCGTTGCATGTAGAACGAGCCCGGCAGCCGGTCGGGCGTCAGGTGGGGGGCTACGTGCTGGAGCTCCGCGCGATGGTTCCGGGTCAGCCACGCGAGTGCTCCGAGGATCTTCCAGTGGGCGTTGTGCGAGAGAAACGCTTCGAGCAGGTACTGCTCGTTCCAGAAGCGGACCTCGTCGACGATCCATTCGCGCGGATAGTCGGCGGGCGAGAAGATGTCGTGGACATGCACGATGACGCCCGGGCGCAGCACCGGCAGCAGCTGCAGGTATTCGAACAGCACGTCACCCTGCGCGCGGATCACGTGGGATGAGTCGATGAACAGGATGTCATCGACACCCAACTCCCCGAAGAACCCGGTGCCCAGGCTCTCGACCTTCTGGCGTACGACCTCCACGCCGCTCTCTTCAAGCCACGGCATTTCGTACGGTTCGACGCACACATGCCGGCAGGTGTAACCGGGGTCATCCATTTGGTTGCGCTTGATGGCACGAATGGCCAACCGCGTCGAGTGGCCGCTGCCGATCTCGAAGATGCGCCGCGGCTTCTTCCAACGGATGAGCTGGTACCAGTACTCGGCATCGCCGGACTCGAAGTTCGAGTTACCCAGCCGGAAGCCGCCGTCGCCCGGATCGGGGCCTGCGAGATCGGCGAGTTCTGCCCCAAACGTCAGCGCGCGCAGCACCTCGGTCTGCCCCTGCTCATTCCAATCGATGCCGGGGAGCGGGCGCACGCCGCGCCCCACCTCAGGAACATCGCGGAAATCGAACTGCGGCTCGTAGTAGTGGTTGCGGACAGGAAACACCCCTGCCTGGAACAGCGCGCTTCGCGACAGTGGCAGGCGATGGACCCCCACGCGCCGGACAAGCCCCAGCAACAGCGCGGCAATCAGGGTGAATGGCGATAGCACGAGGTCCACCACCGGCAAAATGCGAAGCAACACTCGCTTCACGCGATCGACTCCCTTCAGGGTCCAAGCTACAGCGTCTCCTCCCTCTTCAAGGGAGGGAGATTTTTGTACGATTGCAGACTTTGTTCGGCTGCCGTACAATCTAGGCTCGTTGCGTGGGGCTTGACCGTCAGCGCCCGGCGACTGGGCCATCGCGAGATGGTTGAGTCGCGCGCCTGGCCGCCGCCGCTCTCCGGGACGCGCACTTCATCTCACGTTTCCACTTCCGATCCACGGGATTTCGCAAGGAGACGGCGAAGAAAAATCCAGAAGGAGGTGGGTACGTCATGAAAGCCACGATCCGGCTGGTGGCGGTTTCAGTTTGCTTCCTCGTGTTGACGGCGGGAATCCGCCCGGCCGCTGCAGCAAACCTCCTCAGCAACAGCGATTTTGAGACGGCGGCCCTCGCCCCCTGGGCCGGCATTGGCGGCGTGGGCGCGAACGCCACAGTCACGATCCAAGCCACCGACAATGGCCCGTCGGCCCCGGGAACCCACTACGCATTCGTCGATAACCGCGCCCAGGCGAACGGGCTGACTATGGCCCAGACGACTCCGCTCGGCAGCGCCACCGCCGGCACGGTGTTCTACTCCTTCGACCTCAAGCTCGTCAGCGCCGCCACGGGTGGAGTGTTCTTCGTGGAGATCTTCGCGCAGAACGCGGTAGGTGCCGTGATTGGTAACGCGGGCTTGCTCGGCAACTACAGCCCCGCCAATTGGACGAAATACAGCGGCTCCTTCTTAGCTCCCGCCAACACGGATCACTTGACGATTCAGTTCGAGGCGAACACGGCAGCGATCGCCGGCACCCGGTCTTCCATGCAGGTGGACAACGTGGATCTCCATCAGCAGGTCCTGGACGTTCCCTCGAATGCGGGGCTGATCGCGAACGGCTTGTCGCTGGCGATCGCACCCAACCCCTTCCGCGCAGGGGGCACCATTGCGCTGTCGAACGCGCGCAGCGGCCGCTTCGACGTCGATGTGCTGGAGCTCCCGGGGCGTCGCGTGAGCCAGTTGTTCCAGGGCGAGCGCCAGCCCGGCGAGACCGCGCTTCGCTGGGATGGCCGCGACGCGTCGGGGCGGCAACTCGAGCCCGGCGTCTACTTCGTGCGCGCGCGCGGCCCGGAGGGTGCGGTCACGCGCCGGCTCGCGTTGGTCAGGTGATGACCCGTGTCGAAGTCGGGCTTAGGCGGGCGGCCGCGTAGCCACCGCAGGGCGCCCCCAGCCGCTCAACGGTCGTTGAACGTTCCCCGCATGGCCTCGAGCACGGCGATCAGGGCGATCGCGAATACGACGACACCGACGCAAGCGATCAACAAGTCGTGAGTCACCGGCGGCTCCTGACCAGGGCACCCAGCGACAAGATGGAGGGCACCCAGATCCCCACAAACACGCCCGATTCCTTGCTGACGAAGAACCAGAGCACCACCGAGAACAGAAATGAAATCGAAGCAGCGACCAGAAACAGGATGAGGGATCGATTCGAAGCGCCCGCTTTGTCCACGTTTGCTCCTGTAGGGTTTCGGGAACGTAGTCGCACGACCAACCGGGCCGGCAAATGCGGGCCTTGCGGACGGTCAGGTTCCACTGACGAGCCCTTTGGATGCCGCATAATTGAATAGGTTTCGAAGAGATATTCAATTGAGCGCCATGAGGGACCAATCGCCGCGCTGGGCGCACCAGTTGTTCCAGGGCGAGCGCCAGCCGGGCGAGCTCGCTTCGCGCTGGGATGGCCGTGACGCGTCGAGACGGCAAGTCGAGCCCGGCGTTTACTTCGCGCGCGCGCGCGGCCCGGCAGGTGCGGTCACGCGCAGGCGGAGCCCCCTCCGACTCGCTGAATTTTTATCGGGAAGCGGCACTCCTCGGCCGATACCTGAGGATAAGGGAGCTGGAACCAATGGCTCTAGTTTCCAACCTCTTTGCGCTGACGCCCAGGCGGCCGCGCCGGCAACACTCCCCCGGAGTCCAATTCCATGCGGGCTCCACTCCCCACCGATGAGCGGGAACGCTTGGCCGCTCTGCGCGCCTATCACGTCCTGGATACCGCGCCGGAACAGAGTTTCGACGACCTGACTTTGCTGGCTTCCCAGATCTGCGGCACGCCGATCTCCGCGATCAGCCTCGTCGATGAGCAACGGCAATGGTTCAAGTCGATCATCGGGCTTGACGTTCGCGAGACCCCTCGCGATCAGGCGTTCTGCGCCCACACGATCCTTGATTCCAGTCAATTGCTCATTGTGCCCGACGCCACGCGCGACCCCCGGTTCTCCGACAATGCCCTGGTGCTTGGGGAACCGAACATTCGCTTCTACGCTGGAATGCCGCTGGTGACGTTTGCGGGTGAGGCGCTGGGTTCACTATGTGTCATCGACCGGACCCCGCGCGTGCTGAGCCCCGGTCAACTTGAAGCCCTCCGCGTGCTCGGCCGTCAGGTCGTTTACCAGTTCGAGCTGCGGCGCGCCCACGATGCGCTGCACAGGACGGTCGGACAGCTACGCCAGACCGAGGCCGACCTGCGGAATGAGCAGTACAAGCAATTGGAGCTGAGGGACCAGTTGGTCTCGCACGTGTCACACGAATTGAGATCCCCGCTCACGGTGATCTACCAGTACGCAACCATTCTTCACGAAGGACTCGCGGGGCCGGTCAACGAAAGGCAGCGCGAGTTCCTTGACATCACGCTCAAGAACGCCCTGCAACTCCAGCGAATGATTGGCGACCTGATTGATATGACTCGAGCCGGCACCGGCAAGCTGGCGCTGGATCGCCGCCGTGTCTCGATGCGCGAAATCGTCAGCGAGATTGCGGGTTCGTTGGCCCCAGTCGCAGCGGCCAGTGGTATCGAACTGCGAACGATATTCGACGCTACACTTCCAGACGTCTTGGGTGATCCCGGCCGCCTACGGCAAGTGATCGTCAATTTGGTCGACAACGGCATCAAGTTCACACCCACGGGTGGGAGCATTACCGTCCGGCTCGCAGTAGACTCGGAGGAACCGGGCGTTGCGAGAGTGACCGTCGAAGACACGGGTAGCGGAATTTCTGTGGAGTGCCGAGAGCACATCTTCGATCGCCTCTACCAGGTCAACAAGCGCTCCAAAGTGAATCGCAAGGGCTTGGGGCTCGGCCTGTACCTTTGTCGTGAGTTGGTGACTCGCCAGGGCGGCCGGCTTTGGGTCGAGAGCGAACCCGGACGAGGGAGCCGATTCCATTTCACAGTACCGCTGTTTGATCTCGCCACCCTGCTGGCACCAGTGCTCACGCCGGACAATTTTCGGTTTCGCTCGCTCGCACTATTGCGAATTCAGGTCTTGCCGCCCGCCGAAGGGGGCGCCGTAGACACCCACGCGGATCCCATCGGCGCGGCGTGGAACACCGTCACGGCTTGCACCAATCCCGCCATGGACATCGTCCTACCCCGGCTGGGAGAAGGCGACCAGCCAGAAACGATCATCGTGGTGGCGATGGCGGACGAGAGCGGCGCGAAGATTTTGGAACAGCGTATCGAGCAGCAACTCGGGGCCTGTGCGGAAGCCAAGGCGAACGGCTACGCTTGGGAGCAGCTCGCCACGACGCTGCTGGTGCTGCCCGACGAGCGCCTTCAAACAGCCAGCGGCAGCGTCGCCGCCTCAATCGCAGCCATGATCGACCCGCATCTCGACAACACGTCATGGGCAAAGGCTGCATAACACGAATCCGAGCGACATCTTGCTCGTGGATCAGGCCCACGAATCGCCGCGAGCATTGATCCGTTGACCGCGAAGCAAGTCGGCCCTGCGCTCAGAGCGACGCCCCCTCGTGCTTCAGCAGCAGCCGCCGCAGCAGCACGACGGGGATCGAGCCCTGCGACAGAATCGTCGCGTGGAACTTGCCCAGGTTGAACGCCGCCCCCTGCTCGGCGTGCAGGTCATCGCGCAGCTTGCGGAGCTGCAGCGCACCCAGCGTGTAGATGAGGTATGTCGGGTCGAACGCGGCGCGATAGGCCTCGCGCTCGGCGTTGACCTTCTCCATGCCCGCGTGATCAACGAAGTACTGCGTCGCCTCATCGAGCACCATGCCCTTGGTGTGGACACGCAGCGCCACCTGAAAGCGGCAGGCGCGAATCAGCGCCCACTTGAGCATGCCGAATTCCAATTCAGGATCGTGATTCCCGTAGCCCTGATCGAGCATGCCCTGCTCGACGTAGAGGCCCCAGCCTTCAGAGAACGAACCGCAACCTGCGCTCTTCCGAGCGAGTGAAGTGGCGTTGCGCCCGTAGAGATAGTGCGCGTAGTGGCCCGGATAGGCTTCGTGGAGCGAAACGGACGAAAGCGGACCGCGGCTGAATCCCTGGAGGTACTGCTCGGTCTTGGTGGAATCCCAATCGGCTGAGGGCAGCGAGATGTTGTAGTAGCCGCGCCGGCCCTTCGTTTCGAGCGGTCCCGGTGCGTCGAGCGAGGCGAATGAGCGGCTCGCCGCGAATTCAGGGGTTGGGCGCACGGTACAACGCTCATCGGAGGGCATGGCCAGGAAGCCGGAAGAGATCGAATAACTGCGCGCCTGCTCGAGCAGCGACGTCGCGACCGCGAGGACCGAGTCCTTCGGCGGATGGTTCACGCGGACCTTCGCCAGCGCATCGGCCACCCTGCCGCCCGGAACGATCATCCCCGCCACAACCTTGCTGCGCGCTTCGAGGCGACCGAGCTCGCGCAGCCCGATGGCAAGCAGCGTGTCGAGGGGAGTGTCGACCATTTCTTCGTAGTGCAGCTTCCTGCTGTAGCGCTCACTCCCCAGCACGAAGGTTCCGTCGCTCTGCGCGAGCAACGAGTCCTGCATCCACTTCACGCAATCGCCGGTCGCCGCCTGCGCCGCCTTGAACGCGACGTTGTACTGCTGCCAGAGCGCGGGGTTCTTCACCGATGCAAACGCCCGGGGGACGGTGCCCTCGAGGTAGGACATCGTGCCGGGGAAGTCCTCGATCGCGAATTCAGTGAAGAGCCGTGGCGGGTGTTGCAGGTTCGCGCGGCCTTGAGCCAGGAAGCGCGGTGTCTGTTCGAGCCGCGCGACGAGATGCTTGAGCCGAATCTCCGGCGGCGCGAACTCCTGCGAGATGAGCTTGTCGAGCGTGCCGCCGACGTTATAAGCGCCCGGATCGTGCTCGAACTGCCGCTCCTCCGTCAGCGAGAACAGGTCGCTCTCGACTTTTCGCTGGAACAGGTCGTAGTCGAGCCTCGCCCGGGCGCCGAGCCGCATGCGGTCGAGTTTGCCGAGCTCAACCAGCGCCGCGCGAATCCGCTGGGTCTCCCGCGCAATCGCGGCCGCGGACCAGTCCGGAAGCTTCGCGTCGTGGAGATGCACACCCTGATCGGTCGCTCGCCCTGGGTCGAAGGCGAACTCCGCGTCGACGTAGCCGCGGACGAACTGTTCGAAGCGATGCTGCGCGGCCGTGGCGGCCGTGGCGGAGCTCACGGACGCCGCGCCCGCGACACCGGGTACCATCACGGCGCACAAAGCAGCGAGCGAAAGCGAGAGAACCGCGACGCCCGAATAGGCGGTAATGCGAACGGAACGGCTGGCAATCATCGGGAGCCTCCTACCGGCAAGGGCGGGTGGACCAGCGTGACGTGATGGGATCGCGCAATCGCACAAGCCCCACGGCGACAATGAATAACGCGGAAACGGCGAAGCGCAAAGCAGGCGGCCGCAGCCTTCGCGCTCGCCAGCTTCCTGTTGCTTGCCGCAGCTGGCACCGCTTCCGCCGACCTTGGGACCTACATTGGCGAATGGAGTACGGGGAAGGCGACGTGGGCCGTCACGCTGGGACCGGATGGCTCTGTGTACGCCTCGACTTGCAAGGGCCTGATGAAATACTCAACGGCTGGTGTCCTGCAGGCGACGATCGGGGACAGCGTTCTCCAGACCCCCCATGGCGTGGCATTCGATGCACAGCAACGCGTCCTCGTCACGGATATCTACGGCAGCACCGTGCGGCTGTTCACGACGGCCGGCGTTTCACTCGGCTCGTGGCTGATCGGCTCCGGCCCCACAGGCATTGCGATCGATGACCTGAGGGGCGTTTTCTATCTTTCGCTGGCCGCCGGGAATCGCATCGTCAAATACTCGCTCGACGGTTACTACATGGCGGAGTTCGGCGCCCTGCAGACGCCATTCCAACTCGCACTCACGCCCGATGGCGGGGTGATCGTTGCGGAAGAAGAAGGCTACGTCGTGAGTGCTTGGACATCGGCCGGAACGTTCGTCGGCTCCCTCGGCAGCCATGGGTCCGGCCAAGGCCACTTTGGCGACTATCCGCTGGGCATCGCGTGCTCTGCGGACGGCGTGGTCTACGTCGCGGAGCGTAGCGGCCGCATCCAAAAGTTCGCCGCCGGTGCAACGCCCTCTGTGCGCTTGAGTTGGTCGGAGCTCAAGCTGCGCTACCGGTAGGGCGAGCGGCCACACTCCGCTCTTGCCCCACGCCCCGCGGGTCTGCGACATTTTCGCGGTCCGCGCGATGGCGGCGACGACGCGTTTGCCATCGCAAATGTGCCACCGTTCCCCTTAGGATGCGGCGATGCGTGATCCCGGGTCATGGGTCAGGGCGTGCTTCATTCAGGGGCTGCCACGGGAACCGTATTCATGATCAAGCTCTTGAAGGTGCTCGGCAGCCTGATTCTGGTGACTGTGGTTGTGTGCGTTGTCGCATGGCAGCTCGCGCTCAAGAAGGCCACGCAGCGCTATGAAATGAAGTGGGAAGCGCACGACGCCAGCTTCCCGATTCCCTTCCCGCTCGACTCCGCGGAGCTCGCGGCACTCCGGCTGGAGCGCATCGCCGCGGGTGCTTCCGCGCAGGATCCGCTTGCGGGCGTGGACCTCGCGGCGGCCGCGGAATTGCGCGCCGAGCAGCGTGGCCAACACCTCGTCGAGAGCCGGCTCGGCTGCAATTCGTGTCACGCCGCTGATTTTGGGGGTGGAGAAATCATCAACGTTCCGGTCGTGGGCTACTGGGCTGCGCCCAACCTGACCACCGGCCCGGGCGGTGTGACGAATGGCTTCACCGCGCACGACTGGGATCTCGCGGTGCGCCACGGCATCCGCCACACGGGGACGAGCTCGTCGATGCCGGCAGGTGAGTTCACCAATCTGTCCGATCACGAACTCTCCGACGTCGCCGCCTACATTCGCACCCAGCTCGTGGTGGACCGCCATATCGGCGCGGTGCGCATGGGGCCGGTATTTGCATTCATGATCGCCAGCGACCCGAAGTCACTCCCGGCGTTCACGATCGATCACCAGCAGGCGCACGCCACGGAGCCGCCGCCGATGACGGTATCGCTCGAACTTGGGTCCCACCTCGCGCAGACCTGCTCCGGTTGCCACAACGCGAAGTTCTCGGGCGGCAAGATGGAGGGCGACCCGAACATGCCGATCGCGGCGAACATCACACCCGATGCTACGGGCATCAAGGATTGGACCGAGGACCACTTCATGCGTGCGATGCGCGAAGGCAAGCGCCCTGATGGCAGCGCGATTGCCGAGGCGATGCCGTGGAAGTCGTACGCCAAAATGACGGATACCGAGCTGAAGGCATTGTGGATGTTCCTGCACGCGTTACCGCCGATGCCGAAGGGGCAGAAGTAGCGATGCCCTCACTGAGCGAGAGACGGCGCCACGCATGACCGCACGACGCGCCATCGGCATCGATCTCGGCGGCACCACGTTGAACGCGGGCCTCGTCGATGAGTCCGGCGCGATCGAGCACTTCATCCAGGAGCCCTGCCGCGTCGCGGAGAGCGCGGAGGCGCCGCTGCTTGCGATCGAAGCGGTCGTCGGCCGCCTGCGCAAACTCGCGGGTGAGTCCGTCGTCGCGGTGGGGCTCGGGTTGCCCGGCGTGATCGACCCGCAACGCGGCGTTCTGGTCGGCAGCACAGCACACCTCCCGCATTGGCGTGACTTTCCCATCCGCGATGTCCTGGGCGCGCGGCTGGGACTCCCGCTTGTCGTCGACAACGATGCGAACGCCGCCGCGTTCGGCGAATACCGCTGTGGTGCTGCGCGTGGTGCGCGACTCGCGATCATGATCACCGTGGGCACGGGTGTTGGCTGTGGGATCGTCGCGGACGGGAAAATTCTGCGCGGCGCTTTCGGCGGTGCAGGCGAGATCGGGCACCTGCCCATCGGGCACGGCGAGGTCGATTGTCGCTGCGGCGTGCCGAACTGTATCGAACCCCAGATGTCGGGCAGCGGGCTCACCCTCGAGGCGGAGCGTGAGGGGTTGGTGGCACGCAGTGCGTCAGAGTTGTTCGCGGCCGCCGCAAACGGCGGCGACGCGGCCACTCGCATGGTCGATGCGATGACCGACAGCCTCGCGCTCACGCTCTCGATTGCGATCAACCTCTTGAACCCGGACGTGGTGGTGATGGGAGGCGGAGTGATGAACGTGGGGGAGCCGTTGCTCGCAAGGTTGCGCGCAGGCGTGAAGCACTACGCGCTCGCATCACATCGTCGCGAGCTTAAGCTGGTCGCGAGCACTCTCGGCGAACGTTCGGGCGTCGCCGGTGCTGGCCTGCTGGCGCTTGCGGACACGCGCTGAGCGCCACTTGCCTCCGCCGCGATCCGCACGCAGGGTGACCTGATGCGCATTCCCGCATTCCTACGCCCCCTGCCCGACGCCACGGTTCGCCTCGAGGGCGAAGCGCGGGACAACTTGTACCGCTCCACCCGCACGCGCGTCCTCTCCGGGCTGACGATCGTGTACGCGTTCTTCTACACGACGCGCAGCGTGCTCGACGTGGTCAAGAAGCCGCTGATCGACGCGCACATCTACAACGCGGACCAACTCGGCACGCTGGGCACCTGCCTGCTCGGCGCCTACGCCATCGGCAAACTCCTGAACGGCATGCTCGCCGACCGCGTGCGCGTCTCGCGCTTCTTGGCGCTGGGGTTGGGCTTGAGCGCCGTGTTGAACATCCTCATGGGCTTCAACACGATGTTCATCGCCGCCTGCGCGCTGTGGGTGATGAATGGCTACAGCCAGGGCGTGGGTGCCGCGACGAGTGTGCGCAGCCTGACGCAGTGGTTCAGCGGGCGCGAGCGCGGGCGCGCGTACGGCATCTGGAGCGCCGCGCATTCGCTCGGTGAGGGGACCACCTACTTGGCGACGGGCACGCTCGTCGCGCATCTCGGCTGGCGCGCGGGATTCCTGGCCCCCGGCATCGCCTGCGCAATCATCGCCATCGCTGCATTGTTCGTGTTGCGCGATCGGCCGCAAGCCTATGGCCTCCCCGACGTGCACGAGTGGCGAGGCGAGCCTCACCACGAGACCGCGGCCTCCACGCGCGCCGCGCAACTCGAAGTCATCCGCAATCCCGCGGTGTGGACCTGTGCGCTCGCCAGCGCCTTGATGTTCATCACGCGCTACGGCGTCAAGAGCTGGGGCGTCCTCTACCTGCAGGAAGAGCGTGGCTACTCGTTGCTGTCGGCGACGGCGTTCATCGGCATCAACACCGTCTCGGGATTGTTCGGCGCCGTGAGCTACGGGTTCGTCAGCGACCTGTGGTTCAAGGGCCGCCGCGCGCCGGCGACGCTGTTGTTCGGCATCATCGAAGTGGCGGCACTCGTGGTGTTGTTCTTCGGGCCGCGCAACGCCTACGTGTTGACCGGCGCCATGATCGTGTACGGCTTCACGCTGTCCGGGATCCTCGCGGTGCTCGGCGGGCTGCTCGCCGTCGATGTGTCCTCGAAGCGCGCCGCCGGCATGGCGATGGGCTTCATCGGTTTCATTTCGTACATCGCCGCCGCGGCGCAGGAAAAGCTCTCGGGACAGTTCCTCAATGCCCACATGACCGTGCTGGCCGACGGCACGCGTCACTTCCGCGATTGGTCGGGCCCGATCGCGCTGTGGATCGGCGGCTCGATCGCGAGCACGCTACTCGCCGCCACACTGTGGCGCGTGAAGCCCCGCGGCTAGCCGCACAACCGGTCGGTGCGCCACCCCGTGCGCCGCGTGGAACGCCGCGGTCCGCCCGCTCCCGGCTGTGCATTGCATTTTGCCCTCAAGCGCGCCGCCGGCTGCGCCGAAACCCCCTGCGTAGGCGGCACCACTCGAAATTGGGGCGTTTGCGCGAGGACAACGATGGCGCACGCGTTCCCGCCTCAACTTGGGGATGACCATGCTGACCCTCCTGCCCGCCGGTGGCCGCGCCGAACGATTCGACGGTATCTATAAAGAGCTGCTGCCGATCGGCGAGTCCAAATTCCTGCTGAGCGAAGCGATTCGCCGCGGCCATGCGCTGGGGTCCGACCGCGCGCGCGTCATTTCGAACGCCGACAAGGCTTCGACCCACGCCAAGTTCCTGGCGCGTCACGCCTCGAACTTTTCCGTGGAACTCTCGGTGCGCTCGGAACAGGACGAGCACTTGTGGGCCGCGCTGCGGCGCGAGATTCCGCTCGATGAAGCAGCGCTGCTGGTGTTGCCCGACACGAAGTGGACCTGCAACGACCGGATTCCCGCAGGCTCGCACATCGCCTTCGGCACTTTTGCCACCGACGAACCGCATCGCTTCAGCCTCGTGCACGAGGGCGGCATTCTCACGAAGCCCGACGACCGCGTGGGTCGCTGGCAGGCATGGGGCTGTGTGTACTGGAGTGCCAGGGTCGCCGAGTTCTGGAAGGATCAGGAACTGCTGCAAGGCGACTACCCCGAGTACGACCGCGCCTTCGAGGCCGCCATGCGCGAGTTCGGCTACGACACGTTCCGGATCGAGGACTATCACGACATGGGCACGTGGAACGCCTACTCGTCGTTCTTGAGGGCCGCATGAACGTCCACTACTGCCTGCCGACCTACAACCAGCCGAAGCTGCTGCGCCGCGCGGTCGAAGCCGCGCTGAAGAGCGACATCGAACTGGCCGGCATCACGGTGATCGACTTGAGCCCCGAGCACTATGCGCAGGACATGCTCGTGGGTTTTCCCGGCGTAATGGTCGGCACGATGCCCACGAACATCGGCCTGGCGGCGTGCTGGAACCTGCTGTTCGCGATGCACGACGACCACATCATCATCGGGAACGACGATGTCATCGTCGAGCCCGGCACGTTGCGTGAAATGGTGACGGCCGCAGAGACCTCCCCGGAAGCGTTGTTCTTCGGCTTCAAGGACCAGTTCTCGTTCTTCCTGCTGAAGAAGGCCGCCTTTCTGCAGGCCGGCCCCTTCGATCCCGCGTTCTGGCCGATCCACTGGGAAGACGTCTGCATGGGTTATCGCCTGAGCCAGCTGGGCTACACGCCTGTCGTGGTGGAGTCGGCGCGATTCGAACACGAGCACAGCCGCTCCCTGAACTCCCTGAAGGGCGAGGCGACCGACCGCTTCTGGCAGCGCTTCAAGCGCAACCAGGCCTACTACGAAGACAAGTGGGGCGGGACGCGCAACGAGGAGAAGTACAAGGTCCCGTTCAACGGCGAACCCGCGCGCGTTCCGCCCTTCGTCTAGCCGCTCGTCACGCGGGCGGCTTCCAGCCCGGCCGGCCGAGCCCGCGCGCAACCGCGATCTTGAGGCAATCCACGCACCGGTCCATCGCCGGAGCCTGCATGCCGAATCGCTCGCTGACGTTGGCGCCGCACAACGCGATCGGCCACTCGGGATTCAACACGAGGTGCGCGACCCGCTCCTTCGCCCCCGTCTCCGAGAGCGCCTCTTCCAACAACGTCGCAATCCCCTGCCCCGTGGAATCCGTCATGTTGCTCCCTTCGATGCGATCGGTGGGTTCCAGACCTGCTATTGCGCTCGGCTAGAATATAGCGCAGACGAGGATCGGCTCAGCATGGGCTATCGTGGCGGCGATGTCGTCGGTGCCCAGCATCCGCTCGCACGGCACCATGCGGTGGCCCATCACCAGCCGGGGGGAAGTCATGACGCACGCGTCCCGAATTCTATGTTGCGTATTCAGCATGTTCACGTTGCTGGCGCTGTCCGGGTGCGCGAAGCCCG
>JAYSRO010000446.1:0-2224 GCA_043720995.1 Candidatus Eiseniibacteriota bacterium
CCACCGTCGTGGGGTGAGGCGAGCGAGCCCAAGTCCACGGTGAGCCGCGAGCAGTTCATGGCCGCGGTCGAGACCGCGAAGGAGCACATCCGCGCCGGCGACATCTTCCAGGTGGTGCTCGCGCATCGAATGAGCGCCGACGTCTCGCAGCCGCCGTTCGAAGGTTATCGCGCATTGCGCGTCACGAATCCGTCGCCGTACATGTACTTCCTGCGCATGGGGGAGTTCGCCATCGTCGGCAGCTCGCCCGAAGTGCTGGTGCGCCGCACCGACAGCCTGATCGAAGTGCGTCCCATCGCCGGCACGCGCCCGCGCGGACGCACCGCCGACGAAGATCGCGCGCTTGGCGAAGAGCTGCTCGCCAACGAGAAGGAGCGCGCTGAGCACGTCATGTTGGTCGACCTGGGCCGCAACGACGTCGGTCGTGTGGCCGAGTTTGGCACGGTCGAGACCAACGAGTACATGAATATCGAACGCTACTCGCAGGTCATGCACTTGGTGAGCAACGTGCGCGGCCGGGTGAAGGGCGAACTGGCCCCGCTCGATGCAGTGCGCGCGACGTTTCCTGCCGGCACGGTGTCGGGAGCGCCCAAAGTCCGCGCCATGGAGATCATCGACGCGCTGGAGCCCGTGCGTCGCGGCATCTACGCCGGCGCCGTGGGCCACTTCGACTATCACGGCAATCTCGACCTTGCGATCACCATCCGCACCCTTGTGTACGCGAACGGCCGTGCGTACTGGGGCGTGGGCGCGGGCATCGTCGCCGACTCGGACCCGCAGGGCGAATGGGACGAGACCATGAACAAGGGCCGCGCACTGTGGTTGGCTGTGCAGCGTGCCGAGCGGGGGACGCGGTGATCGCCGTCATCGATAACTACGACTCGTTCACCTACAACCTCGTCCAGTATCTCGGGACGTTGGGCGCCGAAGTGCATGTGCGCCGGAACGACGCCATCACCGTGGCCGAGTTGCTGGCGTTGAAGCCCGACGGCCTGCTCATCTCCCCGGGGCCCGGGGAACCACGCGACGCCGGCGTCACCGAGGACGCCATCCGAGCTCTCGCGGGCAAGGTGCCGATCCTCGGTGTCTGCCTGGGGCATCAGGCGCTCGGCGAGGTGTACGGCGGCAAGGTCATTCGTGCGGCCAGGCTCATGCACGGCAAGACCAGCCCGATCCTGCATCGTGGTCGCGGGCTGTTCGCCGGGCTCGACAACCCGTTCGAGGCGACTCGCTACCACTCGCTCATCGTGGAACGTGACACGCTGCCGGATGTGTTCGAGGTCATGGCGTGGACGCCCGAGAACGAACTCATGGGCATCAAGCACAAGGAACACGAGACCTGGGGCGTGCAGTTCCATCCCGAATCCATCCTCACCGCCTCGGGGCTCAAGTTGATCGAGAACTTCCTGACCATCTGCCGTCATCAGGGGAGTGCGAAACCGTGATCGTCTCAGCCATCGCCCGCGCTGTCGCACGCGAGAACCTGTCGGGGGAGCTGGCGCGCGCCAGCATGGAACAGATCCTCGCCGGTGAAGCCACCGCCGCGCAGATCGCTGCGTTGGCGATCGCGTTGCGCATGAAGGGCGAGACCACGGAGGAGATCTCCGGCATGGCGCAGGCCATGCGCAATCGCGTGCCACCCTTGCGAACGCGGCGCTCGCCACTGCTCGACACGTGTGGCACCGGTGGCGGCGAATCGGGCTCCAAGTTCAACATCTCGACCACGGTCGCCATCGTCACTGCATCCTGCGGCGTCGCCGTGGCCAAGCACGGCAACCGTGCGGTCACGAGCCGCACCGGCAGCGCCGACGTGCTCGAAGCGCTGGGCGTGCGCCTGGACCTGACGCCGGAGTCCGCCGGGCGGTCGCTCGACAATCTCGGCATCACCTTCCTGTTCGCGCCCAACTACCACAGCGCCATGCGCAACGCCGCGGGGGCCCGCAAGGAGATGGGCGTGCGCACGGTATTCAACCTGCTGGGGCCGCTCACGAACCCCGCGGGCGCCAGCCGGCAGCTACTGGGCGTCTACTCCGACATCTACGTCCCGATCCTCGCCGAAGTGCTGCGTCAGCTGGGCAGCGAGCGCGCCATGATCGTGCATGGCGGCGACGGCATGGACGAGTTGTCCGTGTTCGCCAAGAACCACGTCGCCGAACTGCACGAGGGCAAGGTGCGCGAGTACACGCTCGACCCGGCGGACCTGGGGCTGGCGCACACCGACCGC
>JAYSRO010000447.1:0-2222 GCA_043720995.1 Candidatus Eiseniibacteriota bacterium
GACCGCGCGATCAGCACGCTTCGGACGAGTGCCGCATGAGGTCGTGCGGGATGCACGAAACGCCGAAGCCCGGCGGAGCACATTCGCTCCACCGGACTCCAGACGTTCGCGAGATGGCATGAATCAGCGCGCGACTGTGCGGCCGCGCGCAGTTTGCCGGGGCCGTGCGCGGCGACTCCTGGTCAGCACGAAGCCCCGGCGGTCGTGACCACCGGGGCTTCGTGCTCGTGAAACACAGGCGCGATCAGCGTCGTCGCGCGACCTCATTGCCGCCGTTCCCCTCGGTATGCGAGCGCCGGTCTGGCTCGAGCGCAGCTCCCGCGTCCAGTGCGCCCGCACCGAAATCGTCGGCTTCACCCACGATCGGACCTGCGGTGGCCGCGAGGCGGGCGAGCATCTGGACCAACGACCACTCGGGGTGGTTCTCGGCGAGGAGCGCGCAGGTGCCTGCAACGAACGGCGCCGACATCGACGTGCCACTCCACAGTCGGTAGCCGCCGCCCGGGTACGTGCTGCGCACCCCGACCCCCGGTGCGGACAACGCGATGATGTGACCGAAGCTCGTGAAGCTGGCCGGAACGGCCGCGGTGTCGACGGCCGCGATGGCGGCCACGTGGCTCGACTGGGCGGGAAATTCGACGGGCGAGTCAGCGCCCCAATTGCCGGCGGACGAGATGACGACGATGCCGCGCGTTTCAGCTTCCTGGAGGGCGTCCTGAAGTGCGTCCGAGCTCCTGAGACTTCCGAGGCTCATGTTGATGACCTTGGCGCCGTGCGCCATCGCCCAGCGCACGCCCGTGGCGATGTCGAAGAGGCTGCCGCGACCATCGGAGTCGAGCACGCGCACCGCCAGCAGCTTCGCCTCTGGTGCGACCAAGTGGATGATGCCGGCGACGTGCGTGCCGTGGCCGAAGCCCTCATCGATCAGTCCGTCGCCATCGTTGTCGGTCGCGTCCTTCAGATCGGTCGGGTCGTCATCGCCGTCGACGAGGTCGATGCCACCGGCACAGGCACGACGCAGCAGCGGGTGTCGCGGGTCGATGCCGGTGTCGAGAATCGCGACGGTGATGCCCGTGCCATCCGCGATCTCGTGTGCCTCGCCAAGGTGGATCGCCTCGGCCGCCGGCTGCTCGGCGTACGCGGCCGGCGTGCCACTGCCGTCATCGAACGCGAAACTCTGCTGGCGGGTCTCGGCGGTCTCGAGCCAGAAGTTCGGCTCGGCGCTGGTCACTCGCGGGTCAGTGCTCAGGGAAGTCTGAAGCTCGAGCGACGTCTGCCCGGCAGCGGGCAGGAAGCTCGCGGACTGTTCGTCGGCCTCGTACTCGAGCAGAGTCGCTTGATGCGCTGTTGCGATCGCGAAGGGATTCGCGCCGGGTGCGAACATCACGACCACCTGGCCATCGATGTCGCTGCTGCCGATGCTGGTCCCACCCTTGCCGCTGCTCGCGAGCTGGCTGGCCTCACGCGCGGGCCCGACCGTCGTGCTGAGCGACCGCCCACATGACGTGGTGAGTGCCACGGCAAGTATCACGAGCGACAAGCAGAGTCGCGGTGTCCTGTGCGAGTTCGACGACTGCATCATGCGAACCTCCGGCGTGCGCCGGCTGACTGCGGGGGGCGGAGGATCATTCGGCCACCGTGAAGCTAAACGATGTTCAGTCGCACGCGACAGTGCCGCCTCGGGGTAGCCCGGAGGGTCCAGATTGAAGTGGAAGTCCATGCCCGCCATTCGACCAGCACGATTCCGGCTACCCGCGCGACGAGGCGCTCCGGATGCACGAAACGCCGAAGCCCGGCGGAGCAGAATCGCTCCACCGGGCTTCAGACGTTCGGGGGATGGCAGGGATCAGCGCGGGCGGATCGTCTCGTTGCCACCCGGGTCGGGGTTCAGCGTGAAGTCGGGGGCTAGCGCGGCACCGATGTCGAGTGCGCCGGAGCCGAACTGGTTCTTGCTCGCACCCGCCGGAACCGCGGTGATCGCCCTTGCCGTCGCATTGAGCCGGGCCTCGGTCTCGGTCAGCGTCCAGTTGGGGTGCTTTTCGGCGAGCAGAGCCGCGGCACCCGCCACGAACGGAGCCGACATCGACGTGCCGCTCCACAGACGATAGCCACCACCCGGGTAGGCGCTGCGAATCGCCAAGCCCGGTGCGGACATCTCGATATCGCTGCCGTAGCTGCTGAACGAAGCACCCGCGTCGTTGTTGTCGACGGCCGCGACGCAC
>JAYSRO010000448.1:0-4486 GCA_043720995.1 Candidatus Eiseniibacteriota bacterium
GAACACCCGGTAGAACGCGGGATTCGCCGAACGCACGCGCAAGTCGGCGTCCAGGATCACGAACGGCTCACGCGCCGTCTCGATGATGGCCTGGGCATAGTCGAGCGCATCGCGCAGTGCGGTCTGCGCGCTCTTCGCCTCATCGATATCCATGAACACCGCGACGGCGCCTTCGACTCTGTTCAAGGTCGTCCGGTAGGGGTGAACGCGCAGGGAGTGCCAGCGCCCGGCCTTGTCGCACACCTCGCGTTCCTCCACCTGACCGGTGTCGATCACGCGGGTGATCATCGCCTCGAGGTCCGGGATCACGGCCGTCTGTTGGGTCATGGCAATGCGCCGGCCGATGTCGCCCGCGTGGACATTGAGCCAGAGTTCCGCGGCGGGGGTGAACCTGCGGATCCGCAGGTCGGCGTCCACCATCACGGTGGGCACGTGCGAGCTGTTGATCAGGTTGTTGAGGTCGTCGTTGAGCCGGTTCGTGTCGGCATTGCGCTGCTGCAACTGCTCATTGACCGTGGTCAGCTCCTCGTTGACCGACTGCAGTTCTTCCTTGGCGGTTTCCAGTTCCTCGTTCGCGCTCTGCAGTTCCTCGTTCGTGGAACCGGCTTCATCGTTCGCGTGCTTCAGGTCGTCGTTGCGCGCCCCCTGCTGCGCGATGATCGATTGCAGGTATTCACGCGTCGAAGCGAGATCACGCCGCAACACCGAAGCCTCGTCGGCGGGAGCCCCCACGGCATCCTGCGGGGCGACTGCAACGGGTCGAAGCGATGTCTCTTCAAACATGACCAACATGAACAGCTCATTGGACTGCGGCAGCTTGATGGGCACGACGTGCAGGTCGATCTCGCGCTCTATTGCCTCGCCGCGCATCCTGACACCGGTGCGGCGGACCATGGCGCGCGTCAACTGGCATTCCGTAACGGCGGTGCGCAGATCGAGAAATAAGTCTTCGCGCGCATGCCTGAACAGCTGGTTGCTCGGCTCGCCGGGCGAAGGGCTTAGATAGGGCCCTGTATTGCCACGAAACTGGACGATGTCCAGCTTCTCATTGACGAGCACGCCGGGAGGGTTGTAGCGGGACGACACGAAACGGTCGGCCTCGCGCTGCCAATCGCCCACGACCGGCGGCGCGATGGCAGGCAACTGTCCCCCGGTGATACGCAAAGCGTAGTCATCGGCACCGTAGTGCGGCACGAATTGCGATGCGCTCGACAGCTTGGAATAGATCCGCTGCTCGGTGTCGACCGTCGTGAACAGGTCGGTGTGCGAGCCGATGGTTTCGGATGCCCCGAGCACCAGAAAGCCGCCGGGATTGAGCGCATAGTGGAACGTCGGAAGGATCCGTTTCTGCAACTGCGGAGTCATGTAGATCAGCACGTTGCGGCAGCTGATCAGGTCCAGATGCGAGAACGGCGGATCGGCCGCCACGTTCTGCTTTGCGAACACGATTATGTCTCGTAGCGCCTTGGAGGTGCGGTACTTGTTGTCCGCCTTCACGAAGAACCGGCGCAGACGTTCGGGAGAGACTTCCGACTCGATGCTGTCGGGATAGACGCCCTCGCGCGCCCTGACGATGGATCGGGTGTCGTTGAGGTCCGTCGCGAAGATCTGGACCGGGGGGCGGGCGGCCTGGTGATCCAGGAATTCCAGCAGCGTTATCGCAATCGAGTAGGCTTCCTGCCCGGTGGAACAACCGGGAACCCAGATACGGATGGGGCTGTCCGGGCCCTTGGTCTTCAGGATCGCGGGTAGCACGCGCGTTTGGAGCGCTTCGAACATCTGGGGGTCGCGAAAAAAGCTCGTCACGTTGATCAGGATGTCCTGGTACAGCGCATGGAGCTCGCCACGGTCGTGTTCCAGCACGTGGACGTACGCCTTCACGCTGTCCTTTGTGTGCAGCACCATGCGTCTCATGATGCGGCGAATGATCGTCGCGTCCCGGTAGGCGCTGAAGTCGACGCCGAATGTCGCGCGCAGCAGCGCGAGAACGCCCGTGATGTCTTCAGGCGAAGCGGTCTCGGCCGCCTCAACGCTGCTCGTGGCAGCCGCGACATAGGGGTGCTTGCCGATCCGCGTGAGTTCGTTGGAGATCTGCTCGGGGGACAGTGCGAGGTCGACACACCCGGATCGCGCGGCGCTTTGGGGCATGCCTGAAAATTTCGCGGTGCGCTCGTCCTGAGCGAAGGTGATCCCGCCGAGGGCCTTGATCTCTTCGAGCCCGATCGTCCCGTCCGTGCCGGTGCCCGACAACACGACGCCGATCGCGCTGGCCTTGCGATCCTTCGCCAACGACTTGAAGAAATGGTCGATCAGGTGGGGACCCAAGCCATCACGTGGCTCCAACTGCAGCTGGCCGGAGGCGAAGCTCATCGCCACATTCGGCGCAATCACGTAAACGTGATTGGGCTCCACGGTCAGGTCTTCTTTCACCTCGTGGACAGGCATTCCCGAATGCTTGCCCAGCAATTCCCGGAGCGCGCTGTCGTGTTTGGGATCCAGATGCTGGACCAGCACGAACGCCATCCCAGTATCTGCCGGAAGGTGGGAGAGCAAGGTGCTGAATGCTTCGAGCCCTCCGGCCGAAGCCCCAATGCCCACCACTGGAAAGAGACGGGCACTCTCGGGGCTGACATTGACTTCATCGCCGGACTCTTCGGGCAGAATGTCTTGAGGCGAGGTCGGATCAGCCACGTGGCGCTTGGTCGCTTTCTGGCTCCTCGACTCCTGCTGACTGGCAGGCGGGACGGGAGAGCAGGGAAGGGAATCCTGAGTTCACCCGTACGCGGCTCGACGGGCACTAGTTCGAGCAGGGAACGTAGCCCCGCACCGGACACCTGCACCATCGCACCTTCCATGCCGCGAGACACGCAGGGCCGCGCCGTGGTCCGCAAGTGGCGCGGTTGTTGCCTGAACGCAAGTCTTGCAAGTCCAGTGCGTGCGCATTCGAGCACCCATGGCCGCGCGTGAAGCCTGGCTGGGACAACCCCGCAGGCGGCCTGGTTGGCCACTCTTACGCACACTTTGTAACAATGACTCTCGATCAAGGGGACCCGCATGCAGGTTCGATCTGTTTCCAGTTTCGGCTACGTGATACTGGCCGAATGCCTGTTCGCGGCCCTCTTCGTCATTGCCCCGGCCCGGATGACCTTCGCGGCATCCGCCACGTTGCCGCAGGGTTTCACGGATGTTCAGGTCGCCGCGGCGCTCGATGAACCGGTGGGGCTCGCACTCGTGCCCGATGCGGCACCCCTGCCAGCTCGCGTGCTGTTCGTCGAGCAACGCACGGCCCGGGTGCGCATGAGCCGCGGGGGAGTCGTCACCACGCTCGGCACCGTTCCTAGCGTGCGGTCCACCGACACCGAACGCGGCCTGTTGGGGATCGCGGTGGACCCGAACTTCCCATCATCTCCCTACATCTACATTCACGCGACCGACAACCGCTTCGGCACGCTGATCGCGATCTCGCGCTTCACGCTGACCGGAGACCTCGCGAACACGGGCACCGGCGCGCTCGCCTTCGATCCGGCCTCGCGCTACGACCTGATCCGCAATCTCCCGGACCTTGCGAGCAATCACAACGGTGGCACCGTGCGTTTCGGCACCGGGCGCACGCTCTACGTCAGCATCGGAGACGACGCGAACAACTGCAACGCGCAACTCGTGGGCGTGCTGGCGGGGAAGATCCTGCGCCTCGACGTCACCCGTCTGCCGGCGGGCCCCGGGGGGCCCGCGCCCTATGCGCTGCTCACCGCGGCCGGCAATCCGTTCGCCACGAGCAGCGACTCGGCGTCGCGGCTGGTGTGGGCTTCCGGTCTGCGTAATCCGTTCCGCTTCCACGTCGATCCGCTGACCAATGACCTGTTCGTCGGCGACGTGGGCGAGAGTACGTGGGAAGAAGTCACGCGCTTCAGCGCGGGCGGCCAGAACGCCGGCTGGCCGTGGCGCGAAGGTCCCGTGGGGTGGAGCACATGCTCTGGCTCGCAACCCGCGGTCGTGGCGCCCATCGTGAGTTACAACCATTCCGATGGCGTCGTGGTCATCAGCGGCGGCGTGTACCGTCGGCCCGCGACCGGCAACGTGCGCTTTCCGCTCGAGTACGACGGAAACTATTTCTTCCTCGACTACTACTCGGGCTTCATGCGCCGCTTGAGCGGAAGCGGCAGTTCATGGGCGGCCGGCCCCGCCGTAACGGGGCAACCCAATGCGACGGACTGGGCGAGTGGCATGGAGAACGTTTCCGACGTGCTCTTGATGCCCGATGGCTCACTGCTTTACGCGCGGCAGTCCGAGAACTCGGTGGCACTCACTGGTGAGATCCGCCGCATCGCTTATCCGGTAACCTTGGGGGTCATGCCGAGCCCGCGCGCATCACTCTCATTCGCCGCCCCGAACCCCACGCCCAGCCGGGGAGCCGTGACGCTGCGTTGGTCGCAGTCCACCGCTGCCGCCGCGCGCGTTACGATCTACGATGTCGCGGGACGCACGC
>JAYSRO010000449.1:0-4473 GCA_043720995.1 Candidatus Eiseniibacteriota bacterium
TTGATGCCGTGGCCGGTGAAGCACGGCAGGGCGAGTCTCGACTCCGCACGGGTCAAGGCGCTGGAGTCACTCGTCGCCGAGCAGTTGCTCGCGGACCAGGCGCGCCGCGATGGACTCGATCAATCCAGCCACCTCGTGCGCACCCGCGAAGCGTTACGCAGGACGCTGGTGCGCGATGCGCTGTACCGGGACGTCACGCGTGGCGTTGCCGATCCGGCGCCGGACGCCATCACGCGCGCGATGATCGCGCGGACTCCCGGCCGGGCGGCGGAACGCACCGCGAGCCTGCGACGCGTCGTCGCCGACTCGCTGCGGCAACTTTCGGCCGGGCTGCGGGCGCGCACATTCATGGAGCAAACGTTGGAGGGCCAGCGCGCGGCGGTGGACTCCGTGTCCCTACTGATGCTCGCCGACACGCTTCGCTCCTTGATGGCCGCCACCACGCGCGAGTCGGGCGGCGCTATGGCCGGCACCGGCGAATTCGCCGACCTGCTGCTCGACCGCCTGGGCCCCTCGCTCGATCGCCCGCTGGTGCGCATGAGCGACGGCGACCTGACGTTGGGAGATTGCATCGGCGCGATGCGCTTCTACCCGTTCACGCTGCACGCGCAAACCCGCCGCAACTTCGCCGCCGAACTCAGCGCGCGGCTGAAGGAGATGGTGGAAGGCGAGCGCATGACGCGCGAGGCGCTGCGGCGCGGGTTGGCGAACGACGCCAAGGTCGTTCGCGAGCTCGATCGCTGGACCACCGCGTGGCTCGCGCAGCTCATGCTGGAGCGCGCCGCAGCGGAACCACCGCCCACGGCCGGCGCCGGTAAGGCGAGCGCCGCGAAGCGCGCCGAGGCGCTCGACCGCAGCATCGCCGCACTCGCCGCGCGATCGCGCGTGCGCCTGGACTACACAGCACTTCGGCGGACGCCGATCGTCCCCTCCAACATGGTGACCAAGCGGATGATCGGGTTCGGCGGCGGCATGATGGCCGCACCGATGCTCGCGCCGCTGTGGAACTGGGCCGGCTACTGGCGGGATGCGCCGCCGCTTCCGTGAATATGCGCTGCGACATGCTCCAACGCCCGCCTCACCATGAGCCGTTGCCCGGGCAAGTTCCCGCCGGGGCTAACGAATGATCACGAACTTGCCCGTCTGCGATCCTTCGCGCGCTTCCACCGTGAACAGGTAGATCCCACTCGCGATGTCCTGCCCGTTGCGCGAAATCAGGTTCCAGCGCGCCTGGCCATCGTTCGCGTTGTCCTGCTGGCGATTGTAGCCCGGCAGCGTGGTCCCCCCGACCGCCACCGGCCGGCGGATCGATTCGTTGACGGCATCGCTCGAGTGGATCTCCTTCACGAGGTCACCGGATACGGTGTAGATGCGAATGGTGTACGAGCCGAGCGGCAGCCCCATGAAATCCACGTGCGTGCCGGTCGGATCGGTCGCATTCGGCGTCAGGTCCCATGACGACGTGCGCTCACCCAGCGAGGCATAACCACGATACGGGTTCGGCACGACCCACACGCCATGCTTGCCGTTCACGTCGACGCCCGCCTGCGGGATCACGCTCGCCGATTCGAACGCCGAGCGCAGGCCACCCAGCTGCGTCGTGAGACTTTGGTCCGTGGTCGAGTCGAACGCGGTGACGGAATAGAAGTAGTTGAAGCCGTTGTTGACCTCGCGATCGAGGTACTGGTACCGGCCGACGGGGTAGCGAAGCCGGGTGTCCAGATTCAGCGGGTTGGTCTTGGCCAGGCGATGCACGATGACGCCCGTGGCGGCCTGGCAGTCACGATCCGTCTGCAGCACATGGTTCGTGCCGCTCCGGTTGATCCAGCGCACGGTACCGCCGGGCCGGATGGTGACGGACGGCGGATCGAAGGTCGTCAGGTTCGCGATCCCGACGGTCGCGGAGTCGGCGCCATCGGCGGCGACGATAACCGTCCCCTTCTGCGTGACGTGCCGCATGCACATGTAAGGGTAAGTGCCCGCCTTCGGGAAGGCGTGCGTGTAGGAGCCCCCCACCCGCGCCGGGACGTTCCACTCGAGATCGCCACTGCTGATCTCCAGCGCGCTGGGCGGGCCCGAGGAGTCCGGCACGCAGGGGATCGTCCAGTCGGGCTTGATCACCTCGCCACTCTGCCGGTCCCACAGGTCCAGACGGTCAAGACAAACCGCCACCGTCTTGCCGTACAACTTCGTCACCGGGTCGAAGTAGTTCGGGTTGAACTGCAGCGGGCAGATCTTCTCGCCCGTGGCGGCATCTCGCGAGTAGTTGTGTTCGAGCGCCATGTCCGTCGGATTGACTCCGGAGTAGTAGTCGAACAGCCGAAACTCGCCGAGCAGCAACCAGTCGCTCTCGTTCGGTCCTGCCGAGCCCGGCGGCCGCGGCCAGTCCGCTGCCTTCCAGATGCTGTAGCCACGGAAGTCGAGCCACAACGTCGAGGGATCCACGGCCATATCCGAGATGTTGTCCCACGCCAGGCGCACGGCGCGATCCCCCGGCGCCACGACGCGGCGGCCGGGATTGTCGGTGAAGTTGTACTGGGCAGACACATTCGTCGCGGGGTTCGTCGGGGGCGACGAAGCATTCCATGTCTTGTGGAACAGCCCCGTGCGGTTCGGCAGGCCCCTGTAGAAGTAGGTCCACACGCCGGTGCAGTAGTCGCAGTCGAAATCGAACCACGAGTATTGCTGGTCCGTCACGAGGATGTCCTCCTGGAAGGGTCGCGTCTCCGAATTGCAGGGCTCGCTGACGTACTGGGATTGCGCCCCGCGCGGCAGCCGGATGGGCGTCTCGCGGCCGTGAAAGCTGCGACCGCCCCGGTTGATGGGTCGCGTCTCAAGATAGCCCTGGCGGTATTCGTGGATGCCCTCGAACGCCACCTGCGCCGTCAGCGCCATGGCGAGCGCGGGATACTTCGCGAACAGGTCGAACCCCGTGAGCACGCCCTGCTGGTAGCGCTGGTAGTCGGTGGTGTAGCCGCTCGCATGCGCGGCGGTCTCCTTGCTCACCCCGAATGCGATCGTCGCCGAAACCGACTTGCCCGGCTGGAGATTGCGGAACGGTCCGATCGAGCACCACTCGACGTAATCCCCTTGTACGGGACCCGGGGTTGCACTGATGAACCCCGTCGAAGCACTGATGTTGCTGCGCGACACCATCGACTGGAAGCGCTCCTGGTCGGTGCGCGGCAGGCCGCCCTGCGTGAACTGGGTGATCCCCGCGACCGAGCGGAACGAGCGAAAGCCGACCCGGCCCGGGGCATTATTCCCCCGAAGGTCGAGCGTATGATCGATCAGCATGAACGTGCCGATCCCGGGCGTGCGTCCCTGGTCACCATCCTTGTCGGCAACCGAGAAGCCGTTCACGCGGATGGGCCTGATCGCGCACAGCGCCGAGTCGAGCGGGAAGTAGTAGGAGCCCAGCAATGGCGGCGTGGCGTGGTACTGGGTCGGGAAGTCGCCTCCCTGCTTCATCGCCGGATCCGGGAGATCCCCCGGCTGGCTACCGACGCGGTAGTTGAACTCGCCGCTGGGGTACTGCGGGAAGTCGACGTCGTCGGTCCAGTAGGGCGACAACGCCACGGGACCTGCGTCCATGTCCACGAGCCAACCGACCGTCAGGCTGTCGAGCGTGTGGCCCGAGACATTGGTGACTGTGTACTCGGCCACGTTTAAGTCCTGCAAGCCGGGGAGCGAGTACGCCCACACGTGAACCTTGACCTCGAGCCCGAGCGGCACGTGTTTCTCGTTGAACACCGTGTTGATCGCCTCGGGCGTATCGTCGCGAATCACGTAGGTGAACTCTTGCTGCCCCAAGGCACCGTAGTCCTCGTCGATCAACCCATCGCCATCATTGTCGTGCCCGTCGTGGAAGTCCTCGTCGAATTTCTGCAGCGTGTCGGGGTCCGCGCGGTCCACGTCGCTGTCGTCGTTGACGAACCGGCTGCCGTTGATGACCCCATCGAACGCGCTGTAGATCTTGTCTACGGGATCGAGCGTCGGCGGACGCCACTCGCCGAAGTAGCTCACGCGGCGCTTGGTGATGGGGTCCGTCGAACGCGGGTTGACGGCACCGACCGCGAGGGTGATGGCGTTCAGGTACTCGACGCCGGAGGTGCCGGGCCATTGCGCGGACGGGTCCGTGGAGGTGTTCGTGTAAGGGTTGCCGAGCGTGCCGTCGTTGATCACCTTCATGCGGATGTTGCCGACGCTGAGGATCGCTCCTGGCCCGAACCGGTCAGGGACCGACAGCGGATTCGCCGACCGCCAGTTGAGCGTCGAGGCCCCGCGGCTCACCACCGCGGTCGCCGAGTCGAGCTGAACGATCCCGCTCTCCTTCGCCCAGTCCGTGTGCGCACCCGCGGGCGCAGCGAGGCACAATGCCATGAGCGCGAGCGCGGCGCGCACCCCGGCCGCAGGAGTCCATTGGTGCGAAGCCGGCACACTCATCGGGGTCGTCGGGCCGATCGAACGGGC
>JAYSRO010000450.1:0-2207 GCA_043720995.1 Candidatus Eiseniibacteriota bacterium
CGCAGCGTCTGCCCGGTCGGCGTGATGTCGCCCAGGACGTAGGCATTGCGGCGGCGCAGTTCGACGGGATCGATCTTGAGCTGCGCAGCGATGACATCCATGTGCGTCTCCAGCGCGTATTCCGTCTGCGGCGCGCCGAAGCCACGGAAGGCGCCGTTGGGCGGCGTGTTCGTCGCAACAGCGCGCGCGAAGATGCGCACATTGGGGCAGCGGTAGGAACCGCCCGCGTGAATGGCGCCGCGCGACAGCACGACAGGCGTCAGCGTGAGATAGGCTCCGCCATCCATGATGATATCGATGTCGTTCGCGACCAGCGTGCCGTCGTGCTTGAGGCCCGTGCGGATGCGGATCACCGCCGGATGACGCTTGGTGGTCGCGGCAATGTCCTCGAGACGGTCGTACATGATCTTGACCGGGCGCTTCGCCTTCCACGCCAGGATGGCAGCGTGCGC
Source organism: Candidatus Eiseniibacteriota bacterium (assembly GCA_043720995.1). Lineage (GTDB taxonomy): Bacteria > Eisenbacteria > RBG-16-71-46 > RBG-16-71-46 > RBG-16-71-46 > JANLWK01. The sequence continues at coordinate 453 of JAYSRO010000450.1, forward strand.
CGCGATCACCGACGGGTACTCTTCCTTGCCGCCGAAGCCGCCACCCGTGACGGTCTGCACCACGCGCACCTTCTCGGCCGGCAACTTGAACGAGTGCATCAGCGCCTTGTGCACGTAGTAGGGGCACTGCAGCGAGCCGCGCACCGCGACGCCGTCTTCGGGCGTGCGCTCAGCGATCATGCCGTTGTTCTCGATGTACAGCTGCTCCTGGTGCCCGCACCGATAGGTGCCCTCGATGATCACGTCGGCATCGCGGAAGCCGGCGTCGAGATCGCCGCGCTCGATGGTGATCTTCTTGAAGATGTTGTCCTTGCCGTAGAGCACCGTCTTCGCATCGAGCGCATCCTCGACCGTCAGCACGGGAGTCAGCGCCTCGACCTCGATGCGCACCGCGTTGCGCGCGGCGAAGGCGCGTTCGCGATCTTCGTGCGCCACCAGCACTACGGGCTCGTCCGCGTGGCGGATCCAGTCATGCGCGAGCAGCGGCTGGTCGAGCTCGATCAGCGCGACCGTGTTCGGCCCTGGAATGTCGCGGTGATCGCACACCACGACACCGGTCCAATCGAACGCGGGGTCCAGCACGATGCGCTTGATGCGCCCGTACGGAATCGTCGAGCGCACCGTGAAGCCATGCAGCACGCCGGGCGTCACGACATCGTCGACGTAGGTCGCAGTACCCGTGACCTTGCTCACGCCCTCGAGGCGGCGCACATCGGTGCCGACGAGCGTCGGGCGCAGGACTTGGAGCTCGGGGCGCGAACGGGTGGCCCGGGCGGTGCGGCGCTTCGGAGCGGATTTCGTGGCCATCGGCTGGGTCCCTTAAGGGGTTGCCACAATCCTGCGGGCGCTTCAGGCGCAGGCAGGGTGCGGAATCCGCGTAGCCTACCCCGAGGGGCGGCGGGCTTGCCAGCGGGCGCGGCGGGCGGGGCGGGGCACGGGCGGCGCGGCGATGCGGCGATGCGGCGGCGACGCGGCCAACGGGCGAACCCTATCGCGCGGCGCGCAGCTCGTCGTTACCGGGGTTCGCGGCGAACGTGGCGATCAGGCGCGCCAGGTCCGCGGGGCGGTCGAGCATGATGAAGTGCCCGCAGCCGAAGAAGCGTTCCGCGCGGATGTGCGGCACGCGCTCGACGCCGAGTTCGCGCGCGACCTGCGGCCACGTCTCGCCGGCTTCCCACGAACGCGGGGCCAGCACCATCAACGTTGGGACATTCAGGCGCGCCGCGTCCTTCGACAGATCGGTGGTCCACGCGAGCCGGATCCAGCGCTTCATCATCTCGTGATCGAGCCCCGCGACTTCGCGCCATAGCGCTTCGCCCTGCGCCGAGTCGCGGCCAAAGCTCACGTAGGCACCGTGGACGAGGTCTTCGTAGTTCGTGTCGAGCTGACCCAGCAATTGTGTGCGCTGTGCATCCGGCAGTTTCGACTTGAGCGAGGTCTCGACCAGCACCAACGCGCGCACGCGTTCCGGATGCCTGATGGCTTCTTCGGCGCACACCAGTCCGCCGAGCGAGTGCCCAACGAGCACCACCGGCTCGGACCCGCGCGCGGCGAGTGCGGCATCGAGCGATGCGGCCGCCTGCTCGAGCGAGAACTGCTCGGGCATCGCCGACTCCCCGTGACCCGGAAGATCCGTGAGCGTGATGTGATGGTCGTGCGACAGGATGCGCGCCGTGGGCAGCCAGTGCTCCGCGGTACTGCCGAGCCCGTGGACGAGCACGATCTCGGAACCGTGACCGAACGACGCCGAGGCAG
>JAYSRO010000451.1:0-2206 GCA_043720995.1 Candidatus Eiseniibacteriota bacterium
CTTGCTGATCTTCTTGGACTCCAACCGCTCGCGCTCGAGCATGTTCATGAAGTCGGTGTTGCCGCCGAAGTTCAGCTGGTAGGTGCGGTCGATGCGCACCCCACGATCGACGAACAGGTTCGCGAGCACGCGGTGCGTGATGGTGGCGCCGACCTGCGACTTGATGTCGTCGCCGATCACCGGCAGGCCCTTCTTCTCGAAGCGCTGCTGCCAGTAGGGCTCGCGCGCGATGAACACCGGGATGCAGTTCACGAACGCACAGCCGGCCTCGAGCACCTGCTCGACATACCACTTGGTGGCTTCTTCCGAGCCGACGGGCAGGTAGTTCACCACGACGTCGGTCTTGGTGTCCTTCAGCAACTTGACGATGTCGACCGTCGGGCCGGGGGCCTTCTTGATGATCTGCGACAGGTACTTGCCGAGGCCGTCATGCGTCATGCCGCGCTGCACCTTGACCCCGAGTTTTGGGACCTTGGCGAACACCACCGTGTTGTTTGGCCACTGGTAGATGGCCTCGGCGACGTCCTTGCCGACTTTGTTGATGTCGACGTCGATGGCCGCCGAGATCTCGACATCGTTGATGTGATAACCACCCAGGTTGACGTGCATCAGGCCAGGGACCCGGTCGGTGGCCTTGGCGTTGCGGTAGTAGTGCAGCCCCTGCACGAATGAAGAAGCGCAGTTGCCCACGCCGATGATCGCGACTCGCACCTTGCCCATGGCGACTAGACCTCCCTAGGATGCCGAACCCGCATCGCGGGTGATTTTATAAACGTGAGCCATCCGCTGGATCGCGGTGGCGAACGAGAAGATCATCAATACGATCAGCGCACCCGGGATGACCGGGCCCAGCCCGAAAAAACCCGCGACGATGAGCAGCACCATGCGCTCCGGCCGCTCGAACCAGCCCACCTTGCAATCGAGACCCAGCCCTTCCGCCCGCGCCCGCGTGTACGACACCATGAACGAGCCGACCAGCGCGAGCATCGCCGTGCTGGCGATGACGAGGAAGGTGACGGGCTCGAGTCCGTGCTGCAGGTTCGTCAGCACGCGCTCGGGATTCGCGGCCATGTCCACCAGTTGGGCCGTGTAGTACCAGGCGATCCCCACGAACAGGGCGGCCTCGGCGATGCGATCGAGCGTCGAATCCAAAAATGCGCCGAAGCGCGTGACCTTGCCCCCCAACCGCGCCACTTGCCCATCGAGGATGTCGCACAGGCCGGATAACAGGGCGAGCGTCGCCGCGGCCCGGAAGCGGCCCGTGGCGAACTGCAGACTGGACGCCAGGCACAGGATGAACCCGAACACCGTCAGGTGGTCGGCGCTGAAGCCGATCGCGAGCAACAGCCGCACGAACGGGTCAAGCACCGAGTGCGCCAGCTTCTTGAGCACTTCCTTGTACCCGCCCACGCCACCCTCCGGGCCCCTTGCGATCGCTCCCGGGGCGCTCACTCCTGCGCCTCGGCGTGTCGTTCGCGGCCCTTCTCGGCCCGCGTCCGCCCTCCCAGCACCAGCACCATCTCGCCTCGTTTCCACTCGGCGCGCAGTGCCGCGCGCACCTCGCGCGCACTGCCGCGCAACACCTGCTCATGCAACTTGGTCAGTTCGCGCGCCAGCGCGATCGGACGCTCCTGCCACACCGTCTCGAGATCGGCCAGACAGGCCTCGATGCGATGCGGCGACTCGAACACCACCACGGTCTCGCGCTGCGCTGAAAGCTCCTCGAGCCGCCGTCGCCGCGCCGCCCCCTTGGGCGGCAGGAACCCTGCGAACACGAATGCATCGGTCGGCAATCCCGAGACTTGCAACGCGGTGATGACCGCGCTCGGACCCGGGATGCTCTCGACTCTCACGCCCGCTGCCACCGCGGCCCGCACGACCGGATACCCCGGATCGGCGATGCCCGGCGAGCCTGCGTCCGTGACCAGTGCCACGTCCTCACCCGCCTGGACGCGCTCGACCAGCGACGCCGCACGGGCGCGCTCGTTGTGCTCGTGCAGGCTCACGACCTGCGCGGAGATCCCGAAATGCGACAGGAGCCGTCGCGTGTGCCGTGTGTCCTCGGCGGCCACGAGATGAACCTCGCGCAGCACCCGGAGCGCGCGCGCGGTGATGTCCTCGAGATTGCCGATCGGCGTCGCCACCAGGAACAAGGTGCCTGCGCGGCCGTCCGAAGGTCGCCCGTGCGTCACGCTTGATCCTCTTG
>JAYSRO010000452.1:0-4462 GCA_043720995.1 Candidatus Eiseniibacteriota bacterium
GCCGCCTTGATCCTGCCGTTCGCCGTGGACGCCTTCAGCATCTTCCTCGTGCGCCAGTACGTGTTGGGCCTGCCGCTCGAGCTGGAAGAAGCCGCGCGCGTCGATGGCGCCTCCGATTGGGCGATTTTCTCGCGCGTCGTGCTGCCCTTGATGACGCCGGCACTCGCGGTGGTGGCGATCCAATCGTTCCTCACCAACTGGAACTCGTTCCTGTTTCCGCTGATCTTCGTGGACTCGGATTCGCTGCGCACGCTGCCGGTAGGACTCGCGCTGTTGTCGCAGTCCGAGCACAGCGTGGACTGGGGTTTCCTGATGGCGGGTTCGACTGTCGCATCGCTGCCGGTACTCGCGGTGTTCATCGCGTTCCAGCGACGGATTCTCTCGGGGTTGCTCGCGGGGGCGGAGAAGTGAGCGCGCCGCGCCGGGGTGGACGATGAGCGCGCGTCGCGAGGGGGTTCGATGAGCAAACGCACTGACGGGGACGCGCTGGCGCGGCTGCGCGACTATCGCGAGCGCGATTCCCACTTGCTCGTGGGGCTAATGACCGGGACCTCCGCCGATGCGATCGACGCCGCCCTCGTGCGTATCGATCCTTCGCAGCCGCTGCCGCAGGTGGTGGCCTATCGCGAGACGCCATTGGATCCCGCGTTGCGCCGCGAGGTGCTCGAACTGGCCGCCGCTGAATTCGTGCATCCGGAGCGCGTGCTGCGCCTCGATGCGGCGCTCGGCGAACGCTACGCGATCGCGGTCGGCGAGTTGCTCGCCGCCGCGGGTGTCGCGGCTTCGAGTGTCGACGCGATCGGCTCGCACGGCCAGACCATTCGCCATCTGCCGCGCCACGCCAACAAGGGCGCGGCCCTGTCGTGGCAGATCGGCTCGGCCGCGATTCTCGCCGAACGCACCGGTATTACTGTGGTCTCCGATTTTCGCACGCGCGACACGGCCGCAGGGGGCGAGGGCGCACCGCTGGTTCCGCTCGTCGACTGGTGGCTGTTCCGCGCAGCCGCCGAGTCGCGCCTGCTGCTCAATCTCGGCGGCATGGCGAACCTGACTTTCCTGCCGCGCGATGCGGCTTTGGATGATGTCCTCGCCTTCGACACGGGCCCCGGCAATGCCGTGATCGATGCGCTGGTCGCCGCGCAATCCGCGGGTGCCGAGCGCTTCGATCGCGGCGGCGCGCGGGCGGCGCGCGGCAAGGCGAGTCGCGCGTTGATCGAGGAGTTGCTGGCCGATCCGTTCTTCGAACTGCCGCCACCGCGCTCGACCGGTCGTGAACACTTTGGCGAAAGCTACGCACGCTCGCTGGCTGCCTTGGCGCAGGGCCTGGGGTTCACGGGTGACGACGCAGTGGCCACCGCCACCGAACTCACCGCCGCCTCGATCGAGCGCGGCGTGCGCAAATTCGTGCTGCCGCGCGGCGCCGTCGATGCCGTCTACGTCAGCGGCGGCGGCGTGCACAACCCGGTACTGATGGCCGCACTCGCGCGCCGGCTGGGCACCGCGCGCGTGCTGCCGCTCTCGGCGCTCGGCATTGCGCCCGACGCCAAGGAAGCGCTGGCGTTCGCGCTGCTCGCGCACCGCACACTGTCCGGGCAGGCCGGCAACGTGCTTGGCGCAACGGGAGCCCGCCATCCGGTCGTTCTCGGCCACATCACTCCAGGAGCCATCGCGTGAAGCGTGAGACTATTTTCCGTCGAGGGGTGCTCGTGATGGGCACGTCACTGGCGCTAACCTGTTGCGGCTGGGCAACCCGCGTCGCTGCCGAAGACGCCACGCCCACCTTCCGTCTCGAAGGCGAACCTTCGATCGAAGTGGGACTGGTGTGGGACGCCGACACGCTCAATCTGTCCGGCATCAAGAAACCGCTGACCTGGCGCGTCGGCCGCGGCCACGACCGCGCCACCGGGCGCTCCACCATGCTGCAGGTGCAGCGCTCGCTTGAGGGTGGCGAGCTGCGGCAGGACGACGACCGCTCGCCGACCGCGCGGCTGACCACCCGCGACACGCTGTGGCTTGGCGAACCGCAGGACGGCCAGCAATACGTCGAGCCGCAGCTCAGCTGGAAGGGCAAGACGTGGCGCGGGCAGGCGAAGGTGTTCGTCAACGCTCGCGGCAAGCTCACGATGGCGCTGCGCCTGCCGCTAGAGGCCTACCTGATGGGAGTGGTGCCGGGGGAGATCGGCGCGCTTTCGGATGCGTTGCTCGAGGCGGGCCGCGCCCAGGCCGTCGCCGCGCGCAGCTACACGATGTTCTATCGCGGCCGCCGGGGCGCCGAAGGCTTCGACGTATACGCCACGGTCGAGGACCAGGTCTACGGGCCGGTCGAGGGCGAGCGGCCACTGGCGACGCGCTGCGTGCAGACGACGCGCGGCCAGCTCGCGCTGTACGACGAAGCGCCGATCCGGGCCAACTACTACTCGACCTGTGGCGGTGTCAGCGCGGACGTGTGGGAGGGATTCCCCTCCGCCGGCATGCCGTACCTGAAGAGCACGCTCGACCGCGGCGCCACCGAGGACTACTGCGCCCGCTCGCCGCAGTACCGCTGGCGCGAGGAGTGGGTGGCTAGCGATTTCATCAAAATGGTCACGCGGTTCGCGCCGCCCGAAGGCGTGCGCATGCCGTCCCAATCGCTCGGCCTACTGCTCGATGTGCGCGTGGTGTCGCGTTCGCGCTCGGCGCGGGTGTGGCGGCTCGACATCGAGACGACGGCCGGGATCGTGTCGATTCCTGCCTACAGCCTGCGCCGCGTGCTGAGGCGGCCGGGGGAGACCCACCCGATCCTGCGCTCGAACTTCTTCAAGATCGACGTCCGCCGCGACCCGGAAACGCACCGTGCCCTGTACGTCGTGGCATCGGGCGCCGGCTACGGCCACGGAGTGGGACTGTGCCAGACGGGAGCCCTGGGCAGGGCGCGCGATGGCCAGACGGGGGAGCAGATTCTCGAGCATTACTACCCCGGAGCGACGGTTCGCCGCCTGTATTGAGGCGACCAAGCTGCGATTTGGGGACCGGTTTCAGTGTCCCGGCACCCGTTCGCACACCCTCTGCCTACCCCCCAATTGACAGTGCCGACGGCTAACCCCTATTCTGCCGCGGCTTCAGAGGTTGCGCGGGATGCTCCGTGCGATCCGCGCGGGGTTGTAGTTCAGTTGGTTAGAACGCCTGCCTGTCACGCAGGAGGTCGCGGGTTCGAGTCCCGTCAACCCCGCCATTTACTCGCCGCAACCCCTGCGGCGTCGCCGGTCCAGGACGGACCTGCTCCCATGAACCCGCAACGACTCAATGAATTAGCGGGCAATTCGGGGGTGCGGAAACCCATTTGACGGGTCGGGGTCGCTCCGTATACTGCGGCTGCTTTTCAAGAATGGGCGGGTGCCGAAGGCTGGGATGTAATTCGGCACACGTCGCTGTTCGATTGACGGTTTGAGTTGATCACCCGGCGCGCGTGGCGCTGGCGTTCGGCTGAGGGGGCCATGCTGAAGAAGAAGGGAACGTCCGGAGAAGACGGGTTCGGCTCGCTGGGTGACGAAGAGGTCGATGAATACAGCGAGGCCGATGCGATCGGTGAAGCATTCGATGATGATCTCGACGAAGAAGACCTCGACGACGACGAACTTGGCGAAGATGAAGATGACGATGATGACGATCACGCCGATGACTACGAAGAAGAAGAATACGACGAGGACGAGGATGAGCTCGACGTCGACGCGGATGACGCAGACGAGGAAGAGTAGGCTGGTCTCCCTCGGCCGCCCTTGAGCCTCAAGCCATCTGAATTGCGAACGGCCCTGCCGGACCTCCGGCAGGGCTGAGTCGTCTTAGGGACGGAGAATCACCATGACCGCTGTGCCCTGGCCCACTGGCCTGCCTCACAATTTTGGCGGACTCGAAGGCGAGTTCGCGGAGTGGACACGCGCGCGCGCCGCGGTCCTGCCTGTTCCCTACGACTTCTCCACGTCCTACCAGGGCGGCACGCGTTGGGGCCCGCACGCCATCCTGACCGCGTCGCAGAACATGGAAGTGTGGGACGACGAACTTGGGCCTACCTACCGCCACGGCATCCACACGCTGCCGCCGCTCGAGCCCACCGCACTGGGGCCCGAGTCGATGACCGAGCGCGTCGAGCACGCCGTCGGCTGGATCCTCGATGCCGGCAAGCTGCCCGCGATCCTCGGCGGTGAGCACAGCATCACGGCAGGGGCGATTCGTGCCGCGAAGGCGCGCTTCCCCAAGCTCAGCGTGCTGCAGATCGACGCGCACGCTGACATGCGTGACGAGTACCTCGACTCGCCGTTCAGCCATGCCTGCGTGATGCGGCAGATCCGCTCGCAGGTGCCGGCGGCCTCGGTGGGGATTCGCTCGATGAGCGAGGAAGAGGCGGAGTACCTGAAGCTGAACCCCGCGCCGATGTGGAGCACTCGCCAGTTCAGGGCACTCAAGGGCAACTGGGCGCCGATCCTCG
>JAYSRO010000453.1:0-2198 GCA_043720995.1 Candidatus Eiseniibacteriota bacterium
ACCTCGCCCGGTGGACTGCTGGCCGAGTTGGCGCGGTTGCGCCGTGAAATCGCGAGCGTGAAACCCGATATCGTGCACGCGCATTACGGCACCGTGACCGCTCTCGTGGCGGCGCTCGCGGGCGGGCCGCCGCTCGTCATCACCTACCGCGGCAGCGATCTCAACGGATCTGCCGAAGTCTCTGGAATGCGCTCGCGTATGGGTGTGCTGATGTCGCAGGTTGCTGCATTGCGCGCCGCGGGAATCATCTCGGTGAGCACGCGGTTGAGTCGCCTGCTGTGGTGGCGCAAGGCCGGAGTCGTGGTGATTCCAAGCGGCGTGGACATCGACGTGTTTCACCCGATGCCGCGCAACCAGGCCCGCGCGATGCTCGGCTGGCCGCTGGATGAGCGCGTCATCCTGTTCAACAGCGGCAGCCGCGCGAAGGTGAAGCGCCTCGACATCGCGCAGGCGGCGGCCGCCGCGGTGTTGCCGCTGGTGCCTGGCTCACGCCTCGAAGTGCTGTATGGCGGCGTCGATCCGGAGCAGATCGCCGTGTACATGAACGCCGCCGATTGCCTGCTGCTGACGAGCGAAGCCGAGGGCTCGCCCAACGTGATCAAGGAAGCGCTCGCCTGCAACCTGCCGATCGTCTCCGTCGATGTCGGGGATGTGCGCGAGCGTATGGAGGGTGTAGCGCCCGGTGCGATCGTGGAGCGCGAGATCCCGCAACTGGCGCGCGCCATCGCGGCATTGCTCGAGCACCCGGCGCGTTCGAACGGTCAGCACGCAGTCGCAAGCATCAGCACGCGGCGCGTGGCCGAGCGCATCATCGAAGTGTACCAGCGAGTGCTGGCGCCGCGATGAGCGCGAGCCCCATGTCCTCGAACACGAATCGCCTGCGTGTGATGCACATCATCAACGCCATGAACTTGGGCGGCGCCGAGATGGTCGTGCTGGAGCACATTCGCCAGGCGGGTCCCGGGGTCGAGAGCACCGTGTGCGCCGTGAACAAGGGCGGCTGGGCGATGCAGGAAGCGGAGCGCCTCGGGGCGAAGCCGCTCGTGCTCGGCAAGCAGGGCGGGCGGCTGGGTGCGATGGGCCGCCTCGTCGATACGCTCAAGCGCGAGCGCATCGACGTGGTCAATGGCCACAACCCTTCCGGTGGATTCTACGCTGCAATCGCCGGGCGCCTTGCCGGCACGCGCGCGATCGTGCGCACCGAGCACAGCATTCGCCACCCCGGCCGCTTTGCCAGAATCTACGACTCGGTCGTCGAGCCAGTGCTCACGTCGCAAACGGATCGTGTCGTCTGCGTGTGCGACGCCGTGCGACGCAGCCAGCTCGACCGCATGGGGTGGGCAGCGAACAAGTGCGTGACGGTGATGAATGGCATCGCCAGCGGGCGAGCACAATCTGAGTTGCGTGAACCCACGCGCGCCGCCCTGGGGCTCGCACCGGATGAGTGCGCGGCAATCACCGTCGCGAGCCTGACGCCGGCCAAGGCGCAGCATGTGCTCGTGGATGCCTTCGCGGTAGTCGCGAAGGCGGTGCCGCACGCGCGACTGTTGTTTGTCGGCGACGGCCCCCTGCGCGCCGAGCTCGAAGCGCAGGTGTTGCGGCACGGCATCGGCGCCCAGGTGCGGTTCCTCGGCGTGCGCAAGGACATCCCGGCGCTGCTCGCGGCGGCGGACGTATACGTGCTGTCGTCCTCGCGCGAGGGACTGTCGATGTCCATCCTCGAAGCCATGCGCGCCGCCAAGCCGTGCGTGGTGACCGATGTCGGTGGCAATGCCGAGGCGGTGGCCCAAAACGAAACGGGGCTGGTGGTGCCGCCCGGCGACCCCGAAGCCTTTGCGCGAGCCCTCATTGCACTGCTCCCGGATGCCCCGCGGCAAGCCGCCTGGGGAGCCTCGGCGCGCCTGCGCTGGGAGGGCACCTTCACCGCCGAGTTGATGGTAAGGAATACGGAAATTCTTTACCGCCAGCTGCTGGATCGCCGAATTCCGCGATAAAGTGCGCCCCGCGGGGAGCATACCCGCCGGGATCAAGTGCCGCGCCCGAACTGCCGAAAACCAAAGGGACTTCGGGCTGTGCCCGGTGGCTTGCCCAACACTTGTTCGCTGCGAACCAAAAGGAATTGATCCCCATGACGTATCTCGTGACGGGCGGCGCCGGATTCATCGGATCGAACACCGTGAGCCGTCTGCTCGAGCTGG
>JAYSRO010000454.1:0-4449 GCA_043720995.1 Candidatus Eiseniibacteriota bacterium
CCGTGGTAGTAGCGGTTGGCCAGCCCGCTCGTCCACGGGTGGTAGCCCTGTGCAAAGCGCACGCGATCAATGAGCGGCGGGTGCGTGTAGAGCAGCCGCCGGATCAGCGCGGGCGGGTCCGGGTCGCTGCGATTCTCGGCGCCCAATTTCACGAATGCGCTCGCGGCCGCCGCATTCAGGTGCGTGGCCTCGAGCCCGAACACGTCCGCCTCGTGCTCGACCCTGCGTGACTCGGCGTTGATCACGGGCTGCGCCAGCGTGAGCAGCAGCGTCAGCACCAACGCGTAGAGCGGCAGTGCTGCGACATCGGCGCGATCCGGCACGCCCCAGCGCGTCCCCCACCGAGCGAGCGCGGCATCCACCATTCGCGCGGCCGCGAAGAACAGCACGAAGCTTAAGCCCCACATCAGGGCGATCCCGCGCCACAGATGATGCAGCACGTAGTGGCCGATCTCGTGGCCCATCACCGAGAGGATCTCGTCCTCGCTCAGGCGCTGGAGCGTTGTGTCCCACAAGACAATGCGCTGCGAGGGGCCGAAGCCGCTGACGTAGGCGTTGACGGCATTCGTCTGGCGGCTGCGATCGACCTGGAACACATGACGCGCCGGAATCCCCGCGCGCCTGGCGAGCGCCAGGATGCGGTGGTCGAGCTGCGCGTTGCCCAGCGGCTCGAATCTGTTGAACGCGGGCTCGAACACGAGCGGCGACAGCAGCACGCCGGCCACCGCGACCGGTAGCGTACCCAGCGCCAACCACAGCCACGCCCGCCGCCCGGCACGCTCGAGCCCCAGCAACGCCAGTGCGAGCACGCCGGTGCCGCCGATGAAGGCGATGTTGAGCGCGTACACCTTGAGCTGCTCGACACTCCAGTCGAACAGCGACTGGTTCGACATACCGAAGCGGTGCTCCCACACGTAGCCACGAAACAATTCGACGGGCAGCCGCACGGCCCCCGCGATGAGCCCGGCGATCGCGATGAACACGAGCACGCGCAGGTAGCGGCTGGGGAAGCGCCGCTCGCTGAGATCGCGGATGCGCGCCGACAGCCCGCTGAACAGCAGCAATAGTGCCGCGGCGATGTCCCAGAACGGATCGATCAGGGCAAGGCCCTGCCGCACGTGTGCGTAGCGCTGGTTCGCCGGCGTGAACGCGGCGCGGACCTGGGCGATGGGGTCGGCGGGCGCCGTTGTTCCATCGGCTTGGCACCGAATCGCCAGAAGCAACCCGCACGAAATGACACAAATCGCGATCAAAGTTCTCGCAGCGGAACGCATTCGTGCGCTAAGTTTGATAGTGGTTTCGCGGTCACGGTTGGGAAGCCGGGGCAGCGGATCCAAGAACGGAAACCCACCCGTTCGGAGCCAGACGTGCCGCTCCCCGCGGTCAGACCCACATCCCGAGATGTGACGCCAGGCCGCGGGAAGCATGGCTCCGTGCCGCCCTTAAGGAATGATGGTGAGACGCTGCGTCAGCGTCCGGTTCCCGATCAGCGCCTTGATCCAGTACTGGCCGATCCCCAACCGCACCCCATCCTCATCGCGCAGGTCCCACTGCAGCATGGTCGTGCCCGCGTCGTAACTGGCGTAGGCAAGCGTCTTGCGCTCACGGCCGCTCACATCGAATACCTTGATGTGCGCGAACATCTCGGCAGGCAGCGTAAACCCGAGATGAATGTTTCCCCGCGAGGGACTCGGGTAGGGCGCCGAGAGCGAGACCCTGGAAGCGAGTGCCATTGCGGAAGGATCGGGCGCAGTCTTGAAGGCGACATTCGATAGCATCGACCAGTTGCCGACATCGTCGGCGGCCTTGAGCGCGAAGTAGTAGAGCTGGTTGGCCTCGAGCCCGGTGACCTTGGCGCGCTGGCGCGCACCCGCGGCACCCGGCCGCGAGACGTCATCCACGCGGGCCGCATCGACGAAGTTTTCCGGCGTGATGGGCGCGATCGAGTAGCGCAGGTCGTACTCCGCCGCCGCCCCCTCGAAGCCGTCGTCGCCGGGAGCGGTCCACACCAGCGTCACGGCACTCGACGCGGCCCCCGCAGAACTCTGGGGTCCGATGCTGCCCGCCATCCCTGCGGCGGCCGGCGCGGTGCACGCGGCGAGCATTAGCCCCGCGGCGATCAACGCCTTACGAAACGCGTCCATCCTGGTCACGCCCTTCCATCCCGGTAGGTACAACGCGCGAGTCGCCTCAGTCGTCAATGCGGAGGAGGCGACTCGCGGTGCGCACGCGGAGCGGCCTCCGCGGCAGCGACTCGAATCGGGCGGTAAGTTAGCCGACGACCATGACGCGACGCAAGAACACCGCATCGCCGACCTGGCTGCGGACCAGGTAGGCGCCAGGATTGAGGCGCTGGCCGCTGTCGTCGCGCAGGTCCCAGCGCAGGTCGAAGTGCCCCGCCGAGTACTGCCCCATCGCCAGGGTCCGAACCTTGCGGCCGCCGACATCGAACGCTTCGACACGCATCCACTCAGGGCGCGACAGCGTCACCGAGAAGCGCGTGCTGCCGAGGGCGGGATTCGGCAACGGCGCCGAGAACTCCGGCGGCGCGTTGACGGCATCGACACCCGCCACATTGCCGGGCAGGTAGGCGATGTTCGAGACGGGCGAAACGTTGCCGCCATCGTCGATGGCGCGCAGTGCGAAGTAGTAGCCCACGCCCTGGGTGAGCCCGACGACGGTCAGGTGTTCCTTGGTCCCTGCAATCCCCGGCAGGAAGGCGATGTTGAGCTTGGTCGCGATGGCGTACGTGGAGGCGCTGATCGGGCTGCGCGAAAAGCGAACGTCGTACGATGTGGACTTCCCCACGAAGGCGTCGTCGCCCGGAGCGGTCCATTCCAGGGTCACGATTCGAGTCTGGGCCGTCGCTCCGGCGGCGGCGGCCGCAGAGAACGCGCAAAGCATGATCAAGCGTGCGATCCATCGGTACATGGGTCGAAGTCTCCTAAGTCAGAACAATCCATCAGGCTGTATGGAGATTCACGACCGACACCGGGAAAACTGCGCCATCGCCATGAAGGGTTCCGTGCCCTTCGGCGATGGTGGCGATCTGGGGCATCCCTGTGCGCCACCCGGCATTGTCAGCTACGTCCAGACCACAAAGGGGAGTTCGGGCCACGGACGATGTGTCACTGAAGGGCTCTCCAACTCTTCAGGACACGGTCTAGGTAACAGGATTCCCAGAGTCGATCAAGGAATTCCGGCCCGCCCGTGACATTCTTTCCATTTGGTTCACGTACAGAAAACTCCCGGCAAATCATCGCGTCACAATAACTCGTTGTGAGAAGGACGACTGACCCACGCGGGCTCGCATGATGTAAACGCCCGGTAAAGCTTTGCGGCCAGATGTCTCGCGCATGTTCCACGCCAATTCGCGCGTCCCTGCGGCCATTGCGCCCGTGCTCAGCACGCGCACCGTGCGGCCCTGCAGATCGAGGATCTCGGCGGCCACCTGCGACTCGCGCGCGAGCGTGAGGCGCGCGCGCACGGACTGCGCTGCGGGCTGCGGCCACGGCGAGGACAGCTCGAAGCCGCGCATGACGCCGGACGCCACGGGCACCCCGGTCGAGCTGGTGTTGCCGGAGTGATCGAAGGCCACACCCACCGGCGGCAACCCGGTGTCGAGCGGGCCGGCCAGCGGCGCTCCCGTCGCAGCCGAGAACACGTACAGCCCCGGCGCGCCGAAGGCGTCGTTGTCGCACACGTACAACTCGCCGCGATCGTTGAGTGTCGCGTCGGCGATGCTGAAGCCGCCGGGCGCGAACACCGTCGAGAGCTTGAGACCCGTGGTGGGATTCCACGCCACGAGCGAAGTGTTGTAGAACGCATCGCTCACGATGGCGAACGAGCGCGTCGCCGTGCCCCACACCACGCCCAGCACATCGCCGCCGAGGACCGGTTCGGTGATGGCGAAGCCGCCGCTCGCGAGCGTCTGCGTGTCGATCCACGCGATGCCGCCATCGCCCACGCCATAGCTGCCGGTGCAGCCGAGGATGAGCCTGCCTGTCGTGGCGTCGAAGTCGAAGCCCGTCGTCGGGTTGGTACCGGGCAGCGCGATCGCTTGGACTCCGGGCAGCGCGGGCACGGCATCGATCACGGTGTCGGCGCGCGTGTCGATCGCCACGACCAGGCTCGAGTCGGTCGGCTGGAAGTTCGACAGGCGCTCGAGCGCCACGTACAGCGTGGTGCCCACGCGGATCATGTGATCCATGTCGGGGATGTGGTCGGCATCGGCGTAGGGCCTGAGCTCGATGCCGCCGATGCTGTCACCGGTCGCGGGATTGACGATCAGCAGGCGCGACGAGGCCAGCCGCGTGACGTAGGCCTTGGTGCTCGTGAGGAAGGCGATGTCCTGCGGGTTCGAGCCGTTGCCCACCGAGAACTGGCGCACCGTGGTGAAATTATTCGCGGGGTCGATGACCTGGATGTTGTCCTGGCCGAAGCGATTGA
>JAYSRO010000455.1:0-2195 GCA_043720995.1 Candidatus Eiseniibacteriota bacterium
GCGAAGATGCCGCGGTTCGAGCGCGGGATGATGCCGTAGTGAATCACGCGCTCGTCCGAGTAATCGAGCCGCAGCGTCGCCGCCTTGATCGGATCGATGTCGCCGATCAGGTCGGCGATCGTCACGTCGGGCGTGGCGAGTTTTTCCTGGTAGCGCTGGTCGCGGTGCAGCCAGGACAGCGGCGTTTCGTCGCCGTGCGCTTCGAGGGTGACCTTGGCGTGGTGCGACAGCGGGTGGAACGGGTCGCTGTTCAGCGGGCAGCCGGCGACGGCCGGCACCCATTCATCGAGAAACTGGGTGAGCGAGCGCAGCAGGCGCGTCTTGGCCTGGCCGCGCAGCCCGAGCAGGATGAAGTCGTGGCGCGACAGAATCGCATTGGCGATCTGAGGTTCGACGGTATGCTCGTAGCCGACGACCCCTTCGAACATCGCGTCCCCTGAGCGCAGGCGCGCCATCAGGTTGTCGCGCATTTCATCGCGAACGGAGCGGGAACGGTAGCCTAAGGCTTTGAGCTCTTTGAGTGTGCGCGGATGGGACATCGGGCTTGCATCTCCTCGGTGAGGGCTTAGCCATCGCGGCCCGAGGGCAGTATCGTGGGGGGTATGGACGGAAAGTCTAAGGAGTCGGAGCCGCAGGTGCAAAGCGAGCCCGTTCCGCCCCCGGCGGCCACCTCGACGCCGCCCGGGGAGCCGCCACTGTCCGAGACGGAGCGCGTGCCGCGCGACCGCGCCGCCACCGGGAAGCCCGCGCTACGGCTGTCCCGCATCTGGCTGGCGCGCATCCTCGCCATGGCCGCCGACGCCACCCAGTGGGCGCTCCTCCCACTCGTCATGGGCGGCGTCATTTCGCCCGTCGCCGATGCGATCGACATCGCCATGGCGATCCTGATGACCTGGCTGCTCGGCTGGCATTGGGCGTTCCTGCCGACCTTCCTTGCGGAATTGGTGCCGTTCGTCGACCTCGTGCCGAGCTGGACCCTGGCGGCGTTCATCGCCACGCGCGGCAAGGACAAGCCCGCGCCCCGCCGGCCAGCCTAAAGGGTTGCGACAACCCTGACGAAGCCGCAACGCATGGCCCGCGGCCCGCTGCTACGCTTCTGCGTGTGAATCGGGATCCCGCATTGTTCGCCGAGTGCCAGGCGCTGGCGCGCGCCATCACGCCGTTCCATGGGCTCGCGGCGCTGCATGCGAGCCCCGAGTGGAACGAGCTGGGGCCCCGGCTGTCGCGCCTGCTGGGGAGAGTGCGTAGCTTTGCACCTGAATCCCCGCCCGCAGCCTCCGAACAACCGGACCGGCTCAAGGCCGCGCACTGGAATATCGAGCACGGCAATCACTTCGTGCAGGTCGAAGCGGCCCTCACCGAACATGCCGAACTGCGCGATGCCGATGTGGTGTTCATCAACGAAGCCGACCTGGGCATGGCGCGCTCCGGCAACCGCGATTGCCTGGGCGACTTGAGCCACGCGTTGGGCCGCTACGGCGCATGGGCACCGTTGTTCCTCGAAACGACCCCCGGCCGCTACGACGACAACGATCTCGCCGAAGGCACGCGCAACCAGGAGGGCCTGTTCGGGCTTGGGATCTTGTCGCGATGGCCACTGTCCGGCGTGCGCATCGTCGAGTTGCCGAGCCCCGACGTCTACCAATTCGATGTCGAACGCATGTTCGGCCGCCACGTCGCACTGGTCGCGACGGTCGAGCGCCCCGGCTCGCCGTTCGTCGCGGTCGCGGTGCATCTCGAGGTGCATCGCACGCGCGCACATCGCGCGACGCAGATGCGCGTGCTCATGGGCGCACTCGGCGATGACCGCCTGCCCACGCTGCTGGCGGGCGACTTCAACAGCCACACCTTCAACCGTGGCCGCGCGTGGGACCCCTTCTGGGGTGCGGCGGTACTGATGTTCGCGCCGCAGCGCAAGGTCGAGCTTCGCCTGCTGTTCCCCGACCAGGGCCGCCGCCACGAGACGTTGTTCGATGAACTGGCGCGGGCCGGCTTCCGCTGGGCGCAACTCGTGGACCGCGTGCCCACGCTGCAGCTGCGCTTCGATCGCATCGACGAATTGCGCGCCTTCCCCGACTTCGCGCAGCAGGGCGTGCGCAGTGCGCTGGCGTGGGCCGAGCGCCGCGGCAGGTTGCGGCTCGATTGGTTCGCCACGCGCGGCTTCCCCGAGGGACGCGGCTACACGGTGCAGGGCT
>JAYSRO010000456.1:0-4438 GCA_043720995.1 Candidatus Eiseniibacteriota bacterium
GCTTGGCGGCCCAGGTGCGTTCGCGGATCTCGCTCGCCGTGAGCAACGTGTAGTCGGCGAACGGTCGCGCTACTGAGGTTTCGGGCAGAGTGGAGGTCATGGTGTGGCTAGTCCTCGAGCGGGCTGTGGTCGAGTGGACGGCGCGTGGCGAAGCCGCCTTCGAGCGGGTGCCAGTGCTTCACCGCGGGCTCGCCGAGCTTCCAGCACAGGAACACCAGACGGTCGCCCGACAGCGCGTAGAAGTCGAGCAGCCCGACATCGATGTCCTTGACGATAGCACCCGTATCCAGAATCTCCGACAGCGCGACGCGAATGCGGCTCGCGCGATCGGCGCGACGCAGTTTGAGCGTGCGCGCTTCGTCCATGTCGGGGTTCGATTCGCTGGCACCCGCGAGGGCCAGCGACAACACCTCGAGCCGCGTCTCGAGCTCAAGCAGTTCCGCGCGCCACGCCACCATCTGCTCGAGCTGGGGACTCAGTTCGTGTGCAAGCTGCGTGGCCTCTTCTGCCTTGAACAATGTGATCTTCATGCCACGACGCCTCCCGGATGCAGTGCGGTGCGGCTCCAATTGGGTTCCTCGAGCAGCGAGGTCGAGCGGCTGCCGTTGACGCCGGTGTAACCGAGAGCCGTCGCCACGTCGGCGGACACCGCCGTGAGCACCGTGCCCCAGTCGGGACAGCTCGTGCCCAGCAGCTCGGCCATCGAGGTCATCTGGACGCCCTTGAGGCCGCATGGATCGATGAGTTGGAAGTGAGTCAGGTCAGGCCGCACGTTGAGAGCAAAACCGTGGTAGGTCACCCAGCGGCGCACCGCGATGCCGATCGACGCCAGCTTGCGCTCGCCGACCCACACGCCCGTCCGCCCTTCACTTCGATGCGCCGCAATCCCCCAACGCTTCAGGGAATCCAGCAGACCCCGTTCGAGCCCGCGCAGGAAGCGGTGAAGGTCGTGGTCCTGTTCCCCAAGATTGCAGATCGGGTAACCCACGAGTTGCCCCGGGCCATGCCATGTGACATCGCCGCCGCGCGAGACCGGCACGACCTCGAGACCATGGCGGCCCAGTGTGGCGGCGTCGCTCTTGAGGCTGCCCTCTCCCGTGCCGCGGCCCGCGGTCAGCACGGGCGGGTGCTCGAGCAGGAACAACGTGTCCGCTGCTTCGCCCGAAGCAGCCGCGAGCACGCGCGCTTCCTGGAACGCCAGCGCTTCCCGGTACGGCATGAGCCCGAGCGCCCGCACGGCCAGGGTGGAGCGCATTGCAGTCACTAGAACCTCAGGCGTAGAACCACAAGAGCTCGGGCCTTTCGAGCAACTCGCAGACACGGCGCAGGAACTTGACCGCCATCTCTCCGTCGATGGCGCGATGATCGAAGCCGATGACCGTGTTCATCACCGGGCGCACCACGATCTGGCCTGCGACCACGACGGGCCGCTCGACGATCTTGTGCACGCCGAGGATCGCGACCTCGGGCACATTGATGACCGGCGCCGAGTTGATGGCGCCGTACACGCCAGCGTTGCTGATGCTGAAGGTGCCGCCGGTGATGTCATCGGCCTTGAGCCTGTCGCCCCGCGCGCGCGCGGCCAGATCGTTGAGCTCGGTCGCGATCTGCACCAGACCCTTGCGGTCGCAGTCCTTCAAGTTCGGCACGATCAGGCCCTTGTCGTCGCGGCCCACCGCCATGCCGATGTTGTAGTAGCGCTTCAGCACGATCGAGTCGCCGCGGACTTCACCGTTGACCCACGGAAATTCGCGCAGCGCCAGCACGCTCGCCTTGATGAAGAACGGCATGTAGGTGAGCTTCGTGCCCTGCGCTTCGAGCTTCGGTCCCCACTCCTTCTTCAGGGCGACGATCGCGCTCATGTCGACTTCGTCGAAGCAATGCGTGTGCGCGGCCGTGTGCTTGGCCTTCACCATGTTGTCGGCGATCAGCTTGCGCACCTTGGTGAACGCGATCACTTCTTCGCGCGCGCCGGCAGGAGCGCCCATCGCGGGTGCTGCGGTCATGTAGCCGGGCAGCGGAGCGGCGGCACGCGGGGTGACTGGTGCTGCAGCGGTGACGGGCTGCTGCGACGACGTGGCGGCCACGGGAGCCGCTGCGGGCGCACCCGTGCGGCCTTTGAGGTAGTCCATCAGGTCGTCGCGCGTGACACGCCCCGCGATGCCGGAGCCGCGCACGCGCGAGAGCTCGGCGACATCAAGGTTGTGCTCGCGCATCAGCTTGCGCACGGCCGGCGAGAGGTTGCGCACGCTCTCGAGGTTCGCGGCGCCATTGCCCGACGACGGCGTTGCCGCACCGGTGCTCACGGCGGCGACGGGGGGTGCGGCGACGGCGGTGGCCGTGCCACCCGCGGCAGCGACGGCGACCACAGGGCGCGCGGCCGGAGCCTCGCCCGCGGCGGACAGCGTGCCGATCTCGGTGCCGACGAGCACGGTCGTGCCCTCGGCAATCAGGATCGAGTCGAGAATGCCTTCAGCGGGCGAGGGGATCTCGACGTTGATCTTGTCAGTCTGGATCTCGACGATCGGTTCTTCCTTGCGCACACGGTCGCCGACGGCCTTGAGCCACTTGGAGACCGTGCCCTCGGCGACGCTTTCGCCGAGCTGGGGCACCACGATCGAAACTGGCATCCTGTAAGTCCTCCGTTGCTGCTTTTAAGTCCGTGGACCGCTGTTTTGCGCGCTCTGCGCGGCCTTGCGGCGTTCCAACCGTTCGCGCCGCCGTTCCATCGCGGCCGCGTGTTCCTTGCGTTGATCGTCCGTCTCGAGCAGCAGCGGTGGCACCGCGACGGGCCGCCGTGTCACCGGGTCGAGCGCCACAAAGGTGACGTAGGCGGTGCTGGTGTGGCGCCGCTCCCCGCTCAGCAGGTCCTCTGACTCGACCTGGACGCAGATTTCCATGCTGCTCCGGTCGACCAGCGTGATGTGCGCGTGAATCAGGGCCAACTGCCCGATCTGGATCGGGGCATGGAAGGCCATGTCGTCGATCGCCGCCGTCACGACCGGACGCCGGCTGTGGCGATTGGCCACCACCGCGGCCGCCAGGTCGATCCAGTGCAGCACCGTCCCGCCCAGCACGCTGCCATGCACATTGGCGTGCTGGGGCAGCACCAACTGGGTCATCTCCGTGGCCGAGTCGGCGACCTTCATCCCGGCGGGGGAAACATCGGATTTCATGTCGAGACTATAGGTTGCGGGCGCATTCCGTGCAATTGGGGCGGCCCATTCACCGCGACGGGGAGCGCGCAAAACCCCGAATACCCAAACGGCCGGGCCCCTTGCGAGGCCCGGCCGCCGGAAACTTCAGGACTGCGATTAATCGAGCTTGATCGCCCGCGTGGTGACCAACTGGTCGCCCACCTTGAGGCGGTAGAAGTAAACGCCCGAGCGAACGAGTGCGCCATTCGCTTCGCGGCCATTCCACACCTTGCTGTACTCACCCGCCGGCATCTGCGAGTCGATGATCGTCACGAGACGACGGCCCGCAAGATCGAAGACTCCGAGATCGACCTTGCCCGACTTCGGCACCGTGAAGCTGACACGCGCCGTGCGTGAGGGGTTCGGGCTGACGGCGAGCTTCAGCTCAGCCGCGTTCGCTGCCGGACCGACACCCAGCAGCTTGTTCAAGCCTTCGTCGATGATGTCCTCGTCGTTGCGCGGCGTGATGCGCCACGGCCGCGTCGCGCTGTTGCGGTAGTTCAGCAACCCCGTGACCGTCACCGTGTGAGCGGAATCGGCAGCGTAGCTGTAAGCGCTGTTCGAGTTCGTGACCAGCATCGTGTCCGGCGCGAACGACGGGTTCGGGCCGGCGATGAAGAAGCTCTGGCCGGACGTCTGGTTCTCGCTCACGCGGACGTGCTTGACCGTCACCAGCATGCCTTCGTAGTCCTCGGCATTCAGGAGCGTCTGCGCCGCGTCACACGAGGAGTCGCTCAGCACCTTGATCGTCTGCACGACCGGGTTGATCGCTGCACCCGCGCCGAGATTCGACACGTACTGCGTCGCCACCGCTTCCGTCAGGCCGGCAACCGCCACAGCACTGATGCCGTCGAACTCTTGGACCTGGCCGGAGATGATGTACTGGTTGCCTTCGACCAGCGCGACCGGCGGAGCGAAGATCGGGATACCCGAGCGCAGGCCACCGGCGGCGTCCTGAATGTAGTACAGGTTGCCAAAGTCTCCCGTGATCACGCCCTTGTAGGTCAGGCGCGGGCCCGAGCCACCGGTGGCGGTGACGAAGCGCGAATGGTCCTTGCAAGGCGCACCGGCGAGACCGCTCGCCGTGGCATCCGGCTGCTGCAACTCGGCGATCGACAGAATGCCGTAGATGAACGTGCGCGGCTGGTTGCCCGCCATCGTCAGGCCGGAGCTCGAGACGACACCGCTGACCGTGACCGTTTCACTGGTTCCGTGCGCTGCAGCGGCACTCACCGTCAGCA
>JAYSRO010000457.1:0-2183 GCA_043720995.1 Candidatus Eiseniibacteriota bacterium
GATCACACCGGCGACCTCCGTGATGGAAGCGTTCAAGAACTTCTGCATGAAGTACCGCCGCGATCCGGAAACCAAGCAGAAGAAGTTCGCGATCCTGCAGGCCGAAGATGAACTGGCGGCGCTCGGCATGGTGATCGGCGCCTCGTGGGCGGGCGCGCGCGCGATGACGTCGACCTCGGGGCCGGGCATCTCATTGATGTCGGAGTTCACGGGCTATGCGTACTACACAGAGATTCCCGCGGTGATCTGGGACGTGCAGCGCGTGGGCCCGAGCACTGGCTTGCCCACGCGCACGGCGCAGGGCGACATCCAGTTCGTCTACAACCTCTCGCACGGCGACACGCACCACCCCGTGCTGCTGCCGAGCTCGGTGCGCGATTGCTACGACTTCGGGATGATGGCCTTCGATCTGGCAGAGCGCCTCCAGACGCCCGTGTTCGTGCTGTCGGATCTTGATCTGGGCATGAACAACTGGATGAGCGATCCCTTCCCGTATCCCGACAAGCCGTGGGATCGCGGGAAGGTGCTCACTGAGGAAGACTTGAAGGCCATGCCGAAGTTCGAGCGCTATCGCGATGTCGATGGCGATGGCATTCCTTACCGCACGCTGCCGGGCAACAAGGACTGGAAGAGCGCGTTCTTCACGCGCGGCTCCGGCCACGACGAAGGCGCCCGCTACACCGAGGATCCGCACGCTTACCAGCGCGTGCTCGACCGGCTCGAGAAGAAGTTCGCCACCGCGCGCACTCTTGTGCCGCCGCCGGTGATCGAGGCCGATGCGGGCGCCGAGATCGGTTTGCTCGCGTACGGTTCGAGCCACTGGGCGATGATCGAGGCGCGCGATGCCTTGCGCGCGGGCGGCACGCCGACCGGCTACCTGTTGCTCAAGGCCCTGCCGTTCAGCGCGCAGGTGAAGCCGTTCCTCGAGCAGTACCCGCGCATCTACGTCGTCGAGCAGAACCGTGATGGCCAGATGGCCGCGCTGCTGCGGGCTGAGTATCCGCAGCTGGCGGCGAAGATTCGCTCCGTGTTGCATTACCACGGATTGCCGCTCGATGCCGCGAGCGTCACCCGCGGGGTGTTGCACCAGGAAGGAAGCGCCGCAGCCGCCACGAGCGCCCGCTAACCACCGAAGTCTTCGCGGGCACGAGATCGACCTGGGCCAGGAGTGTTTCCCATGACTGCCACGCTGAGCGTACCCATCTACACCGTCGACGCCTTCGCCGATCGCCCCTTTGCGGGCAATCCTGCCGGGGTGTGCCTGCTGGATGCTCCGCGTGAGGCGGAGTGGATGCAGTCGATCGCGGCCGAGATGAACCTGTCGGAGACCGCATTCGTTTCGCCGCACGCCGGCGACGGCTTCGACTTGCGCTGGTTCACGCCGACGTTCGAAGTCGAGCTGTGCGGCCACGCCACACTGGCGAGCGCTCATGTGTTGTGGGAGAGCGCCACCTTGGGACCGAAAGACGCAGCGCGCTTCCACACGAAGAGCGGAGTGCTGACGGCGACGCGGCGCAGCGGCGGGATCGAACTCGATTTCCCCGCCAAGGCCGTGGAGAAGTCGGAGCCGGCGCCCGGGTTGATCGAAGCGCTCGGCGTGAAGCCCACGTTCGTCGGCCGCAATGCCTTCGATTATTTCGTCGAGGTCGCGAAGGAAAGCGATGTCCGCAATGCGCGCCCCGATCATGCCAAGCTCGGTAAGATCAAAGTGCGTGGCGTGATCCTGACGAGCCGCCCTGCTAAGGCCGATGAGGGCATCGACTTCGTGTCACGTTTCTTCGCGCCCGGCTCGGGTGTCGCCGAGGACCCTGTCACGGGCTCCGCGCACTGCGCGCTCGCGCCCTACTGGGCGGCCAAGCTCGGGCGTAACGAGATGACAGGCCACCAGATCTCCGCCCGTGGCGGCATCGTGCATGTGCGGATCGAGGGCGACCGCGTCATGCTCGGCGGCAACGCGGTGACGGTGATGAAGGGGCTTCTGCTGTAACATCCCCGCTGAACCGCGCCGGCGCTTCCTGCCCGCTGATCCTTTCCTGTTCCCAACCTATGGACTCCCATGCTCCGAGCCGGAATCGTCGGCCTTCCCAATGTCGGGAAGTCCACCTTGTTCAATGCCGTTACGCGCACGCGTAAGGCCGAAGCCGCCAACTACCCGTTCTGTACGATCGATCCCAACATCGGCA
>JAYSRO010000458.1:0-9556 GCA_043720995.1 Candidatus Eiseniibacteriota bacterium
TTCCGCACCGGCTTCGACCAGATCATTCAATTGTTGATCCGGCTCATGGACCTGCAATTCCCCGGCGCCGAGGCGCGGGGTGCCAGTGTGGCCGCACTCGCGATGCGGCTTGCGGCGCGCTTCCAGATCCCCGAGCGCTACCTGCACGACCTCGATCTTGCCGCGCGTCTCCACGAAGTCGGACGCATGGTGGTTGCCGCCGGTGAAGACGAGAATGCCGATTCGCCTGGCGCGCAGCCGAGCCCCGAGCACCCCGGGGTTGCCGCACTCGCGTCACACGCGCTGCTGCAGGACGTCGATGGCCTGGACGGCGTGTCGGATGTAATCGGATCGGTGAACGAGAACTGGGACGGGACCGGAGTCCCCGATCGCAGCCGCCAGGGCCAGATCCCGCTACGCAGCCGCATCCTCCGCGTGGCGATCGACTACCTCGCGGAGATCGAGCAGCGCCCCGCCGCAATCGAGGCCGCGCTCGAGCACCTGGAAACGCACATCGGAACGCGCTACGACCCGATCGTGGTGGCGCAGTTGCGCGCGACCCTGAGCGAGGACGAGGGGCCGCTGCTGGCCTCCGCAAATCTGCACGTCGGCATCGAGAAGCTGGCTGTCGGCATGGTGCTCGCCGAGGATCTCTACACCGATAGCGGGCTCAAGCTGCTCTCGCGTGGCGCGGAGATCTCGCCCGCCGCATTGGAGACGATTCGCCGCCGCCACCGCATGGAGCCCATCCTGCGCGGCGCGGTCGTGGAGCGCGAAGCGGCGTAGTCGCACAGGATGGCGTGGTACCACATCGCCATGTGATCGCACAGCTCAATCACGTCCCGCGCGCTACCGCCCAACGCACGAAACACGGCCCGACGGTCCCACTAGATCATATTCAGCAGTTCCTGCGACATCTGGCTGGCGATGCTGATCAGCCGCGCCGCGGCGCCGTAGGCCTGCTGCTGGCTGATCAGGTTGACCATCTCCTCGTCCACCGATACGCCGCTGACTTGCTGGCGCTGCGCGTCGTCGTTGTTGACGAGGGTACCGTGGATGGTGGCCTGCTGCTGCGCGTCGCTGACCGCGGCTCCCACGGCGCTCGAGAAGCCGACGTAGTAGTCGCGCAGGCTGAGGTTGCCCAGGGCGATCAGGGGGACGTGCACGAGGTCGCCCATGCGCATGGCGTTGCCGCCGTCACCACCGCCGGGAGTGTCACCCGCGGCGATCGCGTCGTTGGATGCCTTGATGTCATCTGACAGCGTGATGCTGCCGGCGGTGATGCTGGTGGGGTCGAAGAAGTCGATGTTCGTCGCACCCGCCAGGGTGTAGCCGACCTTGTGGATGTTGTTCACCTGCTCGACCACGCTCTTCGCGAGCTTGTCGAGCTGGGCGCGGTAGCCGGGCAGCTGGGTGGCGGTCAGGTCGATCAGCGCCTTCATGCTGCCGCCGCCCGGGTCGATCCTGCCCGTGTTGCCCGCGAAGCCGACCCCGGGGCCGAGAGTATTGGATAGCCGCACGGTCAGGTCGTAGGAGCTGCCTGCATTGACCAACGGCGAGCCGCCGGTCTGGACGTCCACGGTGCCGTTGTCGAGGTGGACCACGTTGATCGACATGAGGCCCGACAGTTGATCAAGCGCAAGGTCACGCTGGTCCTCGAGCGCAGGCGATCCGCCACTGCCTGCCGCGAGGATCTGCACATTCAAGTCGGCGATCTGCTTGGACAGCTTGTTCACTTCGCTCGTCTGCTGTCGCAGCCGGCCGATGCCATCGGAAATCAATTGTGTGATGTTCGTGTCGGCCTGGTGGAAGCGGTCGGTCAGGCGATTCGCGGCCTGGCTCACCAGCATGCGCGATGTATTGCTCGTGGGATCGTTGGCGAGATCGCCGAAAGCCGTGAACAAGTTGTCGATCGAAGCACCCAGTCCCGCGGTGCCTGGCTCACCGAGGCCGGCTTCGAGCTGGCCGAGGATGTCGCCGCTCGTCGAGGCATGGTTCAGCAGGCTCGAGTCACGCCGGTAGGCGGCGTCGAAGAACACATCGCGCGCGCGGCTGATGGTGTTGGCTTCCACGCCGCGACCCATCGATCCGCTGGGGGACCAACCGGGAGTCGCCTGAGTCAGTTCGAGGCGCTGGCGGCTGTAGCCGGGCGTCTGGGCGTTCGCGACATTGTTGCCGGTCACCGTCATGGCGCGCTGGTGCACCATCAGCGCCGATCGGGCGATGCCGAGCAGGCTCGTGAGTGACATGTCAGGCCGTCCTGTCGAGAATCCGTCCCGCCGGGGACGGTGGTGTGGTGGGAGTCGCGTCCCCGTAGGTCGGCGGTTGCGGCGCCGTCCCGGAGAACAGGTCCTGCAAAAATGCTTCGCCGGCATCGACGGCACGGCGCAGCACGACACGATTAATGTCCGCCTCGCGCGAGACGTCGGTCGCGGCACGGCGCAGGGTCAACCGCGCGCTTTCGAGTTCAATGGGCAGGGTGTGGCCGAGTTGCGCCTCGAGATGATCGAGTGGCACGCCGGGATCACCGGTGAGTGCGGCGACGATCTCGCCCCGGCGTTGCTTGGCTTCCTCGAGCGACAATAGAAGTCGGCTGGTGCCGTCGGAGCTGCGGTCCACCGCGGCCGTATCGCCCGCGGCGACGGCAGCGCGCTGGCGCAGGAGTTCCTCACGCAGTTGCAGCGCGAACTCCGCCTCGCGCAGCAGGACAGCGCGCAACGCATCGAGGCGCTGTGCGGTGTCCGGCGGGACGGGCTTTGCCGTGGCCGGGAGTTCCTGGACGATCGACAGTCGCGGGGCTTTCATTTCGCGGATCCTTCAGGAGTCTCGGCGAGGCGTCGCGCCAACTGGCGGTAGAGGTTTTCGCCGAGCCCGCGCTGCAGGTGATCGGACGCCTGGCTCGCCAGCTTCTCGTCCATGATCTGCGTGAACATCTCGGCACCGGGCGCGTTGCCCAGTATGGGGTCCTTCGGGACGCTCGCGCGCATCGCCTGGAACAATTGGTTCACGAACACGGCTTCCAGCTGGTGCGACAACTTGCGCACTGCTTCGCGGCTGTCGCGTTGCACGGGTTGCTGGAGGGCGGGCGTGAGCAGGGTGCGATCGACGGGCGGCTTCAATGCCACGCTCGGCGTTGCGCGATCAAGCGAAGTCGGTGCTGCAGTCAGCTTCATGAACGACACGTTGTTCATCGCACCACCACGTCGGCATGCAACGCGCCGGTGGAGCGCAAGGCTTCGAAGATCGTGGCCATTTCGGCGGGCTCTGCGCCGGCAGCGTGCAGTGCCGCGGCGACTTCCTCGACGGACGAGCCGCCGCTGACGCTCAGGAACTTGGGATCGCCACCGCTCGGGGCGGGTTTGCCGCCCACCTGCAGCGTGATGCCGTGATGGCTGACCACGCCGGGACCAATCTTGATATTGCCACCGGCCGCCAGTGTGCCTTCGCGCGCGCTGATGACGATGCGCGCGGGTTCGGCGGAGTTGACCTCGAGCGTGTCGACCGCGGCGAGGAAGCCGAGCACGCCGCCGGTCTGGCTGGCGGGAGGGATGAGCGTCAGTGAGCCGGGGTCCTCGACACGCGCTGAGCTGTCGCCAAAGGCGGCATTGATCGCGGCGGCGATGCGAGTCGCCGTGCGCAGGTCGGGCTGGCGCAATTGCAGGCGCGCCTCGGGTGCGGGTGCGGCATCGCCGTCGACTTCGACCACGCCGCCATCCGGGATACGCCCCGTGTTGTTGATGCGGTAGCTGCGGTAACTGTCGGCGTCGTCGCGCGCCACGGCGAGGGCGCCCTGGGCGCTCGCCAGCGCGGGCTCGCCGGGTGTCGCGACGAGCGGCGTCATCCACAGCACGCCACCGCGCAACGAGGTCGCGTCACCCAGTGCGGAGACCTGCACGTCGAAGCGACCGCCGGAACGCAGGTAGGGCGAGACCTCGGCCGTGACGAGCACGGCGGCCACGTCGCGCGGACGCAGCTGGTTGGTCGGCACTGCGACATCGAAGCGGCGCAGCACATTGAGCACCGAGCGCACGGTGGCGCCGTTGTTGCCGCCGCCACCGAAGCTGCGGTCGCCCGTGCCATCGAGGCCCACGACGAGTCCATAGCCGAGCAGGCGCCGCGGCACGTTGCCCGTGTGCACGGTGACGTCGGCGATGCGTTGCTGCGCCAGCGCGGGCGCTGCGGCCAGCATCGCCGCCACGGCCAACGCGAGCGTCAGGGGATTGCGCCGGCGGTTCACGAGAGTCGAGATCATGGCCACACCATCCCGAACAACTTGCCGACGAAGCTGCCATTGGGCGCGATCTTCTTGCCCTTGTAGGTGATCACGGCATCGGCGATGCGGTTGGAATAAATCGTGTTGCCGGGCAGCACGTCCTGCGTGCGGATCAGGCCGCGCAGCATGACATCCTGCGTGCGGCCATCGACCGTTACCATCTTGTGGCCCTCGATGCGCGCGACGCCATCCGATTCGAGTGCGGTGACACGCACGGTCAACACGGCGCTCAAGCCGCCGGTGCGCTGCGCATCGCCGACATCGCGCGAGTTCGTGCCGAAGCCGGTGTTGAAGCCGACATCGTAGCGGCTCGGGGAGGCGCCGCCGGTGTCGATGTTGCCCTTGAGCGACGCCTTCATGCCGCGATCGCCACTGCTGACCTTGGACACATGCTCGCGCGCCTCGGCCTGCTCATCGACGGTGACGGTGACGAGATCGCCCACGCGCACGGGGAGCCGGTCCGAGGTCCACGACAGCCTGCCTCGTGGCGCTACAGGCGCCGGTGCGACTGCGGGCGTGGTGGTGGTGTCTTCAGCAGGTGCTTGCGCGTGCGAAGTTGCAGGCAGCGCCCAGGCCGCCAGCAACAGCCAGGCGAGCGTGCGTCCGCCGCGCGATGTGATTCCGTTCATGAGGCCTCCCGTGAACCGATTCGTGCCCTGCCCGGCGCATCGACGATGGCGATGAGCGGACGCGGCCTGCCGTTGACGCGCACACGCACCGACTCACCGAGTCGCGCGTTGTGCAACGCCACGCCATTCAATGCCAGTGCCACTTCGCCGCGGCTCCACCACAACGCGATGGCGTCGCCGGCATTGACGAGCGCCGGCGGCAGAGCCGTCGGGCTGTCGATGACGGTCCCCGCCAACACCGCGCGGCGGAGTTCCCAGCCGGCTGACGGACGCGCGCCCTCGCGTGCAGCGCGCGGGGCGCCCCAATGGATGCGAGACGCCATGCGGACATCACCTGCGACCAAACGTTCGCCGCGCGCGAGATCCCGCGTTGCGACGCACATGGAGTCCGCGCTGCCGGCGCGCACACGCACGGCGGCGATGTCGCCATCGCCCGTGTCGATCGACAACACAAACCAACCGTCGGTCCCGCCCAGCAGCTTGAACGGTGCGCTCGCGGCGGGCATCCCGGCGGGAGGCAAGACGCCCCACTCGAGCTGCAGCGCGGAAGCCGCCACGTTCCAGCGTTTGGCCACGGCGTCGCTCACGCGCGCGATCCATACGGGATCGGTCACGCTTGCCGCCCGCGCCGGCGTTGCGACGTCGCCCCTGTCGCGGGTGACGACGCTCACCGGAGTGGCCGCGGGGCTTGGTGCGGCCGTGTTCGACATCACGGCCAGCACCAGCCCGAGAACGAGATCAGCGGATGAGGTCATGTGCCGCCTGCATCATCTGGTCACTGGCCTGGATCGCCTTGGCGTTGATTTCGTAGGCGCGCTGCGCCGCGATCATGTCGGTCATCTCCTGCACGATTTCGACGTTGCTCGATTCGAGCGAGCCCTGCAGCAACTGGCCCAGGCCCGCATCTTCGGGGAAGCCGGTGACGGCGGTGCCCGATGCCTGCGTTTCGAGAAATTCGTTCTGCCCCACGGCGATCAGGCCGTTGGGGTTGAGGAAGCGCGCCAGCTCGATGCGGCCGATTTCCGTCGGCGTGCTCGAACCGGTGATGGTCGCGGTCACGACGCCGTTGGGCGAGATCGCGATGGCCGATGCGTCCTGCGGTACCGTGATCTCGGGCAACAGGCTGTGGCCATCCTTGGTGACGAGTGAGCCCGCGTCCGACATGGTGAAGCCGCCGTCGCGCGTGTAGCCCGTGACGCCATCGGGACGCTGCACCTGGAAGAATCCATCGCCCTGGATCGACACGTCGAGCGGGCGCTGCGTCGTCTCGGGTGCCCCTGGGTTATCGAGCCGCAGGACGGCGCCGACGCGCACGCCCTTGCCGATCTGCACCGGCCCTACCGTCTCGGCGGTCTGGGGATTGGTGATTCGCGCACCCTGCACGGTCTCGTACAGCACGTCCTCGAACGACACGCGGCTGCGCTTGAAGGCGGTGGTGTTGACGTTCGCCAGGTTGTTGGCGATCACGTCGATCATGCGCTGCTGCGCCATCATGCCGCTGGCGGAGGTCTTCATGCTCGAGTCCATGGAATGCTTCCTCCCTGCAAGTGTTCAGGCGTTAGACGCGCCCGACCTCGGTGGTGATCGCTCCGAGCACGCTGTCCATCGCGCGCATGGCTTCAATGTTCGACGCATAGGCCCGCTGGATCGTGACGAGATCCACCATCGACATCAGTGGGTCGAGGTTTGCTTCTTCCACCGCGCCCTGGCGCACCAGCGCCTGGCCCTCGGGGACTTCCTTGGTCGGGGTCGCGGGCAGGAAGCGGCCCTGGCCTTCCTTGAGCAGGGTGCCGGGCTCATCCACGGTCTCGATGCGCAGGCGGCCGGCGACGGCGTCGTCGACGACCAGCGTGCCATCCGCATGCACTTCAACCCTGGAGCCGCTCACCACCACGGGGCCCTGCTGGCCGAGCACGGGATTGCCATTCATGTCCGACAACACGCCGCGCGCATCGAGCCGCATCGAGCCGCCGCGCATCAGGCGTTCGCCACGCGGAGTGCGCACCACGAAGAAGCCCTGGCCTTCGAGCGCCAAGTCGAGCGGACGGCCGGTATCGCGCAGCGCTCCGGCCTTCAGGTCGGTCGACTGCACCGGCACGGGGTTCTCACCGCCCGGCAGGATGTGTGCCGCAAGGCGGTCGGCCTTGAAGCCATCGGTATTCGCGTTGGCCACGTTGTTGGACGTGACTTCCTGCAGCCGCTGCCAGTAGGCGAGCGAGCGCGCGGTTTCTACGATTGCCTTCATCACCATCGCGAAGTCCTTTCGAGAGGCGGGCACACACCTGCGTGTCCGCGGCTACTTTTGCAAACCCCATGCCGTTTAGGAGCGCGGTTGGGGCAAAGACTTAATGTCCCTCTCTACTTCATCTTGCGGCGTCGTCGCTGTGTGCGCCGCGGGGCCGCGCGGCAGCGAGTGCCGGGGAGGTGCGGAAAGATTTGCCGCTTCGCACGCGTGCGCGCGAAGGATCGATCATCGGTGACAGCAGCAGGCGCACGGCGTCCTGGGATAGCCGAGTGTCGCGCGCGATGTGGTTCATCGGGTTGCCACGCTGCGCCATGCGCAACACACGCGGGCGTTGGCGGCGCGTGCGGATCGTCAGCACCACGAACAACGCGACGAGCGCCACGAGCAGCGCACCGGCGGCCGCGACGTAGGGGACAGGCATGGGAGGTGGGGCAGGATGCGCCACGGCGTTGAGCGCCATGATGAAGCGTTGCTCCTCGATCCACTGGTTCAACTGCGCCAGCTGCCGCGAAGATGAGAGCGAGGCGGCGTGTAGCAGTGGCGGAGCGACACGGTTCCACGGCACGTAGCTCGACAGCGTCGTGCCGACCAGCACGAACACGGTCCAGAACACCGCGGTCCATGGTGAGCGGTTCATGAGCGTTCCTCCTCGAGTACCAGGTTCTCGCGCAGCCGCTTCAGCGCGCGCGTGCGGATCTGCGACACCCGCGATTCGGTGACATGGAGCATCTGCGCGATCTCGCGCAGGGACAGTTCTTCCTCGAACGAGAACGCCAGCACGAGCCGGTCCTTCTCGGGCAGCGAGAGGTACACCTTGCGCAGCGTTGCCAGTGATTGGCTGCGCACGAGGGCATCATCGGGCGATTCGGCGGAGGGATCGGCAATGCGTTCGGCGATGCCGGCCGTCTCGCTGTCGTCGCCCGATTCCACGAGCGACAGCGTGACGGGCGGAGCGCTGTCCCGCTCGGCGTTCCACTTCCAGTAGGTCTCGATGTCGACGTTCAACGCCGCGGCGATCTCGTGCGCCTCGGCGCGGCGTCCGAGCTGCTGCTCGAGTTGCGCCTGGGCGCGGTCGAGGGTGCGCACGCGCGAGCGGCCGCCGCGCGAACGCCAGTCGAGTGCGCGCAGCTCATCCAGGATGGCGCCACGAATGCGTGGCATGGCGTAGCTGCTGAAGGCCTGACCGCGGTTCGGGTCGTAGCCCTCGAGCGCCTGAACCAGTCCCACCGTGCCCGCACTGACCAGTTCGTCGAGTTCCACGGTGCGCGCGCCCCGTCGTGCCATCTCGCGGGCGGCGTGGTGTACCAGCCCGAGATAGCCGTCGAGCAGTTGCGTGCGCGCTCGCGGATCTCCCGCGGCGCGATAGCGCTGCCACAGCACGGCCGTGGGATCGTCGTGCGGATCGAGGCGGCGGGCGGTGTTCACTTAGGGAGTGCTCCACTGGCCGCGGGTAGGGCGGCGAACCGCGTGAGTTGTTCGGCGATGCCCTGCATCGCTTCGCACGGTGTCTCGAGCAGTGCCGCGGGTTTGCGCGTCGCGCGCAGGATCGCGGTTTGTTCGTCGATCGCACCGAGGTAGCGCAGGTCGCGGTGCAGGAACTTGGACGCCGCCAGTTGCAGGCGCTCGAACGTGGTCTCGCCCTCGGGCGCATCGAGCACGCGATTGACGATGATGTCGATCGGCAGCGCTGGAGCCTGCAGGTGCACGAGCTTGATGGTGGCGTAGACATCGGACAGCGCTGCGGGCTCGGGCACCGCCACCGCGATCAGGCGGCTGGCGCGCGTGGCCGCGGCGCGGACGACCCCATCAACGCCGGGGCCTGAGTCGACGATCACCGCATCGAAGCCGTCGGTCAGCGCACTCAGGCGCAGGTGCAAGCGCGCGCGATCCGTGGGGCCGAGCGCGTGGAGGGATTCGGCGCCCGAGTCGGCGGGCAACAGCCACAGCCGGTCGCGCACTTGCAGCAACAGGTCCGCGGGCTGCGCGGCACCGCTGAGCAGCGACTCGAGCCGGGGCGCAGGATGGAGGCCGAGCAGGATGTGCAGGTTGCCCTGGTTCTGCGAGCCATCGAACAGCAGTACGCGCAGGCCCTGCGCCGCGAGCGCATTGCCGAGCAGCACGGAGAGCACCGACTTGCCGACGCCGCCCTTGCCGCTGCCCATGACGAACGTCGGGACGGGGCACGCCGCGCTCGCCGCGCGCGGGTTCGCGGCCGGTTGCCGCCTGAGCGCTGAGGCCTGGTCGTTCACGCGGCAGCCGTCTCGGTCTGGAGCTGCGGGCGCCGGGTGGCAGCCGAGTGCAGGTCGTGCGGCACTTCCTGTCCGTCGCACGCCCAGCGCA
This sequence comes from Candidatus Eiseniibacteriota bacterium, assembly GCA_043720995.1. Lineage (GTDB taxonomy): Bacteria > Eisenbacteria > RBG-16-71-46 > RBG-16-71-46 > RBG-16-71-46 > JANLWK01. The sequence continues at coordinate 9,467 of JAYSRO010000458.1, forward strand.
TGCCGAGCCCGAAGTGATCGGCCAACGCGAACACATGTTCGTCGCCAGGGAACTCATCCAGCTTGGTGACGATCAGGTGCGTGAGCCCGA
>JAYSRO010000459.1:0-9546 GCA_043720995.1 Candidatus Eiseniibacteriota bacterium
CGTGCAGGTGTTCAAGAACGGCTCCCTGATCGGCACGACTTCCGTGGCCACATGGGGCTTCGCGACGCAGGGGGGGCGCATCGGGCTGTCGTGCTCGCAGGCGACGGCGTCGCGCTTCGACAACTTCGGAGGAGGCTCCTACGTGAGCGGTGCGGCAGCTGTAACCGACACGACCCCGTCGGTGCTGGACGTCGAGCCCTCCGGGAATGGGCGTCCGGCGATGTTGTCGCTGTCCAACCCGTTCCCGAACCCCTCGCACTCCGGGACGACGATGTCGCTGGCGTTGCCGCATGACGAAGAAGTGTCGATGTCGGTGCTCGACATCCAGGGCCGCGCCATCTGGAACGTTCCGCCGCGGCGCTACGCCGCCGGCCGCTGGACGCTGCGGTGGGATGGCATGGTTTCAAACGGCCACGCCAATACGGGTGTTTACATGGTGCGAGTGAGGGCAGGATCGGAGGTCATGCTGCGGCGGGTGGCGGTGCTTAGATAGCGCCAAGTGGCTGTGATTAAAGGGGATTGCGAGCGGCCACCAAACAAGTGGCCGCTCGCTCTTCTTTTCCAAAATCGCGGCATCCGACTTGCGAAGAGACTCAACGATAGCCCAAAGTAGTGGGGCAGAGACAGGCGTCCTGCGCAGGAGCAACACGCATCGCGACAAGGAGAGTCATCCATGCCACTCACATCCGACTGCGGTGTTTTATCGCTGGGCCCTCCCGCTCGCCTCACGCGCCCACGAAGTGCCCGGCGCATCCCCTCGCTCGCGCTCGCGGCCACCTTGTTGTGTACCGCCGCTCATCCCGCGGGTGCCGACTCGCAATCCACGCTGGCCTGCCCCTGCACGGGGTTCCAGGCCACCGACACGCCGGCGGTCGCGGCAGCGCTCGACAACGCTCCGCTCGAGGTCGGCGTCAAGTTCCGCGCCACGCAGGCGGGCTTCATCACCGGGCTGCGCTACTATAAAGGTGGCCTCAACACGGGTGCCCACATCGGCCACCTGTGGTCCTCGAGTGGCGCCATGCTCGCCGAAGCGACCTTCACCGGAGAGACGGCAAGCGGCTGGCAGCAGGTGTCCTTGAGCCCCGCCGTGGCGATCGCCGCCAACACAACCTACATCGCCTCGTACCACTCGACCGGTTCATACGCCTACACCAGCGCCTACTTCACCGCGGCCGTGGTGAACGGCCCGCTGCGCATGCTGGTCAATGGGGAAGACGGTACGAACGGCGTATTCGCATACGGCTCCGTGCACTTCCCGAACACCAGCTTCAACAGCACGAACTACTGGGTCGATGTGGTGTTCAACACCTCCGTGCCCGCGGATGTGTCGGCACCGACCGTCGTCGCGACGAGCCCTGCCGCCAATGAGCACGGCGTGCCCATCGCGAGTACCGTCACCGCGACGTTCAGCGAAGCGCTGGCCCCCGCCAGCGTGGGTGCTGCGAGCGTGATCCTGCGCACTCCGACGCTGGCCACGGTGTCGGCGGCGATCAGCTACGACGCCCTGGCGCGCGCCGTGCGCATCGTGCCCAGCAGCCCGCTCGCCAACGCCACGACCTACTCGGTGCTCATTAAAGGGGGCGCCGCGGCACCTCGCATCACCGATGTCGCCAACAATGCGCTCGCCGCCAACTTCACCTTCTCATTCACCACGACCGCGGCACCTCCGCCGGGCCAGAACGATGGCCCTGGCGGTCCGGTCCTGGTCGTGAGCAATGCCGCAAACCCCTTCAGCCGCTACCCGGTCGAGCTGTTACGCGCCGAGGGCTTTAATTTGTTCGCCGCGCGCGAGCTCTCGACCGTCACCGCCACGATCCTCAACAGCTACGACGTCGTGGTACTGGGGGAGACCGCGCTGACGGCGACGCAGGTCACGATGTTCACTACATGGGTCAACGCCGGCGGCACGCTGATCGCGATGCGGCCGAGCAAACTACTGGCGAGCCTGCTGGGGCTGACGGACGCCGCCGCGACGTTGTCGAACCAATACATGAAGGTGAACAACACCGGAGCCGGCGTGGGCATCGTCAGTGAGACGATGCAATTTCATGGCACCGCCGACCTCTACACGCTCAATGGCGCCACGGCGATCGCCACGCTGTATTCGGCGGCGAGCACCTCGACGCCCAATCCCGCCGTGACGACGCGCACCGTGGGCGCCAGCGGGGGCAGGGCTGTCGCGTTCACCTACGACCTCGCAAAGTCTATCGTGCAGACACGGCAGGGCAACCCGGCGTGGGCGGGACAGGAGCGTGACGGCCTCGCGCCGAAGCGTTCAGACGACATGTTCTTTGGGAACTCGCTCAGCGATCCCCAGCCGGACTGGAACGACTTCTCGAAGATCGCGATCCCGCAGGCGGATGAGCAGCAGCGCCTGTTCGCCAACCTCATCCTGCAGTCGAACCTGCACCGCAAGCCGCTGCCGCGATTCTGGTACCTGCCCCGGGGCAAGAAGGCCGTCGTTGTCATGAGTGGCGATGACCACGGCGATGCCGGCATGGTGCCGCGCTTCGATCTCTACCGCCAGCAGAGTCTCGCCAATTGTTCGCTGCCGGATTGGGAATGCGTGACGGCCACGGGCTACCTGTACGTCGGCCAGGGCTACACCGACGAGATGGCAAACTTCTACAACCGGCTCGGGTTCGAGACCGCGGACCACATCTGGACCGCCTGCGCGGACTTCACAGCGTTCTCGCTCGACACGGCGATCACCAACCAGTTCGCCACCTTCACGAATGCTTTCCCAAGCATTCCAGTGCCGGCGACGAACCGGACGCACTGCATCGCCTGGACCGACTGGAGCACCGAGGCCGAAGTCGAGGCGGCGCACAATGTGCGGCTCGACACGAACTACTACTACTGGCCGGCCGCGTTCGTGCAGAACCGCCCCGGCGTGTTCACGGGCTCAGCGTTGCCGATGCGCTTCGCAAAGTCGGACGGCACGCTGGTCAACTGCTTCCAGCTGACGACGCAGATGACCGACGAGTCCGGGCAGTCCTACCCTTTGACCGCGGACTCGCTGCTGGCACGGGCGCTCGATTCACGCGGCTACTACGGCGCCTTCGGCGCCAACATGCACTTCGACCAGAACCAGCACCCGAGCTCCGACGCCATTGTCGCTTCCGCCGTCGCGCGTGGAGTGCCGGTCGTATCGGCCAAGCAGATGCTCACCTGGATCGACGGCCGCGAGGGCTCGTCGTTCAGTGGGGTGACGTGGAGCGGCACGACGCTGACCTTCACCATCGCCACCGGCACGGGGGCCCGTAACCTCCAGGCGATGCTGCCGCGCCAGGGCAATGCCGGCACGCTCACCACACTGACCCGCAATGGGGTCACCGTGACCACGACGACCCAGACGATCAAGGGCATCGAGTACCTGTTCTTCAATGCGGATCCGGGTCTCTACGCGGCCAACTACGCCACCGATTCGACGGCGCCGACGATCACCGTACTCACCGGGACGGCGAACTCCGATGGCGCAGCGACCATCGCCTGGACCACCAACGAAGCAGCGACCTCTCGCGTCGACTACGGCACGGCCTCCGGCTCGCTCACACTGAGCGTCAACAATCCCGCCCTGTTGACGAGCCACAGCGTGAAGCTCACGGGGCTGACGGGGTCCACCAAGTACTACTACCGCGCCATCTCCGCCGATGCCTCACTCAACACAACGACTTCGCCGAACCCGCCGACCACGGCAGCGAGCTTCACCACGGTGGCGAACGCCACGCCCGTGGCCAACGCCGCGGCGGCTCCGCAGATGGGCACCTCGCCGCTGCTGGTAAAGTTTTCGGGTGCGACCTCGACCGACGCAAACAATGACTCGCTCACCTTCGCCTGGGCTTTTGGCGATGGCGGTTCGGCCACGGGACGCGTCGTCCAGCACACCTACGCGGGCGTCGGCACCTATGGCCCGATCCTCACCGTCACCGATAATCGTGGGGGCAAGGACACGGCGAGTGTCGTCGTCGTCGCAGCGGCGCCGGCATTTCCGCAGACGCCGGTGCTCGATAACTTCAATCGCGCCGACGGCGTGATCGGCGCGAACTGGGGCGACCAGACCTCGCAATTCGTCGTCAGCGGCAATGCGCTGGCGCCGGCGGGGGGCAGTCCCAACGCCATCCAGTGGAGCGCCGCCACCTTTGGCCCCAACCAGGAAGCGTTTGTCACCCTGAGTGCGATCAGCGCCTCGGCGCCGGAACACAACTTGATGCTCAAGACGCAGGGGAGCACGCACCTGAGCGGACACATCGAAGTCAGCTACAACGTGGCGGGGGCGCAAGTGATCGTCTACACCTTTACTCCTCCCGGCACCTGGAACACCGTCGCCACGTTGAGCGGCGTCAGCTTTGCGGTCGGTGACCGTTTCGGCGCGCGCGCCTTCGGTGACGGCACGGTGCAGGTATTCCGCAACGGCGCGTTGCTCGGAGCGGTGTCGGTGACGAGTTGGCCCTACGCCACGCTCGGCGGCCGCATCGGCGTCTCGCATTCAGGCGCGGCGTCCGCGCGCTTCGACAACTTCGGCGGCGGCACGGTGCCGGCACCCGGTGCGGTACTCGCGGCACCGGGCGCGGAAGCCGCCAGTGGGCCGATCGGCGCAATCGCGTTGTCGAGCGCGTTTCCCAATCCCAGCAACGGCGGCGTCTCGATGGCGCTGGCGCTGCCGCAGGCCGCGGACGTCACGGTCTCGGTGCTCGATGTGCTGGGCCGCAAAGTGTGGTCGTCACCGGCCCAGCGCTTCGGCGCAGGGCGCTGGTCGCTGCACTGGGATGGCCGCGCCCCGCATGGCCCTGCCCCCGCGGGGCTGTACCTCGCGCGCATCCATGCGGGCGACGCGGTGTTCACGCGACGCTTCGCGGTGGTGCGGTGAGGCGCGGCGACTTTCACATCCCCATCAACCGCATCAGCACCGGGTAGACGACAGCGGTCTTGGCGCCGACCTGCTCGGGGTCGATCATGTCGTGCACGACCCCCAACGCCGCGGGAAACTCGTACTCACTCGCTCTCCCGGGAGCCTTCGCATGCCACGCCGCCGCCAAGCGGTGCGCCGCGGCGTTATCGATCGCGCGGTCTCCCGCAACCGTGACCACCACCGCGGAGCGGGCGCGTAGCGGTGACTGACGCGCCGTGGCCAGCACTCCCGCGCCAAAGCACAGCGCCTCGCCGGTCGCGTGCAGGGAAAAGCGCGGGTAGACATGGCGGGGGCCGGGCACATCCTGTTTGAGCTTGCCGTCCCACCATGCGAATCGTCCGCGCTGGGTCAGCAGGAATCGCGCGGCCGCCGGCGCAAGTGGGCCTGCGGCAAGCCGGGGCTCGAGCAGCGGCGCGATCACCACGACGCGATCGATCCCGGCGCGCTCCTCGCCGGCCCACGCCGCGACGACCGCGCTCAGCGAGAGCCCGACGACGGTGACGCTGTCGCCGAGCCCGGCCGCGGCATCGAGTGTGCGATCGGACCACGCGCAGAGTTCGCGCGCTTCGAGCCGGTCGAGGTCGCCGGTCATGCGGTCTGCCAGACCATGGTGCGGCAGGCGGGGGATCAGCACGTTGGCGCCGCGCACATACAGCGACTCAGCCAGAGTGCGGAACTGCTCAGGGCAATTCGTCAGCCCGTGGTACAGCACGAACACGCGGCGCGTTGGCGCGCCGTGCGTCATCAGCCGCGTGCCACAGCCGCCGGCGATCTGCGGCCCATCGAGCGCCTGCAGCGCATGGACGCCCACCATCGCCGCCGCATAGGTCGTGGCGGGATGTGGATGGGACGCGATGCGCGCGCCCTCGAGCGGGCGAAACAGCAACACTCCGCACACCAGCATCAAGCTGATGAGGGCCAGCACAAAACGTCGCACGGCGTCTCCTGGTTGGGGCAGCGCCCGCGGTGGGGCGATGGCGCTGACCGCGTGCACACCCGCTCAGCGCGGCATGTGTTGCGTCACGGCGATCAAGGCATCGCGGAAATGCACCCGCCAGTAGCCCCACGTGTGCGAGCCGGGGTACTCTCGGTAGGTGTGCGGGATCTTGAGTGCCTCGAGCGTGCGATGGAACGCACGGTTTTCCTCGAGCGATTCGTCTTGCAAACCGCAATCAAAGTACACGACCTGTTCGCGCAGCTGCGCCGCCCGCGCCGTCGCATTGTGCTCGGCGCTGTAGTGCTCGACCTGCGCCAGCGCGTGGGCGCCGTCACCGAGGGCGCTGCCGAGTCCGAACTCGCCGGGCTTGACCACGAGGTCGGCGCTCAGGCTGGCGCAGGCACCGAACAGCCCGGGATGCAGCAGCGCGAGGTTGAGCGCACCGGTGCCGCCGTCGGAGAGGCCCAGCACGGCGCGGGCGCGCGGCTCCGCAATCGTGCGAAACGTCGAGTCGACCCAGCCGCGCACGTCACGCGCGACATAGTCCTCCATGTCGCAATGCCCGCGCGCGGCGTTCATGTACATCGTGCGGCCGAGCAGGCCGCAGTTGCCGTTGGGGCAGACCAGGATCAACTCGGGAACCTGTCCGCGCGCGATCAACGTGTCGGCGCTCTCGTCGGCGTGCCCCATGCCAAACCAGTTGCCGTCGGACCCGGGCCAGCCGTGCAACAGGTAGACGACCGGGTAGCGCTTGAGCGCCGACCCAGGCAGGCCATAGCCGGGCGGCAGGTACACACGGAGGGTGCGCGCGCCGCCGAGTGTGGGTGAGGGCACCTGAAGCCGCTGCACGGTTCCGCCCGGCACCGTGAGCAACAGGGTGAGCAGGGCGGCGGAGCAGTTGATCATGGGGTCACGGACTCCTCGACGGTTGCGGGTGGCACGGCGACGGCCGCGGCGGGCGCGCGGGAGGGGAACACCGAGCGCAGGTAGCGCCCCAATCCTCCCGGGCTCTGGGCGCGCACCAGCGCCAGGGCGACGCGCGGCAGGGCCAGCGGGCCCGGGTAGACGAGATAACGGTCCTCGAACTCCGGATTGAATTTCTTCTTCCAGCGGAACAATCCCTTGAAGTCGTAAAACCTCGCGAGATGCTGCGAAAGGAATTCGCGCGCACGATCCGTGTCGGACGGCGGCGAGGCGACCGGCTGCGCGGGATCCGCTCCCGGCGCGTGCTCGGGGCCGACGTTCGCGAGCGCCGAAAGCGAGAGGGACATCACGGCGTCCCCACGCTCGCGCGCCACTTCGATGGAACGCGCTACCAGCAATTCCATGGTGCCGGGGAACGCGTCATCGCGCCGCCGCATCAGGTCGAGCGCCCAGCCGTGGCGTGCCCACACGGGGACCCAGGTGACGAAGCCTTCGATGCGCTGCCGCCCGGCGTTCCACGCGACGGCCAGCCACACGGTGTCGAGCCGCTGTTCCTCGAACCGTCCCATGCAGAACGTCTTCTCCCCGCCCGCGTGCGCGTGCAGCCATTGGTTCGAGATGGCGCGCAGCTCCTCGGTCCACTCGCTGCCCGAGCCTGGGCCAAACGGCTGCGCACCCGGAATGAAGTGCCGCACGGCGATCCCGGTCTCCTCACACTTGCGAACCGCGCGGCGCACATCACCCATCATGCCGCCCACCAGCGTGAAGGTTGCCGGGTGAATCACCGGGTCCTCACCGATGTGCACCCAGCGAAAGCCCACGGCGCGGTACAACTCAAGCCGCTCCGGACGCGCCTGGAAGAACGCGCACTGCCAATCGCGCTCACGGCAGAACTGGACGAACGATTGCAGCAATGGGAGTAGTTCTTCCTCCGGTCCCAAGGGATCGCCAATGACGAGCAGCGTGTCGGACTCGAAACGGTAGGCGATCACCGCGCGCCGGTTGGGACTGAAGAAGTAGTCCGCATCGTCTGCCAGCGCGAACGCCGAGACCGTCGAGTCCCCGTGCTCGCTCAGCAGTCCCGCCACGTGTGCCGCCTCGGCGCGGTGGCGGCGCCGGTGCCGTGCCGGGCGCAGGCTGCCAATGGCGAGATACAATACGAAGACAAGCCCCAGCAGCGGCAGGGAGCGGTGGTACCACGTCACGATCCGCGCTTCCGCGGCAGGCATGGGCCAGCTCACGATGGCCACGGGCCTGCCCAGCCCCAACAGGTAGTAACCCGCGTCGCGAAACGCCAGTTGCAGGGAAGTGCCGGCGCCGAAATTCCACTTGAGCGCGAGTTCACCCGCGATGATGTACGCCGCGAGGGCGAGCGTAAACCACAGCGCGCCCGACTTGAGCGAGCCCCTCGAGAACCCGCGGCTGCGTACGCGAAAAGCATCGGCGCTGATCCCCAGCAGGAACATCAAGCCTACCGCGACGATGGCTTCTTCGATATCGAGCGCCTTGAGCAGGTTGACCGGCACGGAGACGGCGCACAGCAGCAGCGCCGTGACATAGGCGCGGCGTTTGCCGCGCCGCAAACCCCAGGCGGTGACGAGCAGCAACGCACCGGCCAGCAGCGTGAACGTGCGGCTGGTGTCGAGCAGCTCGGTGGGCACCAGCCGGCGCAACGCCTTGAGCCGCTCAGGCGGATGCGAGAGCAGGGCCGAGGCCACGTTGACGAGTCCCATGGCGGCGACCGCGAGCGACAGCACGATGCGGCGGCTGGTCTCGACACCCCGAGTGCCGCGCACCGTCTCCGGTGGCAGGGGAGACGGCCGCTGCGGAGTTTCGATGTTGCCCATGCCGTGACTCTAGCGCCATCGCTTCCGTCGCCGCCAACCGGCAACAGCTCGGGCCCTGAGCCGTTGTGTTCGAGACGGGTCTCTGGGAACGTGCACCCGGGATCGATGGGCTCAAGGGACTCATGACCGGAGGTTCAGTATGGGCAGCACGCGACAACGCCCGGCTCCGATGGGACGTAGCGCGGTGTTGGGATTTCTGCTGCGCTGCCTGGCGTACTGGGGAGCCGCGCTGGCGCTGGTAAGCCGCGTGCCGGCCGTGGAAAATGCGGGAGTCGCGCTCACGGTCTCGACGCTGCAATTCGTCGTGGGGCTGTTCGGGCAGCCGGTGCAACGGGTCGGCACCGCGCTCTACGTCGCGCACACCCACGTCGAGATCGCCTCCGACTGTAGCCCGCACATGCCCTACCTGATCTACGCCGCCGTGGTGCTCGCGTTCCCCGCGACGTGGCGGCAGCGCGCGCTGGGATTGCTCCTCGGCGCGGTCGTGATCCACGCCTTCAACACCCTGCGCATCCTCGCCCTGATCGGGATCCTCGCCTGGAAGCGCGAGTGGTTCGAGTTCGCCCACGTCTACCTGTGGCAGACCGGGACGGTGCTCGCGGTGTTCGCCACCTTCGCCCTGTGGCTGCGCACCACGGCGCCGCGCAGCACGGCGCCGCGGGCGAGCGCGCCATGAGACTGCTACTGCGGCTCACCGGCTGGGCGACCATACTGTTCATGCTGGCGTGGACGATCGCGCATCCCTACCAGCGCATCATCACCGCCGCGGCGGGCTGGATCGCAGCGCCCGCCGGGAGCGAGATCGAGCCGATCGATCTCGAGCTGTTCTATCCCTTTGACATGAGCGTGTTCGTGGCGCTGTGTCTCGCCAGCAACTGGGTGTCGTGGCGCGCGCGCTTGCGCAGCGCGGCAGTGGGACTCGCCCC
>JAYSRO010000460.1:0-4407 GCA_043720995.1 Candidatus Eiseniibacteriota bacterium
CGGGCGATGCGGCGCCGTGGGCGGTGCATGTGGTGAGCGCCGAGGACGGGCTGCATGGGGCGATCGAGTGGGAGACCGACCGCATGCGCTTCATAGGGCGCGGGCGCACGCCCGAGAACCCGATCGCGCTGGATGGACGAGCGCTCTCCGGCACGCAGGGCGCGGTGCTGGATCCCGTGCTCAGCCTGCGCCGTCGCGTCCGCATCGCGCCCGGTGGTCGCGTGCGCTTGGCGTTCGCTACAGGGGTTGCGGCGACCCGCGCGGCGGCGCTGGCGCTCGCCGAGAAGTACGACGACCCCGCAGCCGCCACGCGCACCTTCTCGCTCGCCAACACCCAGACCCAGATGCGCCTGCGGCATCTGGGCATCACGGCCGCGGAAGCGCAGTTGTACGAGCGCCTCGCCTCGCATGTGTTGTGGTCCGACGCGACACTGCATTCGCCAGCAGAAGTGTTCGCAAGCAACACGCTCGGCCAGTCCGGCATGTGGTCGCAGGGCGTCTCCGGCGATCTTCCCATCTTGGTGGTGCGGACCGTCCGATACGAGGATGTGGCGCTCGTGCGGCAGGTGCTGCGGGCGCAGGAGTACTGGCGACTCAAAGGTCTCAGCGCCGATGTGGTCATCCTCAACGACCATCCGGTGACCTATCTCGACGAGATGCACGAGCAATTGCTGGCCTTGCTCGAACAAGGCCCGTGGGCTGCATGGAAACATCGGCCGGGCGGCGTGTTCCTCTTTCGCAGTGAAGGGATCCGCGACGCCGAGCGCACCCTCCTCTTGGCGGCCGCGCGTACCGTGCTCGAGGGCGATCGCGGCGAGCTGGCCAACCAACTGGGCCTACCTTCCCCCGAGCCGACCTGGCCGGCGGAGCTGGCCACGCTCACAGGCGCCGATTCACGGCGCCCACTTGACCCGGACGCACAGGTCGCCGCCCCGGCTCTCAAACATAGCAATGGCCTTGGGGGCTTCAGCCCCGACGGGCGCGAGTATGTGATCGTCCTCAAGGGCGACACCGATACACCGCTGCCGTGGGTCAATGTGATCTCGAATGAGCGCTTCGGCACGGTGCTCGGCGCCTCAGGCGCGGCTTGGACATGGTCGGGAAACAGCCGCGAGAACCGCCTGACGCCATTCGGCAATGACCCCGTGGCAGAGTTCAGCGGCGAGGCGCTGTACCTGCGCGACGAGGATGCCGGCGATGTGTGGGGCGTCACGCCGGGCCCCCTCCCGCGCACCAGCAGCGATACGCGCTGGGTCATCCGTCACGGCGCGGGCCTCACCACTTATCTGCATCGCGCACGCGATGTGACCTGCGAGCTGAAAGTATTCGTGCACGCGCACGAGCCCGTGCGCTTGTCACGCATGTCCCTCACCAATCACAGCATGGTCGCACGGTCCTTGAGCGTGTTCGCCTATCAGGAGTGGGCGCTGTGCGCCCCCCGCGCCGGCGACCAGCGCTTCGTGATCACCGAACACGAGGCCACGACGGGAGCCGTGTTGGCGCGAAATCCCTACAACACGGAGTTCGCCTCGCGCATGGCGTTCGCGCACTCGAGCGAACCACTGGCATCAGCCACCGGTGACCGGTGCGAGTTCCTGGGTCGGAACGGATCCCTCCGGCGGCCCGCAGCACTGGGCCGAGTGGGGCTCGGGGGGAGCTTCGGCGCGGGGCTCGACCCGTGCGCCGCGCTGCAGATCAGCGTCGAGCTGGCCCCAGGAGAAACGCGCGAGCTGGTGTTGCTGTTGGGTCAGGGTGACGACCGTGCTCATGCGCTGGAGCTGGCGCAACGCTTCGGTACAGTGGCTGCAGCGCGTGAGGCGCAGACCGAGGTGGAACAGTACTGGAACAACATCCTCGACGCCGTGCAGGTCGAGACACCGGATGATTCGTTCGATCTGATCATGAACCGCTGGTTGCTCTATCAATCGATCAGCTCACGCATCTGGGGCCGCACCGGATTCTTCCAGCCCGGCGGCGCATACGGCTTCCGTGACCAACTCCAGGACATGATGGCGTTGGTGCATGCTCGCCCGGACCTGTACCGCGCGCACTTGCTGCGTTGTGCAAGCCGGCAGTTCCTCGAAGGCGATGTGCAGCACTGGTGGCACGATCACACCGGACGAGGGCTGCGCAGTCGCTGCTCCGACGACCTGCTCTGGCTGCCATTCGCGCTCTCCCACTACCTCCAGACCACGGGCGATACCGCCGTGCTCGATGTTCAGGTTCCATTTCTGGAAGCTCCGTTGCTCGCCCCCGGCGAGCTCGAGGAATACGGGCCGCCCCAGATCTCGGCCCAGGGCGGCACGCTGTACGAGCATTGCATCCGTGCGATCGAACGCAGTCTCACCTTCGGTTCGCATGGACTCCCATTGATCGGGAGCGGGGATTGGAACGACGGCATGAACCGCGTGGGGCACGAGGGCCGCGGGGAGAGCGTTTGGCTCGGCTGGTTCCTCACGCGGATCCTGCGCGACTTCGCCGCGGTGGTCGAGAGCCGCGGCGACTCCGCGCGCGCCACGCGTTGGCGCAGTGAGCGCGAGCGCCTGCAGGCCATGCTCGAACAGGCGTGGGATGGAGATTGGTACCGGCGCGCCTACTTCGACGACGGCACGCCGCTGGGCTCGTCCCAACTCACGGAATGCCGGATCGATTCGATCTCGCAGAGTTGGGCCGTTTTGTCGGGCGCCGCGCCGGCCGCCCGCGCTGAACGCGCGATGGATGCCGTCCGCACGCAGCTCGTGCGCCGCGACGCCGGGGTCATCAAGCTGCTCGCGCCGCCGTTCGACCAATCGCCGCTGGACCCCGGCTACATCAAGGGCTACCTCCCCGGCGTGCGTGAGAATGGCGGCCAGTACACGCACGCCGCGCTGTGGACGGTCATGGCCATCGCACAGTTGGGCAACGGTGACGAAGCCATGGAACTGTTCCACATGATCAACCCGATCAACCACTCGCGGATCCCTGCCGATGTCCAACTTTATAAAGTCGAACCCTATGTGGTGGCCGCCGATGTTTACACCCACGCGCCGCACATCGGCCGCGGCGGCTGGACCTGGTATACCGGCTCAGCGGCGTGGATGTACCGAGTCGGGTTGGAGTCCATCCTGGGACTGCGGCGACACGGCACCAGCTTCTCCGTGGCACCCTGTGTCCCCGCAACGTGGGACCGCTTCGTGGTGCGCTGGACCCACGGCACGACGCGCTATGAGATCACCATCGAGAACCCTCAGCGCCGCAGCCATGGGGTGGCTCTAGTCACGCTGGATGGGGCAGCAGTGAGCCCTCTCGCGATTCCGATCGTCGGGGATGGCGCAGCGCATCAGGTGCGGGTGGTGATGGGAGAGCCGCAGGTGGTGCAAGCCCTGCGAAGCGGGGTCTAGCCTTGCGCTGAAGCCGCCGCGTCCGCATCCGCCTTCGTGCGATGCACAGTCTCGTCCGGGAGGTTTGGCGGCGAGATGATGGTATACAGCTTGAGCAAGGCCGTTTTCGATGCGCTGATCACGCGATGCGGAACCCCCGTGCGACACTACCAGGCGTTCGCCGCCGCGCACGGTGCGCTCCTCGTTCAGGTGGTCGGACACGAACTTGGCTTCACCGCTCTCGACGCGGAAGCTTCGGAACGCACCCTCCGGCGAATCGGTTCCGGTCTGCTCACCGGGGCGCAGGCACATCACGGCCAACTGCACCAAGGGTGCGGTGAAGATCACATGCAGGTAATCCGTATTTTGCTGAGCGACTGCCTCGATCTCCCCGATTTGCCCCGTCATGGCGAAGTCGTCCTTGCGTTTGAGTGGTTCGCGATCGGGCCCAGACGCGACCGGAGCCACCCGCGCACCACGGTACAGCGATAGGTAATGGCACGCCGGAATACCCCGCCGCCGGTCCCCGCCAGCAGCGTCGTGCCGCTCGCGGTGAGGGACGTGATCGTAGGGTCCGGCGGCTGCGTCGTGGCCGGTACCCAAGTGACGCCGCCATCCGTCGAGCGGAACACCCTGCCGCTCGCGGTGAGGGAGGCGATGCTCCCATTGCCGGGGAGGCCCGCAGAGATCCGCGACCACTGCGCAGGTGTGCTCCCCGGGCCTGTCACTGTGTGGCTCTTGCCGCAGCCCAGTAGCCCAGAGATCACGGGACTCGTCAGAACCCATGTAAGTCCCTTGAACAAGTGCTTCCCCCAGTTCAAAATCGGAACCGACTGCCGACTGCGGTCATTCGGAATGTATGCGAGTCATCTGGCGACGCTGTCGCGCCCGCCTAGGGGCGGATCGGATCTGACGCAGCCGCGATGTGCTCGCAATCAATGAAGGATAGGAATTTCCTTTCGCGTCCCCGCCGAGCGAAGGCCCCTCCCGGCCGCCCGGCAACGACTTTCTCCCCGCCCGCAGCCGCCGCATCACTCCCGCCGCCCCC
>JAYSRO010000461.1:0-9506 GCA_043720995.1 Candidatus Eiseniibacteriota bacterium
GTCCTTGCGAACGCGTTCCCCTCCGCCCCACTTCAGCAGGCCGGCCGCGGTCTTCGTGCTGCTGGCATCAGGGAGTTCCGATGCCGAGTCATTGCTTCAAGGTTCCCGCTGTAGCGCTCTTCATGATCGCGAGCCTCGCGCTCGGGAGTTTCGTGGTGCCGGCGGCCGCGAGTGCCGCAATTTTCCGTCACACCTTGATGCGCCGTGCCAAGCCGGTGTCGCGCGTGACGGCGGTTACGCGTGACACCGTGGCCGTCGCGGCGATGGTCACCGACACGCTGCACTTCGAGCCCGCGGAGGCGGACACCGGAGGTCCCGAGCAGCGTCTCGAACGCCCGCGCCACGCCGTCGAGGACGAATGGCTCGAAGCGCCGTTCGGCGATGACCTGCTGACGAATCTCGACCGCTGGCGCGCGGGGCACAAGCGCGTCAATGATGACGACCTGATCGTCGACTACAACCGGGTCGACCAACTGCGGCTTGGCTTGCATACCGAGTATGGGCCGCTCACGGGGCTGCGCCCGCGATTGGGCGCGCGCTTCGAGTACGCGTTTGGGCGGGACAGGCCGCTGTACGGGATCCAGATCGAGCAGCCACTGGTGGAAGACGGCCGCTTCGGGCTCGGCGTCTCGTTCGCGCGGCGCACCGCGCACAGCGAGCTGCAACAACTCCAGGACGTGGAGAACAGTCTCGCCCTGCTGTTCGGGCGCCAGGACTACCGCGACTACTTCGAACGCGAGGGCGCCGACGCCTACGCCATCTGGCGCGTGCCGGACTTCTCGACGATCAGCGTGCACGTGCGCGAGGACCAGTGGCGCTCGCTGGGCCTGTTGCGCGGGACGCGCTCGTGGTTCCACACCGATCGCCCCTTGCGCGACAATCCCGCCATCGACGACGGCGACTCGCGCACGGTGACGCTACGCATGGAACGCCTCGCGCACCGCTCCGCGCACACCCGCGCGGGCGCCTATCACTGGCTCGAACTGGAGCGTGCGGGTGCCGGGATGGGCGGCGACTTCGAATACACGCGCGGCCTCGCGGACCTGCGCAGCGTCCTGCGGCTGTCGCCCGCGACGACGCTGTCGCTGCGCACGGTCGCAGGCAGCACCTTCGCGGGTGCGCTGCCGCGACAGAAGGAGTTCACCGCGGGCGGCGTCGATGGCCTGCGGGGACACACGTTCGGCGCCTACCGCGGCAACCAGATCGCACTCGCCCAGGCGGAATACACGGTCGGGCTGTGGAGTATCTCCAATGAACTGTTCGAGGGCGGCCTGCACGCCATCGTGTTCCTCGACATGGGCAGGGCGTGGCAGAACGCCGGCAATCACTTCGACGCCGCGCGCCAGCCGATGCAGGCAGACGGCGGTTTTGGCTTCAGCACTTCGGAGGAGAACGTGCGCATCTACTTCGCCCGGAACCTGCAGCAGCCGGAATCCGACTTCGTGGTGAGCCTGCGTCTGCAAAGGCCGTTCTAGGTTCACATGCCCATCACGCTCCCCCGCTCACCCGACTCGCGCCTGACCCTGTGGGTCGCGGCGTGCCTGGTGTTGTGGGCCAGCGCGGCATACGCGATCGACATCGAACCGGGAACGATCGGCGTGCGCCAGGGCCGCGTCGAAGTCGCCGTGCGCATCTCGGACCTGTTCCCACCGCGCGTCGAGGAGAGCCTCGTGCGCGGCATGCCCGCGACACTGCAAGTGAGCGCAGAATTGTGGCGGCACCGCACCGGCTGGTTCGACCGCCTGAGCGGCAGCTTCACCGGCAGCGTGCGGATTCGCTATGACGTGTGGAGCAAGAACTACCTGATCGACGGCGCCGGACTGCGCGCCCGCTCCGTGTCGACACTCGACTCCGTGCGGGCCGCACTGGCGCCTTCGTTCATGCTACCGCTGGCGTTGCGAGCCAAGTTGCAGGACAAGGGCCGCTACTACGTGGTCGTCTCCGCCACGCTCAAGCCACTCAGCGTGGAAGATGTCGAAGAGGGCGAAGGCTGGCTCTCCGGCGAAGTCGCCGACAAGGGCCGCAGCGGCATCGGCGTGCTGACCGCGGTGCCGCACTCGGTGTTCGACGCCGTGCGCAACTTCGCAGGGTTGGGTGACCAGCGCGCGCGCGCGATCACGGACGACTTCATGATGACGGAGATCGCGGAGCGGTAGGGGGGCGGCGTGACGCGGCGTGCGCGCGGTGCGGCGGCGCGGGCGGAGCGCGGCCCAGCCTGCCCCGGCGCATGTCGCGGTGCGGGCTATGTCACGCGGCGTGCGCGCGGCGCGGCGGCCGACGCATCGCTCGCGAACGTCAATGCATTGTTATGCAAACTCTCTCCGGAGAGAGTTGTGTTGAGTTAGCTCAACAGTTCGCGCACCAGTTGAGGTCGCGGGGAGTGGGCGCAAACCGAACTCTCCGCGCGGACGGATGAGCTCGTGGCGCGATGCGCCTGGTGCGCGACGCGAAATATTTGTTGTGTCGCGTGAATATTTTTGTTGACGCACTCCAGGGCCCCTACCAACACCAGCCCGCGGATCCGCTCGCAGCGCGCGCACCAACGCACGTGTAGCGACGTGTGATGCGTCGTTTGCGCCGGTCCGCGAAAGTTTTCGCGACGCGCAGCTTTCCGCGCGCTGCGCGCATCCACGAGCGCTGAAAACGCGTGCGATACAATTCCCTTCGAAGTCATTGTCCCCGCGATCGACTTTTTGCACGTGCGGAGTTGCCATGAAGAGCTACTCGCTGGATCACCTCGCGAAGTCCGTCTTGCACCGCGATGCAATTCTCTTTCACCGCAACGAAAGCAGCGCGATGGCCATGGCGATCGCCCATGTCGGTGAGATCGACGCCCGGCAGTCGTACCGCGATGAAGGCTATCCGTCGTTGCTCGCGTTCTGCGAGCAGGTGCTCGAGTTGTCGGAGACGGCAGCACTGAGGCGCATTCGCGTGGCGCGCCTGGCGCGGGAGTTTCCCGCCATTTTCGGGGCGCTGGCCACGGGCAAGTTGAGCCTCAGCTGCGTGATTCTGTTGTCGCCGTATCTGAACGCGAGTAACGCGGATGAGTTGCTTGCGGCTGCCGCCCATGCGCCCAAGTCGGCGCTCGGACAGCTGATCGTGAAGTGGTTCCCCAAGCAGGATGTGCCCACAAGGCTGGCGCCGGTCGGAGGGCCGGCGCCCATGCTGGGGGATCAGATCTCGCAAGAGGCGGCGGCGGCTGCGGTCGATATTGAACGTTCCCCGGCCAGCGTTGCCGCTGGAGTCGGTGACCAGCCTTCCCCCGGCGCTTCCTGCCCCTCGCTCGACGATCAACTGTCTGCGCAGACCGGTAGTGCCGCAACGGGCGAGCACCTGTGCTCGAAGGCAGGCGAGACCGCGATCCCTCGGCCGAAAATCTCTCCGCTCTCGCCGGATCGATTCGCGCTTCAGCTCACGGTCAGCCGCTGCACCCACGACAAGCTGCGATACGCCCAGGAATTGCTGAGCCACCAGCTTCCCTCCGGCGACCTGCCTGAAGTCTTCGATCGTGCGCTCGATGCGCTGATCGTGCAGCTTGAGAAGCGCAAATTCGCGGCGACCCCGCAGCCGCAGCAAGCTGGCCAGCGGTCCACGAGTAGCCCGCGACACATCCCGGCACACGTGAAGCGCGAAGTCTGGGTGCGCGACGGCGGGCAGTGCACGTTCGTGAGCGAGTCAGGTCATCGCTGCTGCGCGCGCGAACTGTTGGAGTTCGATCACATTGAAGAAGTAGCGCGCGGCGGCAAGGCGACCGTGGCCGGGATGCGCCTTCGCTGCCGAACGCATAATCAGTTCGAGGCCGAGCGGACGTTTGGCGCTGAGTTCATGAAGACCAAGCGCGAGGAAGCGTGGCGGGTCGCGAGGGAGCGGCGGAAGGCGAGGGCGCGGGCGGCGGACGAAGCGCGCGTAGCAGCGCGCGAGTTCCAGTCATCAACGAATTGTTATGCAAACTCTCCCCGGGGAGAGTTGAGTTGAGCTAGCTCAACTTTCGCGGGGCCACGTCACACGAATCGCGACGAGCTGTACTACTGCAGCCGCGTGACGCGGATCGCGACGCTCGAACCATCGCGTGGGCGGGCGTAGAACACTCCGGCGCCCGAGGCGGCTCCGTGAGTATTGCGGCCGTCCCAGTTCCAGCGGACGTTGCCGTTGGCGCTAAGCGGCGCCAGCGAAACGACGCGGCGGCCCTGGGTGTCGAAGACATCGAGTGCAACGACGGCGGCACCGGCGCGCGAGAACTGCATGCCGCCTCGCGCGGGGTTCGGCGTGGCGCCGAGCGCGACGTGCAGCGGCTCACCGGCGAGGGCGAGCATGAAGGTCTTGAGGCCGGCGACCTGCGCGGGCTGGGTAATCGTCGAGTTCTCGATGCTGCCGCTGTAGTTGGCGAGGGCTCCTCCAAACAGGGCGCGGAAGTCCTCGGCGAAGATCTCGTGCGGGCGGTTGGCGTGTGCGGCGGCGTTGCCGAAGCGGGACGGGTCGGCGATACCGCGCATCGCCCGGTAGTCGTTCCAGGTCGCGGCGCCGGAGTCGGGCATCAGCGCGCGGTGGACGACGTGACCGAGTTCGTGAATGAACTCCGCGTGCTGCTGCTCGCGTGAGAGCGGCTGCACACCGGGCGACAACAGGATGAGCCCTGCACCCGCGGCGGATTCGAGGCCACTGCGGCGCGGGTAGGGCAACAGGAAGACATCGGCGTGGATGCGCGCGACAGGGAAGTCGAGGCTCGCGAGGGCGCCACGAACTTCGGCGACATCAAACGCGTGGAAGGCGCCATCGCCGGGATTGAAGATCGCGGGGTCCGACGTCGAGGTGACGAGTTCGAAGCGCGTACCACTCGGCAGCGTCAGCCACAGGCGGTTGTCGGTGTCACGCGCGCAGTAGTCGCGCAAGGTTTCCGTGGCGTCGTGGATCACCAAGCCCGTTGCAGCATCGCCCACTTGAAGTTCGTTCGCCGGCGAGGGGTGGGCGAGAACTGCGAGTGTGGCGCCACAAACGGCGACGGCGGCGAGTACACGAGCACGGAGGTCCATGCACATACCCTAACGCGACTCTCGTGCCCGGCGGGACGGGGCGCCGCGGGGCGGATCGCCGGTCCCGGCCGCCACGACAATCCATTGCGGCGCATACGACTAGGGAGAGGCCGTCCGCGAGCGGTCCACACGCACCCGCGGCGACCACCGCGCTACCGTGGGTGCCAACGCCCACGGTGGCGTCGCTATTGGGGCGTGGCCCCCACGACCGTTTGCGTCGGCGTCGCCCCTGCGCCGGGGGTCGGACCAGCACCCGGCGTCGCCCCGGCCCCAGCGTCAGGCGCATCAGCTGCCCCCTTCGGCAACGAACCAAACCGCGACACTAGCACGGCTCCCGAACCAATCACCGCGAGCGACAGCGCCAGCAACAGTCCCAGCAGCGGGAAGAACAACGCGAGCGTGCCGAGCATTCCCGGCTTGCCAGCGAATGCGGCGCCAAAGCCGAACAGCACGCCGAGCATGAGGGTGCCCGCGAACAGCGGCGCCACCTGCCCGCCGCCGATCGGACGCCGCATCAACCGCGTGCCGAGCAGGTAGGTCGAGGCGATGGTTCCGCACCACAGCGTGAACAGGTAGGTCAGCGGCAGCAGCACGGCGATGGGAATCCCGATCACGGTGACGATCAGCAGCACCGCGGCGATCACCGCCAGCGGCGGCAGCAGCAGGCCAAACAACAAGGACCAGCCGGTGCGCTCGGACACCGTCTCGGCGATCACGGTAATACGGCGCGGGAACACCAACAGCAACAGTCCACCGAGCAGCATGCCCACCATCCACAGCGCGAACACCACGACCGCCAGCGCGCGCAACGCAGGCATGCCCTTGCGGATCGGCAGGAACGACACCGACACGCTCTTGCCATGCACGGTGGCGTCGTTCGCCTGGTCGAGCGATCCGCCCACGGCCACCGCATCGCCCTCGACGACGGCGCCGCTTTCCAGCGTCACGCTGCCGAGCACCGCCACGACATCACCGCCGACATGGCCGTGCACGGTGACGTTGCCGAACAACGCGACCACGTCATCCTCGACGTTCTCCGTCGAGTCGATCTCGATATCCGAGCCCATGCGAACGATGCTGGCGTCGTCGGACTCGATGCGGATGCCGGGGCCCCTCGAGTGGCCGTTCAGCGCGCGGGCCGCGAGTTTGAGCCTCGGGATGTTCACGGCAAACGTGTCGTCCAACGCAACGTGCTTGCCGTTGATCGTGAGGTCACCTTTGAGGTGCATGTTCTTGTCCATGCTCAGCGTCTTCTTGAGCTGGACGTTGCCCACATCGATCGCCCTGGAGCTGACCCGCGTCAAGGAATCACGATGCGTCGAGCGCGCACCCGCCGTGCCAAACGTGGCGGCCAGCAGCAACGCGAGCGCCGTCAGGCCAACGTGATGCGCGGAGATCGTGAGCGAACGCGGAGCGCTAGAAACCGAGTAGCCCGACATGCGGCATCCCCCGATCCTTGCGCGAGTGCAGCCACCACACCACCGCCATGCACGACACCACGGAGAGCGCGAAGCTGACCTGCACGACTGGCTGGTCCAGCCCGGCCATCAAGGCGCGAACGAGCGGGCTCACGCGCGACCCGGCGCCCGAGAGCAACCCCCAGCCACCGGCCAGGCGCAGCGCGATGAACGACGCCACCTGCACCACGAAGCGCAACAAGTCGACCACGCGCGCGGGCGCTTCGCTGGCGAGCCATGCGAGGAACGAACGACCCGCGGGCAGCGTGGCCATGGCGCCGACGCCGCCGAGTGATGCCACGAGTGCCGCCGCGTAACCAACGCCCAGACGCCGCACCCAGCGCGCTTCCCGCCGCGCCGGCAGCACGCGATCGAGCACGCGCTCGGCGAGCGCAGGTGACGGCGCTTCGAGCGGCATCGCCTCGAACGCCTCGAACAGCCGCTCGAATCGCACGCGCTCGACGGTGCAGTGCGTGCAGCCGGCAATGTGCACGCGCAGCGAGTTCATCTGCGCTTCGGGCAGCAGCGCTTCGAGGAAGTCCTGCAGCAGACCGAGGTCGGGACACTCAGGAGTGCGGGGTGCGGAGGTTTTTGCGTCCAAGTGTGTCACGAAGGTTGCCCTCCGATACGTTGCGCGAGCAACGCACGTGCGCGATGGATGCGAGCCTTGACGGTGCCCAGGGGCAGACCGAGCGCTTCGGCGATTTCTTCGTAGGCCATGTCCTGCTGGTGGCGCATCACGACGACGATCCGGTAGTGCGGCGGCAGCGCTTCGATCAGGTCTGTCACGCGCCGCTCCTCTTCGTTGTGCTGCGTCAACACTTCAGGCCCCGGACTCATGTCCGGGATGTCGATGATCTGTTCTTCGCTCGAACCCACTTCCTGCCGCACCAGCGCCACCGGCCGGTTCTTGCGCCGCCGGATCACGTCGATGCACAACCGCGACGTGATCGTGAACAGCCAGGCGGCAAACGGTCTTGACTGGTCGTACCGTTCGAGCGCCTTGAACATCCGCACGAACGTTTCCTGCGTGACATCCTCAGCGTCTTCCCGCTGCCGCAGCATGCGCAGCGCCACCGAGAAGACCGGGCGTTCGTAGCGGGCCATCAACTCGCGGTGGGCCCGCTCCTCCCCCTTGAGACATCGGCGGATGACCTCGGTCTCGTCGATCTCTGGCGCGCCCGGGACCATCACTGCCGCCTACGGCTGAGGGTGCGCGAAGGTTGCATAAGGGCGACGATAGGGGGCCCCAGTGACAAGGGTCAAGCCTGTGTCCAATCGGCACTTGGGCGGATTTTCCGGGGCAAACGGGTTGACTGGACGGGGCCTGCCTCCTAGCCTCCCGCGCCATGCACACTACTATTGAAGATGTACACGCCCGAGAAATCCTCGATTCCCGCGGAAACCCGACCCTTGAAGTGGATGTCCTGATCGAGGGCGGCGCCCTCGGCCGGGCCGCCGTGCCCTCCGGCGCCTCAACCGGCGAGCACGAAGCCTTGGAGCTCCGGGACGGCGACCCCAAGCGCTACCGTGGCAAGGGCGTCCAAAAGGCCGTCCGCAACGTCAACGAGCAGATCGCGCCGCGCATCCGTGGACGCAGCGCCTTCGACCAGAACGGGCTCGATGCCGCCATGCTGGAACTGGACGGCACGCCCAACAAGAGCAAACTCGGCGCGAACGCCATCCTCGGCGTCTCCCTCGCCGCCGCCAAGGGGGCGGCCAACGCCACCGGCCAGCCGCTCTACCGCTACCTCGGCGGTGTCCACGCGCGCACGCTACCGGTGCCGCTGATGAACGTCGTCAATGGTGGCGCCCACGCCAGCAACAATCTCGACCTGCAGGAATTCATGATCGTGCCACTCGGCGCCCCCAGCTTCCACGAAGCGCTGCGCTGGGCGACCGAGGTGTTCCACGAGCTGGCGAGTGTGCTCAAGAAGAAGAATCTCTCGACCGCGGTCGGCGATGAGGGCGGCTTCGCGCCGAACCTCGGCTCGAACGAAGAAGGACTCCAGGTCATCATCCAGGCCATCGAGGGCGCCGGCTACAAGCCCGGTGCGCAGATCGCGCTGGCGCTGGATCCCGCGGCGAGCGAGTTCTACAAGAACGGCTCGTACGTGCTGGCCGGTGACGGCAACCGCACGCTCAAGTCGGCCGAGATGGTCGACTACTACGCCGGCCTGGTCGAGCGCTACCCGATCGTCAGCATCGAAGACGGCATGGCGGAGGACGACTGGGACGGCTGGGCGATGATGACGAAGAAGTTGGGGACCAAGATCCAGTTGGTCGGCGACGACCTGTTCGTCACCAACGTCGAACGCCTGAGCCGCGGCATCAAGGAAGGCATCGCGAACTCCATTCTGGTGAAGGTCAACCAGATCGGCTCGCTGTCCGAAACGCTGTCCACGATCGAGATGGCGCAGCGCGCGAACTACACCACGGTCATCTCACACCGCTCGGGCGAAACCGAGGACGTGACCATCGCCGACCTCGCCGTGGGCACGAACGCCGGCCAGATCAAGACCGGATCGCTGTCGCGCACCGACCGTATCGCCAAGTACAACCAGCTGTTGCGCATCGAGGAAGAGCTCGGCAGCAGTGCGTACTATCCCGGCGCCGCCGCATTTCGTAAGATGAGCTGAGTCGAGCGCGGGGCCTTAACAGCCCCGCGGTACGATGCCACACCACGCCGCTCCATGACGGAGCGGTCCCTTCAGGGTTCGAACACCGCGCCCACTTCATGCGGCGCGCGGAAGGAACACGGACGTCATGCGCGATATCGGCCGTCGAATCCAGCGGTACCGTCTCTCCCGCTACGCTCAAGCCGAACGCCGCCGCATCCCCAAGTGGGTGTGGCTCGCATTGGGCGCGTGGATATTGTGGGCCGGTCTCGCCAGCGACCACAGCTTCGTGCAACTGCTGCGCGTCGAACGCCTGAGCCACCACGAGCGCAATCGCTTGGCCGAGACGCAAGCATCACTGGCCAACGCCAACGAACTCGCCCGCAGCCCCGAAGCCCGCA
>JAYSRO010000462.1:0-9500 GCA_043720995.1 Candidatus Eiseniibacteriota bacterium
GCAACCGCCCTCCCGCGGCCGCTGATGCGGCTGAAGTCTGCGATTCCGCCTTGCCGGAACGCCGCTGTCTCGATGGGGTCCGCAGGGAACCCAGCACAGGCAGCCCGGGAGGGCATTTGATTACTTGTCACCAACCACCGTCATGCAACAGAACACCATTCTCGGAATCGACCCCGGCACGAAGGAGATGGGCATCGCCATCATCCGCGATCACGAGCTCATCTCATTTGGCGTGCACACGCTTCGCAACGGTCATCGACCACACGACCTCATCGGTCAGGCGCGCCGCATCGTGCTCGCGGCGATCGAGGAGTACGGCCCGCAGGTCGTCGCCATCGAGAAGCCATACATGCTGCCGGGCAAACGGGCGGCGATCCTGTCGGTGATCGAGCAGGAGCTGCGGGGGAGGGCCGAGGACCTCGGCCTGCGCGTCGTCGAGCTGACCCCGGAGGAGATCCGCCAGGCGGTCGTCGGAAATCCGCGCGCGACAAAGATCGATGTGGCTGAGGCGCTGGTCGCCGGGGACTTTCCGCAATTGGCCGATCTGGTGCCGAAGCGGCCGGCGCGTGCGGCGCTCGGGTTGCGGGCGCGGGACAAATACTGGCTGCACATGTTCGACGCGCTGGGGTTGGCGCTCACCGCCTCGCAACTTACGCTCAGCCGGCTAGACCGATTCGAGATCAGTGCTTAGCTCGCGCTCAAGACGCTGCTTCAGATTCTGAAGGTGGTAGTTGGTCGGTTCCAGTTTGAGCCCTTTCCTAACCACAACTGCCGCACGCCTCGGCTCACGAGCGTGCAGTAATAGCCATGCCAGTCGCGAGAGGTCGTCTCCACTACCGTCCGCAATGCGTGTCTCAAATGCATCAACAAGACGCTGCACGACTATGCGCTTCTCGTCAGAGTCGACCAAGCCCCCCGTTGTCCTAAGGATCTCGTTTACCCTGTTTGCGACTCGGCTAACACGAGAAAGGTCGACCCCAGGGATTTCGCAAAGTGCAGCGAGGGCTTGAATCTCGCCCACCACGTCACCGTCCGCCCGGCAAAGCCGCACCAGTAGCTCCCAGCCCACTGCCTTCTCATCCGGCGTCGTGGGGGCCTCAAGAAACCGTCTCGTCGTCTCTTTGGCGCCCTCGCGACCATCAAGGCCACCAAACTCTTCGTGCATCCGGGTGAGCCACAGCCATGCTTGGGGCAAACGTCGCGCAATGAACTCGAGCATCGGAATCTGATCTTTGAACTGCATTCTCCCGGCCGCGATGCTGGTGGCAATCCCACCAAACAGGCGTTCTAGCTTCGGCGCCACGCCTTGCTTGAAATCGGTCCCTTGGGAAGCACCACACATCTGAAGAATTTCCGAGTCCGCATCCACGGCGCTCTTATACGGACTCGTCTCCATCTTCCGGCGGCCGAACAGTCCCGCCGCCATTGGCACGGAGACGAATGCCCCAGTTTCACCATCAGCCTCATGAAGCTCGATCATCGAGCTTCTCCAGAGCTCCTCGATTGTATTCGCGACATCCATGCGCTCGTTTGCAGGCCGTAGGAGGGTAGCCTCTAGCGCTACGCGCGGAACCGCAGAGCGCCAGCAGGCCATGAGCAGGAACACTCGCTTTCCCGCTGGAGTCAGGCCAGCGTAAGTACGTTCGAAGAGCGCCTCAAGCACATCCTCTTTCGCCGCGACTATCCGTATGACTCTCGTCAGTGTCTTGGTCTTAGCCACTTCCCCCAGTAGGATCTTGATTACGTATGGATGTCCCTCGGACTCGGAGCAAATTTCATCTGCGTACGCTCGCGTTAGGATTGCTCCCACCCCGAAGCGCTGAGCAGTCTGGCCTATAAGAAGAGTGGCCTCTTCGTCAGTCATGCCGCCAACTGTGACATGGTAGTCGGCCTTGAACTCTCGGACGCGTGTCGTAATCAAGACCTTGTTCGGTAGCCTCACATGCGTGCTGATCCAACCAAAGACGTCAGCCGGGTTGCGAAGCGTCTCGAAGTTGTCGAACACGAACAAGACAGGCGAGTCTTTCCCAAGCGGGCTTGCCCCAAGGCTTTCCGCGAGAAACCGCTTCGCATCAAAGATCTTGTCGTGCCACCCGGGTGGCTCGAGCTGGCGCGCGAAATCCTTGGCGATGTCGTCCACGGAAAGGACACGAGCGCTTACCTGGCGCGGTCCATGGGGCAGTAAGTCGACGTCTCGCGAACTGAACCAGAGCAGCGCGCCAAATCGCTCCGATCCCGCCAGTGCATGCAGGACTGCCAGTGTTAATGAGGTCTTGCCAACGCCACCACCGCCTGCAAGCGTAATCAATGGGTTTCGGTCGTCGAGCAGCACGCCGCGCAACTCCGCTTCCAGCACCTGGCGCGCTACGTAATCAGGAGGGGCAGCAGGAAGGTTCGCAAAGGTCTGGCCAAGGAGTTCAAGTGTCCGGCCGCCTTCCGTCTCACTTGGGGGCAAGTCGGTTGGCGGTGCCTGGTAGGGACCTGCATCCATGTGACGCGATAGTCCTGTCCGGTAGGACATGACCTCGTACCGTTTGCCGTCGTGGCCACCATTGGGGAGAAAGAAGTCTGTGCCATCAGGATCAGATTCAATCAGGTCCACACGTGTTGGCCGATCCCAACAAATGTAGACGCCATCAGCGAGGTTCTCTGAGCGCGAGGCCTTTAGATGTTCGAACTTGTTTGCGATGTCGCCCAGGGTCGTGATGCGATACTTTCCAGAGAGATTGCGGTGCAAGTACGCCCACTGCCGTTGAAAGATCCCGAGGTTGTCAACAAGCGGAAACACCGCGCGCTCCATGTCGGGACATAGGCGCTTGCAGAGCTGTGCAGTGGGCGCCCCATGGGCACGCTTGTTCCGCATGGTTGCCATTAGCGCAAACCACCGACGGCCTGGCACTCGGGGTCCCAGCTGTTCCGTGGCTGGGTCAAGAGTGGCGAGACACCGGACGAGTGCAGCCGTCGCGTCGTACTGCCAAGTGCCGGGCAGTTGGGGCTGTGTCAGGTCTCGCTGCTCAGGGTAGGCATCGGCGTTTAGCGCCTGAGACGCGACACCGCTCAAGCATTCCTCGAGAACATCGCTAAATTCGCCGAGCCCGTTGGCTCGGACCAGTCTGTGGAGCTGGCGGTACTTGTGGCGGTGTGGTTCCAGCTCGATTGCCGTGACAAAGCCAATAACCGCCAACTTCATTGCCAGCTCTCCAAGGAGTTGGAGTTCAGCAAAATAGCTGGAGTCAGAATCCTCTCGTGCGAGCTGGACGCGCTCACGCATACTTCGGAGTGGCAGTAGCATCAGTGCCCTCACAGACCAATCAGTGATCGACGCATCTGACGATGATATATGCCAATGTCTTGTCTGCAATCTGCCAAGAGCAGGACGAGAGGACGGCGGTGTCGCCAGCTTGCCCACAGGATGCAGCGTGCGTGTGTCATTGACCCGCCTACATCTTACAGGGTCTACGCGCTAAGCTGAAGGTGCCCTCTCGCGCTAGTTCCGGCATGCTCCACGATCCCGCCCCTTGTCAGGAGGCCTTCCATGAAGGCCGATCAGCAGCTGGTCCGCACGGTCGATATCCACGACCGCGTGGGCAACGTCGTCGGTTCTAAAGATGTCGTTCTCTACGCCGGCCTGCTCAATCAGGCCCACGAGGAAGGGCTCCTCCGAGTCCGCACCTCGATCCTCCAGATTCCCACGGAGGAGAACGGTCGCCTCGCCATCATCAAGGCCGAGATCGAGACCACGAAGGGAATCTTCGAAGCTGTCGGCGATGCTTGTCCCGAGAACGTCGATGAGTTCCTCGTACCGCACCTGATCCGCGTGGCCGAGACCCGGGCCAAGGCTCGCGCTCTCCGTGACGCCGTCAATGTCGGCGTCGTCTCCTTCGAGGAGTTGGACGGCGTCAGCCTGAACCGGGACTCAAGCCCCGGGTCGGGTGCAACGACTCCCGCTCGCTCGCCTCGCCACACGAGAATCGGCAACGGAGCTGCGCGCCCGCGCAGCAACGGCCCGAGCCGACCACCCCGGTCGAGCAATGGCAATGAGCCGATGTCCGAAGCCCAGCGCCGGTACCTGTTCCGCATCATGTCGGGGCAGGGCTACCAGAAGGAAGCCGCCGAGGAGCGCCTGAAGGACATCTTCGAGGTCTCGGATCTCGTCGAGATCACAAAGATGGCCGCCACAAAAATGATCGACGAACTCCTGAACGCCGCCCCCGGCAACGGGACCGGCGGAAATGGAGCCGAAGCGCGTCATCAGCGTTAGTCAGGTCAACACCTACCTCGGCTGCTCGCTCAAGTACCGCTTCCAGTACGTCGACAAGATCCCGAGACCGTGGCGGGTCGCGGCCATGGCATTCGGCACATCCGTCCATGCTGCCGTCGAGTGGTTCCACAGGGAACGGCTTGCTGGTCGCAGTGTCGAGATGGCCGAAGTCCTCAAGGTGTTCGACGCGGATTGGTACGCGCAGAACGTGGAGCCGCTCGTGTTCTCGGAACGG
Organism: Candidatus Eiseniibacteriota bacterium; assembly: GCA_043720995.1. Lineage (GTDB taxonomy): Bacteria > Eisenbacteria > RBG-16-71-46 > RBG-16-71-46 > RBG-16-71-46 > JANLWK01. The sequence continues at coordinate 4,497 of JAYSRO010000462.1, forward strand.
GAGTCGAAGGACTCCATCGCCGAGAAGGGCCGGGCGATGCTTCAGCTCTATGTCGAGTCGACAAACGGGATCAAGCCGGTTGCTGTCGAACAGTTCTTCGAGCTCGACCTAGTCGATCCCGAGACCGGTGAAGTCCTCGATGTGCGGCTACGCGGCGTCGTCGACCTTGTGGAGGAGGGCGATACGCTGATCGATCTGAAGACTGCCGGCCGGACCCTCGAACAAGGGGGCGCGACGTTGTGCGGCAGGCAGGCGAAGCGGTGTGGCCGGTTCCGCGCGGTGGCCTCGCGCATCACCTCGGCATCGTGCGGACGTGGGTGGCGCTGGCCGCAACGAGCATCGCAGGAGTCCGGGTCGAGTTGGCTCGCCCTGACTGGGAGCTACGTGCCGAGTTCGGCGACCGTGGGTTGCCCATCGTGCCCGACCTGTTCGCGGTGCTGATGATCCAGGGTATCGAGGTTCCGTTCGCGGTCGAGGTCGATCTCGCGACGGAGCCGCTACACGTACTGCGAGCCAAGCTGCGGGTATACGCCGAGGCGCTGGCGCGGCCGGCTGGGCTGTTTGGCTGGCAGGATTTCGGACTGGGGCTGGCCCTTGGAGATGACCGTCGGCAGGCCGAGATCAAGGCGCTGATCGCTCGTGAGTGGGACGGATGGTCGTTGGTGTGGACGCTTGCTGTGGGGCCCGATCGGCAGCTGCATGGGCTCATCACCGAGCTGCAGGGTCCCCTCACGGGCTCCCCTTGCGGTGAGGGGAGGCGGAGTGCTGTAAGTGCTGGTGGTGCAATGCCCGCGCTCGATGAGCGCGGGGGTCTTTCAGAAGAATGAGGAGTTCACATGACTAGCGATCGCAGCGCGCTTCTCGCCAGCATCCTCGCCGACCCCGGGCGGATCAACGCTCTGAGCGTCGAGGAGGCCGCGCTGTTGCTCGCACAGGTGGCGGCGATTCAAGCGGGCCTCGCAGTCCGGATCGCTTCGGCCGGTCAGTCGAGCTCGGGTCCTCGTCGGCAGGAGGACGACCGGCTCATTTCGGTCGAGGACGCCGCGGAGCGTCTGGGCGTGACGCCTCGATGGATGTACCGGCACGCGGGGCACCTGCCGTTCGCGCGGAGGTTGTCGCGGAAGGCGCTGCGGTTCTCGGAGCTCGGGCTGAAGCGGTGGCAGGCGGCGCAGGGGCCGGGGCATGCCACTTGAGACTGGGCCTGGCGCGCGAGGCCCGCCCCTGCCCAAAGCTTCAGCCAGGCCGCCATGCGGTGTGGCCCCCGTGGCCCTTATTCGCGACCTCGGAGAACCTCCTCGGCCCCTAGCGACGACATCAAGCTCGGAGTTCGCGGTGGGCCTTGACTTGTTGACGATTCCATAACGACTCGCTAGTATTGCACGGTCGTCGGGCGCCGATAGCCCACCACCAAATGGCTCGGGCCACGGAAGGCCGCGAGGACCGCCCATCCATGGCCGCTGCCCCTCATTCTTCACTTGCGGCTCGAGGTCACGCCGCGCCGAGTTCTCCACGGCAAGTGGGCTCGGTGGTGTGTGCGTGTCTCCTCTCGTGGCTTCTGCTCCTCGCCGCCGAGGGAGCCTGCGCGCAGAGCCTCTTCGGCTCGCCCACCAACATGGGCGTTGGTGTCACTCCAATGGCCATGGCCGCCGGAGACTTCAACGCCGATGGGTTCACGGATCTCGCGGTAGCCAACACCGGATCCAGCACGGTCACGATCCTGCGGGGCAGCCTGGGCGGGGCACTCGTGGCGTTCGCGACCCTCTCGGTGAGTGGGACTCCCTCGGGAATCGCCGTGGGCGATTTCGATGGCGACGGCAAGCTCGACCTCGCCGTTGCCCGATCGGCGACGAACGACGTCGCGATCCTGCTGGGAAGTGGCGACGGCTCGTTCGCAGCGGCCGGAAGTGTCCCGGTCGGGACGGGGCCGAGCGCGCTCGTGACCTGCGACGTCAACGGCGATGGCCGCCTCGACCTGGTCACCGCCAACAGCACGGCGAAGACCGTATCGGTGTGCGAGGGCCTGGGCGATGGCACGTTTGCAGCGCACGTCGACTACACGGTGGGTGTCGCCCTCGCGGCGTTGGCCGCAGCCGACCTGGACGGCGACTCGAGACCGGACCTCGCCGTAGGGGGCCCGGGTTCCGCCAATGTCGCCGTACTCCTCAACACTGGCACCGGCACTTTCCGCGCGCCTTCGTTCTACTCGAGCGCGAGCGGATCGCGCGGTCTCGCACTCGGCGATCTGAACGGCGACGGGTACGCGGATCTGGTGGCCGCCAATGTCGTCGCCGGCTCGCTCACGGTTCGTCTGGGGAGCGGAACAGGGACCTTTGGCGAGAGTTCGAACTATGCCGTGGGCGCGGCTCCTTGGGGCGTGACCATCGCCGATGTCGATGCAGACGGGCACGCCGACCTGCTCGCCGCCGCTAGCTCGGGCAATGCCGTCACAGTGCTGCTCGGCAACGGCGACGGCTCGTTCCACGGTCGGTCGGACTACCCGGTGGGCGTCACGCCGGTCGCCCTCTTGGTCGCACGTCTCGACGCCGATACACGCCCGGACGTGGTTTCCGCCAACAGCGGGGGCAACTCCATTTCTGTCCTGCTGGGCCGCGCCCAGGGACCGGCAATCACCGTCACGCCGCTGTCGCTGACGTTCAACGGTGGATGGGTCGGGGTGGTCGACTCGCTTGCCGTCGCCGTGGCCGATCCCGGCACGGCCCCGCTCTTCGTAACGAGCGTGAACTCGAACTCGCCGGAGTTCGAGGTCGCCGGGCCCACGACGTTCACGGTTGCCCCGGGAACGTCGCGCCAGGTCTTCGTGCGCTTCCTGCGACGCTCGGGCGGCTCGCACAGCGGGATGCTCACCATCGCCTGCAACGATCCCGCTGCGCCGAGAGTGCTCGTCTTGCTGGCCGGGCAGGCCGCCCTGCCCCCGGTGCTCAGCGTGAGCCCGGGTAGCCTGCAACTCCTCGCAGCGTCCGGCGACAGCGCCAATGCGACGCTAACCGTCAGCGACCCGGGGGCCGGACCACTGTCCTGGAGCCTCTCGACGATCGGCACGATGCCAGCGTGGCTGGCGTTTGAGCCCGTGGCGGGGACTGTCGCCGCGGGGGGCAGCAAGGCGATCACAATACGCGGAAGGGCGAACGGTCTCGATGCCGGGCTCTATTCCGTCACGCTGCGGGTGACGGCGGACGATCCGGCACGGCCCTTTGTAGATGTGCCGGTCCGCTTCCGGGTCACCGGCACTCCGCGGATTGTCGCAGTACCCGACGCGCTAGACTTCGGCAGCGACATCGACGGGACGAGCGACACGTTGGTGGTCCGCGTGACCAACTCGGGGTCCGATACCCTGCACGTCGGCGCGATCGCGGTCGATGGCACCGGGTTCTCCGCATTGGACGGTGGTGCGTTCACGTTGCCGCCTCGCAACGGACGCGAGTTGAGAATCCGATATTCCCGACTAGGCGTCAGCGCGGGCAGCGGAACCCTGTCGATCCCCAGCGACGACCCGGCCACGCCAGTCCTGCTCGTACCGCTCGCTGGCGTCTCGCTGGGGAAACCGGTGATCTCGGCGGCACCCGATTCGTTCGCGCTCAGCCTCGTCTCTGGCGACAGCACGTCGCGCGCGCTCACCATCTTCAACACGGGGTTGAGCCGGCTCACGTTCCAGATCGGCCGGGCGCCGTTCATGCTCGCCATGAGCATGAGGATGACGGTTTCTGCCGCGGATTCCGTGTTCTCGCGTGGGGATCCATTCCTGCCCGCCACGCCTTCGGCTCGCCCCGCGCTCGCGGGCATCGAGTTGCCATTGCTGACTTCGGGAACGCCCTCCAGAGGCACGGCGCTCGTCCTGGGGGACGGCGGCACTGAGTCCGATGTGGGCGCCGCGCTCGCTGCCGCCGGATACGCGCCAACATACCTCCGTGACATCCGCACCTGGACCGGGGCGAACCCGAGCCCGCACGGCTTCTCGCTCGTCGTCCTGCTGGACGGTCTCGACTACGGCGGCGAGATGCCCGCCGCGGGGCAGACGGCGCTGCTCGACTACGTTGCGCAGGGAGGCGGGCTCGTGCTGACCGAGTGGGCCTCGTGGGAGATCTCGAACGGTCGCTGGCAAACGCTCGCCCCGCTCGTGCCCGTCACGCGCAACTCCGGGGCGACCGGCGTGTTTACGAATGCCGTTGTCGCCGACCACCCAGTGACCGCCGGTGTGAGTCCCTCGTTCCACGTCAGCAGCGGCATAGGGCTGGGGGTGCGCAACTCCGGCACCCTGCTGGTCGAGTTCACTGATGGCTCGCCGGCAGTGATCTCGAAGACCTACGGCCGCGGCCGGCTCGTCTATTTCGCCCATGCAGGCAACTACTTCGGCTTCCGTCCCTTCCAGCAGGCCGACATGCAGCGCCTGCTGGTGAACGCCGCCGACTGGACGAGCGGATCCACCTGGCTCTCCGCGGACCCCGCGAGCGGTGGCATCGAGCCCGGAGCTAGCGCGACCATCCAGATCGGGATCTCGGCGCGCACGCTGCCCGCCGGACTCTTCACCGACCAGGTACGAATCGCTTCGAACGACCCGGAGCGTTCGCTGCTCGGTATCCCTGTGCGACTGGCGGTGAGCATCGCTCCGATCCTGGTCGTGCCGGACACGCTCAACTTTGGCCCCCGGCCTATAGGTATGGCCGACACGCTCGCGCTGCGCGTCCGGAACGGCGGCTCCGACGTGCTCGACGTCACTGGCATGTCCCTCATCTCGCCCGAGTTTGCGTTGCTTGGCACCACCGTCTTCACCCTCGCGCCCGGCCAGCAGCGGGACTTGCCGGTGCGTTTCGCGCGGAGCACGGCGGGCAGTTTCACCGCTTCGGTTGTGATCACGAGCAACGACTTGGCGCGTGGGACGGCCACGGTCCTGCTAAGTGGGAGCGCCTATCACCTTCCCGAGGCTCACGTCACACCCGACTCGATCGTGATCGCGCTCGCCGCCGGGGACACGGCGGTGGCGAGCCT
>JAYSRO010000463.1:0-4380 GCA_043720995.1 Candidatus Eiseniibacteriota bacterium
GGCGCCGATGAACGAAGCGAGTCGCCGGACTGAGCGAGCGCGGTGCCGGCCACAAGGGCTACCGCCAGTGCGGCAAACAGGTATCGCATGAGGACTCCAGGGAATTCACGGCTAAAGACGACACCGGGCCAGGCCTGAGGCGCAGTGGGCGAGGTGGTATCGGGAGGGACCCGGGATTGATACGGGTGGAGGTGGGTTCCGGTTGCATGGACTCCATCCGGCCAATGGTTGCCAGCCTTGATAGCCCCACAGCAGGCGCCCCGTCAATCCGGCACCCAGATCTCCTCTGGAAAGCGACGCATGAGGCGATCTTCCAGCCCGGTCTCGGTAACGATTTCGGCCCACACCACGCCCTCTCCCACCTGGAACACCATCTCGCGCGAGGTGGAATCGTAGGGCGTCCGCTGGAACACGAAGTCGACATGCCGTAGCCGCAGGTAGTCGAGCGTCGCGCCCTTCTCGTGCCCGGGCCTGCCGCGCAGCCCCAGCGGCATGCGGGCGATGAACCGGTCCGTCAGCCCGCTGCTCTCAATCGCCTCGCTGAACTCCGCGTAGTAGCCGAGCGCCGCCTGCCCGCGCAGCAGCACGCTCACATGCTCGTGTTCAAAGTAGTGTTTGAGCGTCAGGCCCAGCTGGCGCTGGCGTTCAATCGCGTTCATGCCTTCGATTACTCGCGTGTAATACCAATGTTCATCCATGATGCCGCGCGACCTGAGGTGGGCGTGTTGTTCACCCGTGCCGGAGGCATCGTCGTCACGACGGGCGTCGTGGCCGAGCAACACCAGCACCGTGGCGAGGGCCACGGCAATCGATTGCCGGCCCTTCAGCACGGCCTCCGCCGCCACGCACAACAGTGGCACGACCGGAACCATGAAGCGGGCAAACATGAAGTCGCCACCCACGCGGGCCACGAACAGCACGAGATACGCAATCGCGAACGTCAACGGGATTCCGGCTTCGCGCCGCCGGATGAACGGCACTGCGATGAGCGCCACCGCACTCGACCAGTAGATCTTGAAATAGCTCGCGATGTAGTACGCGCCCTGGCTCCAGTTACTGACGCCCGCCGACTTCGCGTAGTAGGGATTGGGCAACAACTCACCGAAATACCAGAGCCGCCACGCACTGTAGAGTGCATAGACCGCGAATGGGAGCAGGATGAAGGCACGGCGCCTGTCCCGCTCGAGGGCGGCCCACACCACGGCGACAGCGCAGAAGACGAGCGCGTCGGGCCGCAACAGCACGGCGGCGGACAATGCGATGCCCGCCGCGAGGTAGCGCCGGTCGACCAGGGCGAACACGGCCAACAGCACCATCCAGGTGAACGCCATCGTCTCCATCCCGCTCGTCGCCCAAATACGAAAGTCGGGATGCAGTGCCAGCACGAGTGCCGCGAGCGGGACTGCCGTGGACCTGAGCCCACAGGCGATGATCACTCCGGCGTAGGCCAGCAGCCCCAGCACGACGACGATCGTCTCGGGCGCGCCGCCCGCCCAGTTCCAGGCGGCGATCAATGCCAGCCAGAGGAAGTGGGTGTACCCCTCGACGCGTTCGCCGGTGTTGTAGACGACCCCGTGCCCTGCCACGATGTTGCCGGCGTAACGGAAGGTGATGAAGATGTCGTCGCACAACCAGCGCGATTGGGCGGCCAGGGTCATGCCGAATGCGAGTGCCGTGGCCACGACAAGAGGTCGCAGCCAGCGCGCATGAATGCCCGGGAGGGCGTGTGCCACGGAGCGGCCCTCCGTCAGCAGTCCATGAAGCTGCGAACGTCACGACCCGACGGCAGCCGTGAGCGCAACGCCCTCGAGTCTACACCCGCGTCGCGGGCCCATGGGGATTATGGCGGGCAGCGCCTGGGCGGACGCCATCCCTCTCGCCCACTCCCCCCGCCAACACGCAGCCCACCCGCCGCCGCTTGACCCGCGCCCCCGTCACTCGTAGCGTTGGCCCCCGACATGAACCGTCCTCATAGCGAACTGCGCATCGAGCCCCCGCGGGACATCCTCGATGCCGCCCGTGCCTGGCTTGCGCCCGTGCGCGAAACCCTCGGCTCCGACTTCCTCGGCGCCTTCCTGACCGGCAGCGTGCTGATGCAGGGATTCGACCCGAAACACTCGAGGGTCAACGTGGTTGTCGTGGCGCGCGAGCTGCCGTCCGAGCGGCTCGACCGGCTGCGGGAAGCCATGCCCGTGACGCGCAAGGCCCCGCACTTCGATCCGCTGCTGCTCACGCAGCGGCAGATCGAGAACTCGCTCGATTCGTTCCCGATCGAATGGCTCGAGATGCGTGAGCGTCACCTGACACTCGAAGGCGACGACGTGCTCGCGACCCTCGAGGTGCCGAACACCTACCTGCGGCTGCAGTGTGAACACGACCTGCGCTCCAAACATATCCTGCTGCGCCAAGCGTATCTGGCATCGGGCCGCAAGGCGCTGGCGCTCAAGGACGTCCTCAAGGGCTCGGCTTCGAGCTTCGCGACGCTGTTCCGCACGCTGCTGCGGCTGCGCGGCGAGGTCACCCCGGCTTCGCAGGCGCAGGTGATCGAGAAGCTGGCGCAGCTGTACCGGCTGGACGCCGAAGCCTTGCTCGGTGCCCATCTGGTGCGTTTCTCCACGCGCAAGTACAAGGCGGACGAGGTGCTGGCGATCTACCGCAAGTTCCTCGCGGAGATCGACCGCCTCGTCATCGCCATCGACACGCTGCGGGTGCCATGATCAAGCGGAGCGCCCGCGCGCTCCGGCTGGCGGGAACCCTGTGGATCACGTGCTTCCTGGCGATCGCACTGCTCCCCGCCGCTGCAGCGCCCTCACCGGCCGACTCGACGAGCGTCACGCTCCCGGCCTACACCGGCTTCGTCACCGACGTGGCCGCGGTGATGGACGAGCCGTCGCAGGCCAAGCTCGAGGCGTTCCTCGACCAGGTGCAGCAGAAGACCGGCGTCCAGTTCGCCGTGCTCATCGTCCCGACCACCGCGCCGCTCACGCCCACTGACTTCAAGGTGCAGGTGTTCCAGGCGTGGAAGATCGGCCAACAGGGCAAGGACAACGGCCTGCTCATGCTGGTGGCGATGACCGAACGCGAGGTGCGCTTCGAGACGGGCTACGGTCTCGAGGGTGCGCTGCCGGACGGCCTCCAGTCGCGCATCGTGCGGCGCGAGATCGCGCCGCGATTCCAGGCAGGCGACTACACGGGCGGCATCACACAGGGCGTGCTGGCGTGCGCGGCGAAGATCGCCAAGGAGCAGGGCGTCACGCTCGAATGGAACGGCGCCGAGTTGCGTTACGACGGCGGTGAGCGCGAGCCACGCTCGTCGCGCGGCTCGTTGCTGTTGGCCCTGTTGATCTTCTTCATCATCGCCACGGTGATGAACAACATGGGCGGCGGGCGGCGGCGCGGCGGATTTGGTGGAATGGGCGGCTATGGGGGTGGATTTGGCGGCGGTTGGGGCGGTGGCGGCTTCGGGGGTGGCGACGGAGGCGGCGGTGGGAGTTTTGGCGGGTTCGGTGGTGGTTCGAGCGGCGGTGGTGGTGGTGGCGGAAGCTGGTAGCCTGACTTCGCGCGCATCAAGCGCGCGTGAGACGAAAGGGGTATGCGAATGAAGCGTGCAGGACTATTGATTGGGATCGTGATCGTCGCCGTTCTCGTGTTGGGAATCGGCGGCTGCCTGGTGGGCAACTACAACACGCTGGTGTCGACGCACGAGGCCGTGGACCAGAAGTTCGCGCAGGTCGACAACCAACTGCAGCGCCGCGCGGACCTGATCGGCAGCCTGGTCGAGGCCGTGAAGGGAACGGCGATCCAGGAGCAGGAAGTGTTCGGCAAGATCGCCGAGGCGCGCGCCCAGATGTCGGGTGCCAAGTCGACGGACCAGAAGATCGCCGCCGGCCAGAGCATGGACGGAGCGCTCAGCCGCCTGCTCGTGGTGATCGAGAACTACCCGCAGCTCAAGAGCAACGAAGCGTTCCTGCAGTTGATGGACGAGCTCGCCGGTACCGAAAACCGCCTGGCGACGGAGCGCATGCGCTACAACGACCAGGTGAAGGACTACAACGTGCTCGTGAAGCGCTTCCCGACAAACCTCTACGCCTCGATGTTCAACTTCAAGGACGCGCCGTACTACCCGGTCTCGGAGGCCGCGAAGGTCGCGCCGAAGGTGGACTTCCAGGGCTTGCGCAATAACTCCGGCAAGTAACTCCGCGCGGAGTTACGCGGCGTCGCGTTCCGGGCTCAGCTCGGCTTCAGCGCTCGCCATCAAGCATTCAGCGACGAATGGGTCCGCGGCGGCTTTCGCCCGGGCCCGTTCCCGTGCCTGCTCAGGGTCAAGCCCGCGCAGCCGCGCCGCGCGATAGGCCTCGACGGCTTCGAGCAGCACGATCA
>JAYSRO010000464.1:0-4379 GCA_043720995.1 Candidatus Eiseniibacteriota bacterium
CTCGACACACCGATGACGCTGCGCTGGGGCGCGGGCGGGCCCACGCGCACGGCCGTGCTGGCGCCCGCGCTCAAACGGCCATCCTCTATTCATCCGCAACGCACACCGCTGTCACGCGCGCGGCCGGACCTCGCCAGCGAAGTCTACCGGCCGCCGATCGCGGTGCGGCAGCTCACGCGCGCCGAAGGCGTTGCCTACGTCGACCTGACGCGCGAGGCGATGGTGACGCGCAAGCGCGATCTCGACGCCTTCGCGAACGCCGACCCGCGTGACGTGCGGCTGGTGGAGTACGACGATGGCTTGAGCTTCGCGTGCTTGGGCGTCGCGCCTGGGGACAGGCTGTTGCTCGAATCCGTGTATGGGTTCCTGACGCTCAAGAACGGCACGCCCATCGGCTACGTGCTGACGAGCGCGCTGTTCCAGTCGTGCGAGCTCGCTTACAACGTGTTCGACACGTTCCGGGGCGCCGAAGCGGCGGTGGTGTATGCACGCGCAGTCGCGATGTCGCGCCACCTGTTCGGCGCGGATGCGTTCACTATCTACCCCTATCAACTGGGCGCGGACAATGAGGAGGCGATCGCCTCGGGCGCCTGGTGGTTCTACTACAAGCTCGGCTTCCGCCCGAAGCACCGCGGCGTGCGCCGGGTGCTCGAGCGCGAGTTGGGCCGTATGCAGCGCAACCCCGAGCACCGCTCGACTCCGGCGACCCTGCGGGCACTCGCGGCCGACAACGTCTACTTCTTCGTCAACGGTGAGCGCGACGACGTGATCGGCGAGTTGCCGCTCGCCAACCTCGGGCTCGAGGTCACCGACCTGCTCGCGAAGCGATTCGGGTCCGCGCGCGGCGACGCCACAGCCGAGCTCGCGAACGAAGCGCGCCATGCGCTGGGCGTTCGGTCACTCGCAGACTGGTCCGCGGATGAACGCGAGGCGTTCGACCGCTGGGCGCCGCTCGTGCTGCTGCTGCCAGGGCTGCGGCGCTGGAGCCAGGACGAGCGCCACGGTGTGGCGCAAGTGATTCGCGCCAAGGGTGGGCGTCGCGAGAGCGACTTCGTGCAGCGCTTCGACTCCCATGCGCGGCTGCGCACCGCGTTGCGGCGCCTCGCGCGCCAGCAGGCGCCATAGAACGCCAGTTTGCGGCCCCACGGGGTTGCGGGAATGCGGGGCCAGCGCAAAGGGGCGGTCCACGACGTCACGCCTCAAGCCCCCCCGCCGCCCTGCCGATAATCCCCCGACGGTGCGCCCCGCCGCGTCTGGCTCATTCCACCGGCGCGCGCCCCACAGGAGGCCAGTATGTCCGTCAATCGCATCATCGAAGGGCTCGAGGCGCTGCGCGCGCAGGGCGCCGAATTCGACACGTTGCTGGAGTCCGCGGTCCATGGCCTACATGAACTGGATCCGCGCTTCCACTGGACGGGCATCTACGAGTTGTTCCCGGACAACATCCTCCGGCTCGGGCCGTTCATCGGCGCGCCGACGGAGCATGTGTTCATCGGGGCAGGACAGGGCGTGTGCGGCACCGCGGTCGCCGAGCGCCGCAACATCAACGTGCCCGACGTGCGCGAAGCGTCGAACTACCTCGCCTGCAGCAGCGACACGCGTTCCGAGTTGGTGGTGTTGATCCGCTCGGGCGAAACGATCTGGGCGCAGATCGACATCGACAGCCATGACCTCGCGGCGTTCGACGACGGCGCTGAAGCCGTGGTGCAACCCATCGCCGACTGGCTGGCGCGCGCTTACGAAGCCAAGGATTCGCGGTAGTAGTCTCCCCCCACGCACGGATGCCCATGACTGCATCGACGCAACACGCGCTCGCCCTGTTCGAATCCTTGATGGAGGCGAAGACCCTCGAGGATGCCGTACAGGCTGCCGTGCGACGTGTGCACGAAGCTTTGCGCGCGGATACCGTGGGCATCGTGGTGATGATCCACGGGGGCGTGTTCATCGAGAAGTGGTACCCGGAAGAACATCCACGCTCGCGTGAACAGACGCAGACGCTCAAGGGGCTGGCATCGCGCGCCGCGCAGAGCGGCTCGGCGGCGGTGATGCCACTGCCTGGCAATACCCGGCAACCCCTGATGGCGCACGCGCTCCACCTGGCCCTGGGCCGCCGGTTGCAGGGGGGAATCTGCGTCGTATCCCCGCACGAACTCGAGCCCGGCGCCGTGGAGTGCGTGCCGCTCGACCGGTTGGGGCGCTTGATCGCGATGCGGCTGAACGACCTGCTCGAGATCGAGGCCGAGCGGCGCAAGAGCGAACAGTTCGAGCGCTGGTTCCGTGTCAGTGACAAGCAGATCAGGGCGCTCGATCTCGAACGCCAGAAATTCGCGGCGCTCGTCAGCTCATTCTCGGGCGGCGCTTTCGTGGCGACGCGCGAGGGCGTGATCACCTGGCAGAGCCGCCCCCTGCTCGATCGCAGCGGCAGCCTGGGCGACACCTGGGTCGGCAGCGCCTGCCACGAATTCTGCAAAGCTGTCGGCGGCGGCAACGCTCCGGCGTGCGGGGATTGCCTCGTACAACGCGTGCTGACGAGCCGTCAGGCCGCGAGCGAGGAGATCACGCTGGTGAATGCGGGTGAGGTGCGCATGACGCATGCGGTCGCCGCGCCCATCAATGATCTCGCCGGATGCGCGCAGGAAGTGATCGTGACGATGCAGGAAGCGTCACCCTCCGCGCGTAGCGAAGCCGCTTAGCCGCCCGCAGCGCGTGGAAGGCTAGAAGATCCGCTTGCCCAACAGGCTCTGCGCCAACTCCGCCGCGAGGATCCCCGTCATGTTCGTGGTATCGAGCACGGGATTCACCTCGACGAGATCGATGGCGATGATGTTGGCGCGATCGGCGAGCATCTCCATCGCCAGGTGCGCCTCGCGATAGCTGATGCCACCCCACACCGGCGTACCGGTGCCGGGCGCGTCCTCGGGATCGACGACGTCGAGATCGAACGACAGGTGAACACCCGCAGTGCCGTCGTTCGCGACACCGATCGCCTCATCGAGCACATCGCGCATGCCGCGCTCGTCAATGTCACGCATGGTGTAGCAGGTGACGCCCCACTTCTTAAGCAGGTCGCGTTCGCCGTCGTCGAGATCGCGGATGCCAATCAGCACCGTATTGCGCGTCTGCACCTTGGGCGAGCGGCCGCCGAGGTTCACGAGATCGTGATCGCCAAACCCCAACGCGACCGCCAGCGACATGCCGTGGATGTTTCCCGACGGCGTCGTCTCGGGCGTGTTGGCGTCACCGTGCGCATCGAACCAGATCAGGCCCATCGCCTCGCCTTGCGACGCAAGAAAATTGCTCGAGCCGGCGACCGAACCAATGGCGATACTGTGATCGCCACCGAGCACCAGCGGCATGCGCTGCTCGCCCAGGCTGCGCTCGACCTCCAGGCGCAGGCTTTCGCATGCGGCAAGGATGGGGGCCTTGTAGCGCAGCTTGCCCTCGCCGACCTTCTGCGTCTCGGGGATCATCACGTCGATGTCGCCACAGTCGACGACCGTGTGCCCCAACGCCTCGAGCCGCGGCTCAAGATCCGCGATGCGAATCGCCGAGGGGCCCATGTCGACGCCCCGGCGCCCGGCGCCCAGATCCACGGGCACGCCGATGATTTCGATGTTGCGCTTCTTGGTGGCCATTAGGCCTAAGACCATAGCAGTGGGTGTCGCGGGCTGGAAACCGAGGCTCAGGGGGCGAATTCTGGGCCGGAATCACTGGGATTCCGCGCAATCGTCCCGTCACTCGCCCCGGTTCGGGTCGCGCTTCCCGCGCCCCCCTACTTCGCCACGAACATGCCGTGCAGCATGTCCATCGAGCACGAGTACTTGAGCGTGTCGCCGATGTCCGCCGCCGCCAGTTCGACCTTCACTTCCTTGTTGAGCGGCAGGTCATAGCCGCGGTGCAGCGTGGTGAACACCACGTCGGTGCCGCACGTCTGCTCCGTGCTGCGCGAGAACGTGACCTCGACCGGCCTGCCGCGCTTCACTTCGATCAAGGGTGGCACGAAGCCCGCTTCGGTAATCGCGACGCGCACGCGTTGCGGGCCGGTGCTCGGCGCGGAACAGCCGGCGATGCCATTCGCGAGGATCGTCCCCACGGTGGCGGCCGTCAGCAACAGGTGGAGCCCCCGCACGGTTGCGAGTTCGCCCTTCAGGATGCTCATCGAGTCACTCCTCCTTCACGGTGCCGGCGATGCGCATGCATCCCGGCGGAATCCCTGCATTTCACGCGGCCCACTATACTGTACTCGCCGGCGCAATAACCGCCCGGTCCGGCAACCCACGCCCCTTCCACCACGCGAAGATCGCCGGGTACACCAGCAACTCCAGCACGAACGAACTGATCACGCCACCCAGCATGGGTGCTGCGATGCGCTTCATCAC
>JAYSRO010000465.1:0-2153 GCA_043720995.1 Candidatus Eiseniibacteriota bacterium
TCGTCGAGCACCCACGGGCGCCACGACGGATCGCCATAGCTCATGCAGCCCAACGCCAGACGGGACACGGACAGACCAGTGCGGCCGAGTGTGGTGAAACGCATGCGGGACCTCGGAGGCCGGAAGGAAGCAGGACGACTGGATTCGTGCAGAGCGTACCGCTTGGCCCCACAGGCGTGCTAGCCCTTCAGCGCCGCCAGCTCCTGGATCTTCTGCATCGTCGTCCAGTTGCGCGTGGTCACGGCGTCCTTGAGCAGCCGGCTCACCGAGTTCGGCAGGCGGCTCTCGAGTATGCCGCCCGCGCACCACAGGTAGGCCGCTCGCTTGCCCAGCGCCATCGCGTCGTCGTCCCAGTCCTGGTCGAGCAGCGGCTCGAGCTTGGCGCAATCGGATGCGACAAAGGGCACCGCCACGATCAGCTTGGACGGGTCATCCGCCTTGTCGACGAGTGTATTCTCGTCCATCACGGTCGTGATCTCGGCCTCGGTGAGCACGACCACGCGTGCGGTGACATCGAGTCGCATGAGCAGCGCTTTCTCGATCTGCGTGGCGAGTTCCGCGGGCGTGTCGTCCTTGGCGGTGAACACCACGTTGCCGCTGTTCAGGACGGTGCGAACGTCGGCGTGCCCGAAGTCGGCGACCAGCGTGCGCAGTTCGGCCATGGGAATACGCTTCGAACGGCCGACATTGATGCCGCGGATGAGTGCGACTTTCCTGCCTCGAGCCAAGATGCGGACCTCGCCGTGCTGGATGGGGCGACCAACCACAGGAGCGACCAGGCGGGAGACACGAGGTGGCGCTGCCGGAACGCCAGACTACAGCGGTTTCAGTGCGGCGACGAACCGCTCGCGGGAGGCGGGTCGGAAGCGGGTGTGTCGGGAGCCCCTGGCGCGGGAGCAGGCGGGACGGTCCGTTGGGCTCGGCCTCGGGCATCGAGAGTGTCCGGGTGTGGCAGCTCGCCAACCTGCAGTGTCGAGGCGAGTCCGATGACGAGCGCCAGATAAGCCACACCCATGGCGAGTCTCTGAGTGCGCGGGACCTGGTCATAGCCCGGAATCGGCTTGCGCAGGCGCTGCCAGAGCGTGATCAAGCCCACGAGCAGGACCAGGACCAGGATGGGGGAGCGGGTGATGACGGTGGCCACGATGCCGAGCGCGTAGCCGGCGATCCAGAATGGTTTGGTGAACACGCCCGCGATGCGGCCGCCATCGAGCGGCGACACTGGAATCAGGTTGAACAGATTCAAGAACACGCCAGCGTGACCGATGGCGATCCACAGCGGCCGCTCGAACCACACGCCCGCGGCCAGCACGGCCCACGCCGCCAGCGAACCGAACAGCGGCCCGCCGATGCCGACCTTGGCCTCGATGTAGGCATCACGCGGCCGGCCGCGCATGGCGATGAACGCGCCGACGAACGGGATGAATACCGGCGCGCTGGCGGGGATCCCTTCGTGCTGTAGCACCACGGCATGTCCCGCTTCATGCACGAAGATCAGCAGCACGAAGCCCGCCGCGAACTCCCAGCCCCATTGCGTGGCGTATACCGCGATGCTCAGCAGCATGGTCGCGAGGGTCTTCAACTTGAGCACGCTCAGGAGCACCGACAGGAACTTGAACTTGCCGAGCAACAACAGCAGTCCGGCGCCGAGTGAACCCAGCAGGCCGCGCGATCGGCCGGTGGGCTTGGGGCCCGTGTCCGGCCTGGGCGGCTCGATTCGTGCAAGCGGAGTCCTGCCCTGCATGACCGCGCGCAGGTTGTCGACCCGGCGCTGTTCGTCGGGCGTCAGGGGTGGGCTCACGCGACCGGCGGCGGCACGCGCAGGAGGGGGCGAGGGAACTTCCACGCCTCCCACACCATGATGGCGAGGAACACGACATCCATGATGCCGAAGTCGACGCTCACGACTCGGATGAACAGGTCGAGTGACTCCGGCGGGATGCCGACGCGGAACGCATCGCCCTTCTCGGCGAGCGCGTGATTCACGAACGTCGCATGCACGAGGAAGTTCGCCACGGTCCAGGACGCGACCGCGACGGCGGCGGACAGGATCTGCAGGCCCCGCGAGCGTTTGCCGCCCGCGAATCGCACCGTGCCCCAGCCGACTGCCCAGCCGACGCCGACGGCGATCAGTCCGAGCGACCACTTCGTGG
>JAYSRO010000466.1:0-4366 GCA_043720995.1 Candidatus Eiseniibacteriota bacterium
CGTTCGATGGCTGCCTCTTCGAACTCCACGCCCCGGTCGGCAGCAGGCTTGGCGATTGCACGTCGTGCGGCCTCGATGCCGAGCGGCCCGATCAAGGGAAAATCGAACAAGCGCTCAGCATAGGACTTGGCTCGACCCATGTTCCCACGCAGCTGCGGCAGACCAGCTCCCACGACGGTGATGGGCAGTCTTTGTTGTGCACAGCGGTGAAGCGCGGCGATGAGGGCCTCGAGCTGCGTTTCCTCGACGTACTGCAACTCGTCAATGAACAGCACCAGCGCTGTGCGTGCCGCCGCGGCGGCGGCGCCAACGGCCTCGAATAGCGCCGGCAGGTCATGCTCGAGGTCACCGTTGTCAGCCAATCCGGGCTCAGGTTCCAGATCGAGGCCGACCTCGATGTCGCCATACTTGAGTTTCAGGGACTTCGCGAAGCCAGCGAGCGCGCGTAGCCCCCGCCGTGCAAGTTCTCCTGCACTCTTGATGTGGCTCATGCGGAGCAGCGCCTGCCGGAGCTGGGGAGCAAGCATCGCGGGAAGCGATCGAAGCTCGGGCGCCTCGATTCGCACCGTGTGGGCCCCGCCCGTGCTTGCGTCGTCCCGCATCTGGTCGAGCAACACCGTCTTGCCCACGCCACGCAACCCGACCATGAGGACGCTCTACGCTGGGAGTCCGAGCTTCAGTCGTTCGATGGCCAATCGAACCCTTTCCCGCAGCTCGTCACGGCCAGCCAACTCTGGAGGGGGTGTTCCTGCTCCAGGCGCGTACGGGTTCCTGACGTTGTCCATGACGACATTACGCCATTATTTTGAAGTTTCGGTCCAAGCCAGAACTTTCAAAATAACCAGATAACTCCAGGGGCGGTGAGGGCAGGACGCCCGATGGCGATTACCACAAAGCCATCTAACATTATGTGGTGCTGTGCTTTGCGCGCCTGTATTCTGTGCGCTTGGAGTTCTGGGTTGGCAGCCCCGCCAGCAGTGGGAGGCGGGCAGAAGCGCAGGCGACCCACCCCCATCGGCGAGTGTTATCGCCCGCCCTGCATCACGTCCAGTACGCCGGGCTCGCGCGGGCCGCGGCCGGGGCCGCCCTCGGCGTCCGGGACCGAGTCGCCCTCGCCGGGCGCCAGGAACAAGTTCTTCTCGAGCCCGTGCTGGCGGTCGTAGAGGTCGCGGTAGCGGCCGTTCAGCGCGTACAGCGTGTCGTGGGCACCGCGCTCGACGATCCGGCCGTCCTCGACCACGAGGATCTGGTCGGCGCGCCGGATGGTGCTCAGCCGGTGCGCGATGACGAACGTCGTGCGGCCCTGCATCAAGTGCTGGAGTCCGGCCTGGATGTGCGCCTCGCTCTCGGAGTCGAGGCTCGACGTGGCCTCGTCGAGGATCAGGATGCGCGGGTCGGCCAGAATGGCGCGTGCGATGCTCACACGCTGGCGCTGGCCGCCGGACAACTTCACGCCGCGCTCGCCGACCACCGTATCGAGTCCTGCGGGGAAGCGGTTCGCGAACTCGTCGACGCGCGCGATGCGGCACGCCTCCACAAGCTCGGCTTCGGTCGCCAGTGGCCGCGAAAACGCGACGTTCTCGCGGATCGAGCCGGCGAACAGGAAGCTGTCCTGCAGCACCACACCCAACTGTGTGCGGAACGAGTCGAGTCGCGCGGTCGACAGGTCGGTGCCGTCCACGGTGACGACGCCCGCACCCGGCGTATGAAACGCCGAGATCAACCCGATGATCGTGCTCTTACCCGAGCCGCTCGAACCCACGAGCGCCGTGACACTGCCGGCTGGAGAAGCGAACGACACGTCTTTGAGGACCGGCTTGTCGGTCTCGTACGCGAAGTCGACATGATCGAACGTGATGTCGCCATGCACCTTTCCGAGCACCTGGGTGCGCTTGGGGTCGTCGTCCTCGGCACGGTTCGCCAGTACTTCCTGCGTGCGCTCGAGCCCGGCGAGGGCCTCGGTGAGCTGCGTGCCGATGGCGACGATCTGGAAGATGGGGGCGATCAGGAATCCCAGGAACATGGTGTACGTGAAGTAACCGCCCAGCGTGAGCGTGTTGTCGAGGATATGGCTGGCGCCCACATACATGATGATCGCCCCGACGATGCCGAGCAGCAGCGAGCTCGACAGCTGCATGACGCTCTGTGCGGTGAGTGTGGCGAGCACGTTGTCGAGCAGGCGCTTCACGCCGGCGGCGAACACATCCTGTTCGCGCTGCTCGGCGTGATAGCCCTTCACCGTGCGCACGGCACCCAACGATTCCGTGAGCCGGCCGGTGACGTCGGCGTTGATCTTGCCGCGCTCGCGGAAGATCGGACGCATGGTCACGAACGCGCGGTTCAGCACCAGCGCGAATCCGATCAACACGGTGGCGGTGATGAGCGTCATCGTGGCGTTGATGCGCAACAGCACGACCAGTGAGATGAGTGCGGTGATGATGCCGCCCACAAACTCGACCAAACCGGTGCCGATCAGGTTCCGCACACCCTCGACGTCGCTCATGATGCGGCTCACCAGCGAACCGGTGCGGTTGGTGTCGTAGAAGCTCACGGGCAGCCGCGAGATGTGCGCCTGCACCTTCTGGCGCATCTCGGCGATCAGGCGTTGCGCCTCCTTCGACAAGAGCTGGGTCAGTGCAAAGGACGTCACGCCCTGCGCCAGCGTGGCGGCGACCACGATGCCCACGAGCGGCAGCAGTTTCTCGATCTCGCGTTTGCCGATGACGTCGTCGATCAGCCACTTGGTCGAGGCCGGCAACACCAGCCCGGTGACACGATTGATCGCCATGAGCAGGAAGCCGATCGCCAGCATGTTGCGGCGCGGTTCCACGAGCGTCCAGATCATGGGCCACACCTTGGCGAGGGAAGGTGCGGGCTTGGGGGTGGCGGGAGTGGGCTTCGCGGCAGGGGGTGCGGCTGCGGACATGCGGGACTCCAAGGGGTGAGGGTGCCGCGACACTCTAATGGAGAACTGAAGCACGCGGGGACGGGTTTGGGAACTCGGCCGGACGCAGGTTGGGATGCGACCGCGGGTCGTGCGGCGCGCCGCATTTGTCGCGAGCGCTTCCGGATTGCCGGGCGCGCAGCTCGTGGTGACGGCCGTGCGCCCCGCCGGTATACTCCGCGCGCTTCTCGCATCCCGCACTTGCCCGTTCCGAGGACTCCCGTGAGCCACGTTTCCGAACTCCGCCTCCGCGATGCCGGCGTCGAGGCCGCACGTACCCAGTTGCAGTCGGGTGAACACTTGCGCCAGGAAGAGGGCGTCAAGCTGTTCGATGCCCCGGTCATGGAACTCGGCCGCCTCGCCGACGCCTACGCGCGCGACAAACACGGCGACCGCGTCTACTTCACCATCAATCGCCAGTTGAACCCGACCAACGTCTGCGTGCTGGCGTGCAAGTTCTGCGACTACGCCAAGAAGCCCGACGCGCCCGGCGCGTACACGATGACGAAAGAGCAGATCCTGAGTCATGTGGACCCGGAGATCACCGAGATCCACATCGTGGGCGGGCTGCACAACAAGTGGCGCTTCGACGACTACCTGCAGATCATCCGCTGGGTGAAGGAAGCCAAGCCCGACCTGTCGGTGAAGGCCTATACCGCCGTCGAGATCGACTTCTTCTGCCGACTCACCAAGAAGCCGGCGGAGTGGGTGCTCGGCGAGCTCAAGGCCGCGGGCCTGGACGCGTTGCCGGGTGGCGGCGCCGAAGTGTTCAGCGAGCGCGTGCGCCGCGAACTGTTCGGCCAGAAGATCGGCGCCAAGCGATGGCTCGAGATCCACGAGATCGCGCACCAACTGGGCATCCCCAGCAACAGCACGCTCCTGTATGGCCACATCGAGACGCGCGCCGAGCGCGTACAGCACATGATCGACCTGCGCGAGCTGGAAACACGCGCGCCCGGTTTCTTCGCGTTCATCCCGCTGGCATTCCAGCCCGGCACCACGGGGCTCGTGCGCCGGCAGGCTTCGGCGATCGAGGACTTGAAGACCATCGCGATCTCACGCCTGATGTTCGACAACGTGCCGCACATCAAGGGCTACTGGATCATGCTCGGTCAGGACACCGCCGCTGCGGCGCTGAGCTTCGGTGCCAGTGACCTCGACGGCACGATCGGCCAGGAGAAGATCGCGCACGCGGCGTTGGCCAAGAGCCCCGTGGGCATGGCGGAAGCCGGCATGGTGCAGATGATTCGTGAGGCCGGGAAGACCGCTGTGCAGCGTGACGCACTGTATCGCGTCATCCGCGAGTACCCGCGTCACGACGCGCCCGCGACGAGCGTTCCGGCGGCCACCGCGGTGAGCGCTTAGTCATGGCCCACGTTCATTCAGCCGGATTCCTCGCCATCGTCCAGGACGCCAAGTCAC
>JAYSRO010000467.1:0-2145 GCA_043720995.1 Candidatus Eiseniibacteriota bacterium
GCCGCCGCACGCGTCAACCGCGATCTCGGACTGCTCGAGAAGCCCATCGCCGACGCGGTCGAGAGGGCCGCGCTCGAGGTCTCGGAAGGCAAGTGGGACGCCGAGTTCCCCCTTGACGTGTTCCAGACCGGCAGTGGCACGTCATCGAACATGAACGCCAACGAGGTCATCGCCCGTCTGGCGTCACGAGCCTCGGGACTCAAGGTCCACCCGAACGACCACGTGAACTTCGGACAGAGCAGCAACGACGTCATCCCGACCGCGCTGCACGTTTCGGCTGTGGTGCAGATCGAACGCGACCTGCTGCCGTCGCTGGCGCGGTTGTGGAAGGTGCTCGACGAGAAGTCGCACGAGTTTCACGGAGTGCTGAAGACCGGCCGCACCCACCTCATGGACGCGACCCCGATCCGGCTCGGGCAGGAGTTCTCGGGCTACGCTTCGCAGATCACGCATGGCCTGGCGCGTATCAAGGCCACGCTGCCCGACCTGCGCGAACTGGCCATCGGTGGCACCGCGGTCGGCACCGGGCTCAACACGCATCCGGAGTTCGGGCACCGCATGGCTTCGGAGATCGGCAAGCTCGCGGGCACGGCCTTCTCCGAGGCGCCCAATCACTTCGAAGCACAGGGCGCACAGGACGGGGCGTGCTGGACGAGCGGGGCGCTCAACTCGGTTGCGGCGAGCCTCATGAAGATCGCCAACGACATCCGGCTCATGAACTCGGGGCCGCGCTGCGGACTGGGCGAAGTGACATTGCCGGCTATCCAGCCGGGTTCGAGCATCATGCCGGGCAAGGTCAACCCGGTCATCTGCGAAGCGGTCACCATGGTCGGTGCGCAAGTGATGGGCAATCACACGGCCATCACCGTGGGCGCGCAGTGGGGCCAGCTCGACTTGAACGTCATGCTGCCGATGATGGCGCGCAACCTGCTCGAGAGCATCCAGCTTCTGGCCGGGGCGTCGCGCGTATTCGCCGACAAGGCGCTGTCGGGCCTGGTGGCCAACGCCGAGACGTGCCGCGATTACATCGAGATCTCGCCCAGCATGGCCACCGCCCTGAATCCGCTCATCGGCTATGACAAGGCCGCCGAGATCGCCAAGCGAAGCTTCAAGGAGCGCCGTCCCGTGCGCGAACTCGCGGCCGAGATGACCACTCTCAGCAAGGCCGAGATCGATGCAGCGCTGGATCCGGCCCGGCAGACCGAGCCCGGTCTCGGCTTGGGCGGAGGAGCCGGCGGTTGAGCCCGTCCGGCTGGGTCGCGCAGCACGGTGTTCCGACCCATGAGGACATGGCCGTGCGGTTCGCTGCCGCGCTGAAGCGCGTCGCCGGGGCCGCACATCGCACGCCGATCGTGACTTCGCGCCAGCTCGACCAGGTCACGGGCGCACGCGTGTTCCTGAAGTGCGAGAACATGCAGCGCATCGGAGCGTTCAAGTTCCGCGGGGCATGGAACTTCATGGGTGCACTCACGAACGAGCAGCGCGCGCGCGGGATCGTCACCTACTCGTCCGGCAATCATGCCCAGGCCGCCGCGCTGTCGTGCCGCCTGCTGGGCGTGCCGTGCACCGTGGCGATGCCGTCGTTTGCGCCTGCCGCCAAGCGAGCTGCCACGGCCGGATATGGCGCCACGATCCTGCACTACGACCAGATGGGGGAGACGCGGCAGGCACTCGCCGAGCGGCTGGCGATCGAACGCGGCGCCACACTCATGGCGCCCTATGATCACCCAGAGATCATCGCGGGGCAGGGCACCGCAGCCGCCGAACTGCTCCAGGATGCCGGCCCGCTCGACGCCATCGTGGCGCCGGTCGGGGGTGGCGGGTTGCTCTCCGGCACCTCGCTCGCGGCCGCGCTCGATGGCCGAGGCACGCGGGTGATCGGCGTCGAGCCCGAGTCCGGCGACGACGCGGGCCGTTCGTTCCGCACGGGCGTGCTGCAAGCGGCCGAACATCCTGACACGATCTGCGACGGCGCCCGGACTCCCATGCTCAGCAACCTGACATTCGCACTCGTGCAACGTTACGCCCACGACTTCGTGTCCTGCACCGACCCGGAAGTGGTGCGTGCCATGCGCTTCCTGTGGGAGCGCACCAAGCTGGTCGTGGAACCCACGGGCGCGCTGGCGCTGGCAGCATTGCTGAGCG
>JAYSRO010000468.1:0-9377 GCA_043720995.1 Candidatus Eiseniibacteriota bacterium
TCGCACAGCGAACGGCTGGCCTCGATCGGCATGCTGGCCGCGGGAGTAGGGCACGAGATCAACAACCCGCTGGCGTCGCTGCTGGCGAGTGTCGAGAGCCTCGAGCGCATGCTCAAGCGCGGCGACACGAGCGAGGCGGCGCGCGCCGAAGCGCTCGAGATCGTGGCGCTCGCCGAGCGCGAAGTCGCGCGCTGCCGCGAGACCACGGACAAGCTCGTGCTGCTGGCGCAGCCCTACTCGGTGGCGCCGACGTGGGTGGACCTCAATCGCGCAGTCCGCGACACGGCGTCCTTGCTGCGGCACCAGATCCTCAAGCAGGGAATCGAGTGGCGGGAGGAGTTGGACGGCGCACTCCCGGTGATCTGGGCGCGTGAGTCCGGGATCCGCGGCGTGTGCCTGAACCTGATGATGAACGCGGTGCAGGCGATGCCGGAAGGCGGCGTGCTCGTGGTGCAAACGTTGCCGTCGGAGCGCTTTGTCGAGATGCGTGTGACCGATACCGGCAAGGGGATCGCTGCCCCGCACTTGTCCCGCATCTGGGACCCCTTCTTCACCACCAAGCCGGTGGGCCAGGGGACAGGGCTGGGGTTGTTTGTCACGCACGGCATCGTGACCAAGAATGGCGGAACGATACGCGCGGAGAATGTCCCGGAGGGCGGCGCCCGGTTTGTGGTGCGCTTGCCGTTGGACGGGACGCAGGGGGGCACGACGTGAAACACGATCCGCCGAATGAGAGCAGCCGCGTGGACGCCGGTGCCGTCCCCGCATCGCCGCCTTCCGATGTGACGCTGCTGCTCGTCGATGACGAGGAGACGTTTCGCAAACTGACCGCCAAAGAACTACAGCGCGTCGGCTACGACGTCGCGACGGCGGGTTCGCTGGATGAAGCGCGCCGATTGCTCGCGCGCCAACAGTTCCACCTCGTGTTGCTCGACGTGCGCCTGCCCGACGGCAACGGTCTCGACCTGCTGCAGGAAATCCGCGAGGCCGCACCTGCCACCGAGATCGTCATGCTCACGGCGTTCGGCACGGTGCAGGAGGCGATCCTCGCGCTCAAGCAGGGAGCGCACGATTTCCTTACCAAACCGTGCAAGCTCGATGAGCTCGAGGCGGTGCTGGCGAATGCGCTGCAGAAGCAGGTGCTCCAGCGCGGCAATGTCGCCCTGCGGCGCGACCTCGCCCGGCTCGCGGGAGAAAACTTCATCGGCCAGGCGAGCCAGATTCGCGAGTTGCTGAACCTGTTGTCGCGCGTCGCTGAAACGGACTCCACGGTGCTGATCCGTGGCGAGAGCGGCGTGGGCAAGGAGTTGGTTGCCCGCGCCGTCCACCGGCTCAGCCGCCGCGCTGACCAGCCGTTCGTGGTCGTCGACTGCGCCTCATTGCACGAGAGCCTGCTGCAGAGTGAGTTGTTCGGGCACGAGAAGGGCGCCTACACGGACGCCATCCGGCTCAAGCACGGGCTGTTTGAGGTGGCGGATCGCGGTACGATCTTCCTCGACGAGATCGGTGAGATCACCCCGCCGCTCCAGGCCAAACTGCTGCGAGTGATCGAGACGGGAGTCTTCCGCAGGCTCGGCGGGACCGCGGACATCCGCGTCAACGTCCGCGTGATCACTGCGACGAACCGCGCGCTCGAGACGATGATCAAGGAAGGTGAGTTCCGCGAGGATCTGTACTACCGGCTCAACGTGTTCTCGCTCGTCGTGCCGCCATTGCGCGAGCGCCGCGACGACATCCCCCTGCTGGCGGCGCACTTCATCCGCAATTCAGCGGTGGTGCCGAAGCGGCAGGTGACAGTCTCGCCCGAAGCCATGACGGTGCTGCAGCGCTACCACTGGCCCGGCAACGTGCGTGAACTCGTGAACGTGATCGAGAGGGCGCTGATCCTGTGTGACGGACAGACGCTCGAGCCCGAACACCTGCCGCTGGGCGTGCGGCTCGAACCCAACTTTCGCGAGGATGCGGACGAGCGCCGCCTGACCACCCTCGAGGAAGTGGAGCGCCGCTACATCAAGCGCGTGTTGCAGGAGTGCAAGGGCCACCGTCACAAGGCGGCCGAGATCCTTGGGATCAGCGAGCGGAATCTCTACCGCAAGCTCAAGGAGATGGCGGACCCCGCGGATGGCGCGCCGCATCGTGAGTGAGCGGGGCGGTCGCAGCCGCAGCTATCGGCGCGACGGCCAGCAGCGCTAACCGAGCCGCTCCCGCCTGCGCAGGGCGGCCTGCACCACGCCCGTGACCTCGGCGGGATCCAGCGGTCCCACGGAGCAGAACATCGGGCGCAGCGGTTGCACGGCAACGCGCGTCGTGAGCGAGGTCTGGTCGGCGAGCAGCACGATCTCGACGTCGGGCTGCATGCGCCGCAATAGCCGCAGCACGCCGAGATCCGTTTCAAGTTCAACGCTCAACGCGTAGACCACCACCGCGGGCAGGTCGGCGACCGCGGCCTCGAGGAATCTGGGGCCGCCCGTGTAGAAGTCGACGGTGAATCCCATTTCCCGCAACGACGTCGCAATCCTGCCGCCCTCGTTGGGTTCGGGGCGGGCGTCGCAGACAATGATGAGGGTCATCGATTCCTCGACCCGTTACGAGCCCGCCTGGGCCCGGCGAAGCATTTCGGTGCGCACCTGCTCCAGTAGATCCTGCGCAACCCGCTTGAGCATGCCGCGACAGAGCGAGCGCGGCATCGGCGATTTGGGCTCCGCCTTCAGCTGGTAGTCGACACGAGTCCCCGACGAGTCGGCCTTGAGGTTCCACTCGCCGACGTACTCGTGGAAGTCCTTGCCCAGGACATCGTGGAAGCGGATGCGGGAACCGTGCTGCTCGTGGATTTCCAGTAGCACTTGAACGCGGCGGTGAAACAGGAAGAACCCACCCACGGCGTCCTGCCGGAGCAGGATGCCGCCCGCATCACGGCGTTCCACGCGGCTCGACCGCACCGAACTGACGAACCGGCTGATGTGGTCGTAGTCGGCGAGCACGCTCCAAGCCAGCGTGTCCGCGACCGCCGCGTGGAAACTTCCCTGTACGAAACACCCTTGGCGCGCCTCGCTCATCACCACCACGGGCTCGTCGGCGCGCGCAGGCTTCGCTTGCGAACCCGCGCGCGCGGCGACAGGCGCCAGCATCAGCAGGAGGCCCAGCAGTGCGCGGGCGCTGATGCGAGCGCCCGCGCTACTGCGGAATCCTTCGCACCGGAGGTGCGTGCTGAGCTGGGACTGCGGTGTCATGGCGCGTGTGTCCTTAGAACGCAACCACGGCTTCGAACATCACGCCCTTGAACTCGCCGCCGTGGCGGACGTCGTTCAGCGGGAAGCCCTTGTACTTCTGGTCGACGTACTCGAGCTTGGCCAGCAACGACTGCGTCAGGAACCAGCCGCCACCCACCTGCGTGCGCTCAATCGTGAGGTCCTGCGTGATGCCGGCGAGCCTGCCCTTGACCTGGTCGTAGCGGCCCGCGGCGTACAGGTGGTTGTGGCAGAGGCGATACACAACTTCGCCGGCGTTCTGCGTCCACTTGCGGTCCGAGGTCTCGCCCAGCTTGCGGCCCTTGGCCTGCTCAATATTGCCGAACACTTCAAGGCCGCGGTACTTGATGAATGGATTGATCACCCACGCCGTCACCTTGCGGCCGAACCCCGGCTGCAAATCGCCCGACCATGCCTGTGCGGACTCGGTGGCGCTGACGTTCTCGAGCGCGTAGTAGTAGCGCGATCCCGAGCGGCTGCCGCTATACAGCGTGTTGTTGTTCGACTTGGAGGTGTTGTAGAGCGAGCCGGTCACGCGCACGCGCAAGTCCTGGTCGACCTGCTTGTCGAAGCCGAGCTTGCCCATGATGGCCGGCGAACGGTTCTCGGGCTTCAGCACCTGGCCACGCACTTCGCCACCGGTCACCGCGACCATTCCCAACAGGTCATGACCGCGCGCGTAGAGTTCGCCGCCGACTTCGGTCGTGAAAGCTTCCATGATCAGGTTGCCGACGAGCGGGTTGTACATCGCGTTACCGTTGTCGGTGCGGCGGAAGTGGGCATCCCCGTAGTTGATCTCGAAGTGGCCGACCCTGAGCGTCAGGCATTCCATCAGGCGGTCGAGCGACTGGTTCTCCCATGGCGAGCCGTCGATCAGAAGGTAGCCGTCCTTCACCCACATCTCGCTGTGGTGACGCGAGGACATGTAGCTCGTCATGGCGACGCGAATGCCGCGCGCCAATTGGGCATCGAGGTACAGGTTGGCTTCGGCGTTGTTGAATCCGGCCCCGATAGTGATCAGTGAGTCCACGTTGACGGCCGGGGTTCCCACATAGTTCGGGGCGGCGGTGTTCGTGTGCGTGAGGCTCTGGAACTGCTGCGTGAAGGCGGCGCCCCACTGGATTGCGAATCCCGTGTAGGGAACGGTTTCGCGCTTTGGGGCCTCGAACACATTGAGACCGCGCGAGTCATGCGCGCGCAGCCGGTCGATGGTGATGGGGCGCTCGACGGCGCGATCGTTCGCGGCCGGCGCCGAGCTCGGCATGGCGACGGTGCTGTCGGACTGAGCGGCGGCGACGCGGGGCAGCGAGGGGAGTACCAACAGTGCGACGGCGATTCCTGCCCACGTGATCCGGGCGGCGGTTCTGGTCTGGTTCTGGATCATGGTCATGGCGTGTTCCTTTCTAGTTCGTGCTGCTCGAAGGTGAACTGGCCGCTTCACTCTTCGGGGCCAACAGCAAGCGGTAGCGAACGACGATTAGGTCGGCTACGCGGAGGGTTCCCAGCATCATTTTGGGCGGCTTGATTCCGAAGCTGCTCATCAACAGTGGTTCGCTCCCAGTCAGCCACACACCCTGCGGCGAGTGGTACGCCCTGACATCGAGCGTGTCCGCTCGCTGCACGCCAGCGACACTCAGCGTGCCGGTGGCATGGATCGTCAGCGTATCGGCCGTGGCGGGACCGACGATCGAATACTTGGCGAGATGGAAGTGGATCGTCGGGTGCTCCCTGGCCTCCAACGCCTTCCACAGGTTCTTGTCGATGGCCGACTTCTTGGAGTGCAACGTCATGACCGGGACTTCGAGATCCAGTCCCCGCACGCCTGCGCCTCGCACCAGCGCTTCGAGACCGGCTGCCCCGGGAGCCAGCGTTGCGCCCGGGTCGCGGGTCAGCGTGAGCGACGACTGCGTGGTCTTGCTCTCGAAGTCATGAAGGGTCGACGTGCCCTCGAGCCACAACACGCTGCCGCTGCCGAGACTCACCGGCAGCGGGAGTCCTGCGTTCTCAGCGACCGCGTTGCCGCCTTGCGCGAAGGGGATCAGCAGGCTGGCCAACACGATTGCTGCGAGGGCCGTTCCCCTGGCCCCCGGGATTGCCGCGGCGCCTGGTGTGTGGGCATCGCGTCCTGCGTATTTCGCGTGCATTGAATTCCTCCGTTCGCCGCGGGATCCGGGCGTCACGGAGGACTCAGCGCAATGCGCATGCCACGCAATGGGATGAATCGCCAGGTGATTGTGCGAGCGCGAGTTGCGGGTGCGGAGGAGGGCGCGTCAGCACGTCATGCGCGTGTTGGGAGGGCTGTACGGAGGTCTGCGGGCAGACAGCCTGTCATACGCGACTGACAGACTGTCATCACAGGCGCGCATCAGGGCCGCAACGCTCCTGCGGTCCCGGCGTGGGGCGAAGCCTCAGCCCAGGGGATCGATGGGAGGAGATGGGAAATGGAGCAATCCGTTCAATGCTTGTACGAATTGCTCCGCCTGCTCTAGTTACTCGTCACGCTGTGCAGGATACCGTCATTGTTCGTCCAGGTGACCTTGCCGCCGACCGGGATCGAGATGGACGAAGGGGAGAACGCGGAGCCCGAGATGTCGATGCTCTGGAGCGAGTCGACAGCGGGCGTGCTGGCCGCGACGATGACGGTGCCCGTCATACTGCCGTGAATCCTGCAGTGATAGGGGTAGGCGCCCTCGGTGAAGAACCGGTGGGAGTACTGGCCGCCCGATGCCGACAGGTCCTGGCTCAGCTCGAGTGCTGCGGGCGGCGGGGACGTGCTCTTGTCCTTCGAACCGCCGCAGCCGGCGGAAGCCCACATAACGCAAAGCGCGGCAGTCACGGCGAGTCGATGGATCCTCAAGTGATGCCTCCAATCCAAGGGGTGCAGCAACGGCGGCCGCCGAGCTCATTGGATGCAGCCTACCCGAATAGGTTTAGACTCGCGCAGCCCATGACACCCACGCCCAGCCAGCCCTCACTCACCGATACCCTCTGCACCGCCTGCGGGCTGTGCTGCGACGGGACGCTGCTCGCGGATGTCGAGCTTGGCGGCAAGGATGATCTCGTGGCGCTCGAGCTGATGGGGCTCGAGATCGAGGACCCGGACGAGGAGCACGACGGACTCCTGCTGCTGCCGTGCGGCGCCTTGCGGGGAACGCGTTGCAGTATCTACGCGCATCGGCCGGAGTGTTGCAGGACGTTCGAGTGCCGGCTGCTGCAGGAAGCCGCGCGGGGCATCGTCACGGTTGAGCAGGCCATGGTCACGATCAACGATGCCGTTGCGCGCGTGGCGCGGGTCCGATCTCTCGTGGACACATTGGATCCCGGCCAGGACCGGATGTCGTTGAAGGAGCGAGCCCTTGAAGCGCTCGCGAACTCCGAAGCCGACAGCGTTGACGCGGGAGTCCGGCGCACCCGTGGTCTACTGGAATCGGAAATGCAGACACTCGAAGACATCCTGCACAAACGATTCCTTCACGGCTCTCGCTGACGCGCCGTCGATAGGCTAGGGTCACGCTCGCCCGCGGTGATCCACGTCGCGGCACGATTCGACACGGAGGTCGGTCATGAATTCCATGAATCGCTCAATCGCAATGATTTCGCTGGGTCTATGCCTCGCGGTTCCCGCCATGGCGCAGTCGACGATGGATGAATTGGGCTCGCATCGCATCGTCAGCTTCGGTGTCGGCGGCGGTGTCGTGGTGCCGGTGAGTGATGCGAAGAATGCCTTCAAGAATGGCTTCGCCGGCCATGGCTTCGTCCGTCTCAACGTGCACCAGTTGCCGATCGCGCCGCGCGTGGACGTTACCTTCCAGCGCTTCGATCTCAAGGGCGTGAGTGGGCTGACGACCCAGCCGACGGGCAGCCAGGATGTGCTCGCGGGATTGGCGAACGTTCAACTCTACTTGCTCCACCATGGCCCGATCCGCCCATACGCCGTGGCAGGAGTGGGCGCGTACCACACCTCGCAGGACTCATCGAGTGTGGGTGGCGCCTCCGTCAGCAAGACGAATTTCGGCATCAATGGCGGGGCGGGTGTGGTGTTCAAGCTCGGCTCGATGGTCAGCGGCTTCATCGAGGGCCGCGTCGATAATGTCTATACGAGCGACAAGGGCGCGATCCAGAAAGACCAGATCCAGTTGGTGCCCGTGACGTTCGGGTTGGTGTTCTAGCAGACTAAACCCCAGCTCAGACAAGAGTTTAGCCGGGGCCGCGGGCGCCGGCGGCCAGTAAAATTCGCTGACGGTTCGGCCGCCTGTGCGGTACCCTTGTGCTGCCGATCGCGCCGGTTCTTGCCAACCCCTCCCGGCGCGATTCCCATGACGAACTCATCTTTGTGCAGCTGGATCGCGGGCCCCGTCAGGGGTTGGAGGAGCCCGCCCTACGAAAAGGGCACCGCCATGAGATTCAGCAAGTTGCTGCTCGCTGTCTTCGCCGTTGCCGTGCTCGCGCCGCGTCCCGCGAATGCCAGCTTCCACCTCATGCAGGTCGAGCAGGTGATCGGCGGTGTGAACGGTGACGCGAACCTCCAGGCGATCCAGCTCCGCATGCGGTCCGGATTCCAGAACATCATCGCCGGCGGAAACTTGGTGGTCTACGACGACACCGGATCGAACCCTATTATTCTCTCGGCTCCCGCGACCAACGTGACGCAGAACACCGCGGGGACTCGTGTGCTGTTCGCGACGGCCGGTTTTGGGGCGAACCTGACGCCAAACGTGACGCCCAACTATGTGCTCACGAACACGATTCCGCCGTCGTACCTCGCCGCGGGATCGCTGACCTGGGAGAGCAGGGCCGACGACACCGTGCTGTGGCGCGTGACGTGGGGCGGTGCGGGCTACACAGGCCCGACCGACGGCTTGATCACGAATGATGCGGACGGGCAATTTGCGCCCGTGTTCGATGGCCCGCTGCCCTCCACGGATTTGGAATCCCTGCGCTTCAAGTTCGCCGCAAACGCCCTGAGCACCAACAACGCCAACGATTTCGCGCTCTCGGGCTCCGCTGCGGTGTTCACCAACAGCCAGGGCGCGAGTGGTACCGTCACCGCTCCGTTGAATGTCGGCCCCAATGCGCCGGGTACGCTCGCCCTGATTGCGCCGGCGCCGAACCCTGTTACTGGCGCGATGTCGTACTCCGTCGTGCTGCCGCGCGACATGCCGGTCGAAGTTCGAATTCACGATGTGACCGGCCGCAAAGTGCGTACGCTGGTCAGCCAGTCGCTGACGGCCGGACGGCACAGCTTCTCGTGGGCGCCGCCGACTGCGTCCGCGATGCCGAACGGAGTCTACTTTCTGGAGTTGAACGCGCAGGGCGCGCGTCAGACGCAGCGGTTCGCGCTGCTGCGCTAATTGCCCGGTGTGTGCGTGTGGCCGTCGACCGACACTTCGACGACGAATGGCACGGTGATGACGCGGCCGTGCCGCTTGAACTGGCCCCACGCCTTGTAGATCCCGGTGCGCGTGAACATCGTGTTGAACTGGACCGTCGGACCCTTGGTCGCGTTCTGCGTCAGCGGGTGACTGTGCACATAGGATGCGCGGTCCTCGCTGATCATGACGAGGTGCCCCATCGCGCCGAGGAACGGCTCGAGGTCCGTCACCGGCTTGCCGCCGCGCATCAGAGTGAAGGTCATCGCGGCATCGACGTCGATGCCGAGTGCCGTGTGCG
The DNA here is from genome assembly GCA_043720995.1 of Candidatus Eiseniibacteriota bacterium. GTDB lineage: Bacteria > Eisenbacteria > RBG-16-71-46 > RBG-16-71-46 > RBG-16-71-46 > JANLWK01. The sequence continues at coordinate 8,919 of JAYSRO010000468.1, forward strand.
TCAACGTCACCTGGTAACCATAGACCCGCTTGTGCATCGTGTCGTCGATCACCAGTGGGCGCGCCGGTTGCGCGACGCCCTCGACCGCGAGCTCCACGGGGACGACCTGCCTGCCGACGTTCGCGGGCGTGAAGTCATGGAACATCACGTACTTTCCGCCCCGCGGGAAGGCATAGCGCAGGCTGAAGTGCCCGCTCGTGTCCGGCTCGGGATGCACGTGATCAAGCCACGATAAGTCCTCGGAGACGATCATCAGGTGCATGAGCTTCTCGTGCACGACCTGGAGGTTGGCGGCATCGAATCCCGCCGGGTCCTTCACCTGGAAGTCGATCCGAGTTGGGCTGCCTGCGCGGAGTTTCTTCGAGTGGACGTCGAGGGCGCGCTGACGTCCGCGAAGTTACCTGCCGTGCGCGAGCGTTCAATCGCGGCGATTTCGTCACGGATGAGGTGGACCGCGGA
>JAYSRO010000469.1:0-2137 GCA_043720995.1 Candidatus Eiseniibacteriota bacterium
GCCGAGCACATCCGCCGGGATGTCCTTGGGCGACTGCGTGACGAAGTAGACGCCGACGCCCTTGGAGCGAATCAGCCTCACGACCTGCTCGACTTGCGCGAGGAAGTCCTTGCTCGCACCGTCGAACAGCAAGTGAGCTTCGTCGAAGAAGAACACCAGCTTCGGCTTGTCGACATCCCCCACTTCGGGGAGTTGGTGGTAGAGGCTTGCGAGCATCCACATCATGAACGTCGAGAACAGGGCAGGCTTTTCCTGCGTGTCCTGCAGCTCGAGCACGCTGACCAAACCGCGGCCATCGCGCTCGTTCTGCATCAGGTCCGACAGCTCGAACGCAGGCTCGCCGAAGAACTTGCCCGCGCCTTGCTGTTCGAGTTCGACCATCTCGCGCAACAGCACGCCGACGGTGGCCTTGGACATGCCGCCGTACTCCTTGAGTTCTGCAGCCCCATCACCCGTCAGGTACTGCAACACCGCGCGCAGGTCCGCAAAGTCGAGCAGCGCGAGCTTCTTGTCGTCGCAATACTTGAACACCAGCGACAGTACGCTCGTCTGCGTGTCGTTGAGGCCCAACACCTTCGCGAGCAGCAGCGGCCCGAAGGAAGAAACGGTCGCCCGCAGCTGCGCGCCGCGCGCGCCCGTCAGGCTCAGGTACTCCACCGGGAACGGCGTCGCCTGCCAGTTCCACCCGGTGTCCTTGGCGCGCTGCGTGATCTTGTCGTTTGCCGTGCCCGGCGCGCCGACGCCGGAGACATCACCCTTGATGTCGGCGACGAACACCGGCACACCGGCGGCCGACAACTGCTCTGCCATCAACTGCAGCGTCTTGGTCTTCCCCGTCCCCGTCGCACCCGCGATCAGGCCGTGGCGAGTGAGCATCGCCAGGGAGACGCGCACGAGTGATTCGGGGTGGCACTCGCCGGCGAGCACTGGTGCCCCCAGCGTGATCGTGGCGTCGGAGGCCGGGAATGCAGCGTGCACTGCGGCGATGAACTTCTCATCCATGGCGCGAGTCTCCTCGGGGCGTTCGGGTTGTGCACGATGCTAGCGAGGATTGGGCCGGTTCGCCACACGGCCAGCGCCGCGCATCGGGTTTCGCTACTGCTTGAACATCCGCAGGGTGACCTTCGCCTCGTCGGTCCGCGAGCGCGCGACGATGCGAACATGGTCGAGCTTGCGCCCCTCGCCGAAGTCGGCCATCGAGTAGAGCCCCGGTGCGCAGGTCCGCTCCCCGAAGTCCACGACCTGCGTCTCGCCCTGCTCGAACACCAGCTCCGCCCAATCGAACTGCACCTTGCCCGCGGGGATCTCGAGCATCATGTGCTTGCCCTGGGCGTCGGCGGCGAGCGTGAATTCAGTCCAGTCCTCGCCACGCGAAAGCGTCTCGCCGTCTTCCCACGCCACTAAATCACGTGAAGGGGTCGCCGCGGCGGCAACCACCGCTCCGCCGAAGGAGGCAGCAGGCAAGAAAGGGGCAGCGCTGACGCTCACCTCGGAACGCGGCGCGTGCACCAGCACCGACCGCGCGCGCCGCGACAAGGGCCAGCCCTCGCGCAGTTCTACCATGGTGCGCCGTTGCGCCGTGTTGCGTACGACATGGCGTGCAGCGGTAGCTGGGTAGGCACACTGCACGCCTACTACGGCAAACAAAAGGGCCAGGGCAAGGCGCCTCATGACTGACCTCCGCGTCAGCTTCTGACATGCAACCGGTCTCGAGGGGAACTGGTCGCCGAGGGAAGGCGCCTGTCGCTGCTTCTCCCTGAATTGTATGCCCTACGGCAACCCCACAGGCAAGCCAAGCCTATGGCAAATCATGCGCCCGCTACTCCTTTTGCATGCGCAAGATCACGCGAACCTCGTCCGATTTGGCCCGAGCAAGTACCCGAACATGATCGACCTTGCGGCCGTCCTTGAAGTCGAGCAACGAGTAGAACCCAGGCCCCTGCGTCTTCTCGCCGAAATCGACGACCTGCGCCTCGCCGTTCTCGAACACGATTTCCGCCCAATCCAACTGCGCCTTCCCCCCGGAAACCTCGAGCCAGAGCTGCTTGCCGCGCATGTCGCAGTTGAGCGTGAACTCGGACCAGTCCTCGCCCTTGGTCAGCGTCTCCGCGTCTTCCCACACGACAAGATCATGCGC
>JAYSRO010000470.1:0-2135 GCA_043720995.1 Candidatus Eiseniibacteriota bacterium
ACTCGCGCTCGCGGGTGTGGCGCCGAAGCGCGGCAGATGAACGCTGCCCCCGCAGGCTCGAGGCCGCGATGACCAAGGCGCAGGCCAAACAACGCATCGCGGCCTTGACGCGCGCGATCCAGCAGCACGACCACTCGTACTACATGCTCGACCGCCCGGCGATCCCGGACGCCGAGTACGACGCCTTGTTCCGCGAGCTCCAGCAGCTTGAGGAGGCGCATCCCGACCTGCGCCTTCCGGACTCGCCAACACTGCGCGTGGGCGGTGGCGTGCGTGAGGGCTTCAAGAAGGCGCCCCACGTAGCGCCGATGCGGTCGATCGAAACGCTTAAAGCGCCGGAGGCGGTGCTGGCATTCGACCGTCGCGTCGTGAAGGCACTCATCGAATTCGGGCGTATCGAGGACGGTCCGGTGGAATACCGGGTCGAACCCAAGTTCGATGGGTTGTCGATCGAGCTGGTCTACGAGGACGGCGTGTTCGTGCGCGGGGCCACGCGTGGCGACGGCGACATCGGCGAAGACGTGAGCGAGAACCTGCGCACCCTCCGCTCCATCCCCCTGCGGCTGGACATGGGATCGGCGCGCAGCGCCGCGCACAACGCGGCCCAAGGCGTCGTCTCGGTGCGTGGCGAAGCGATCATGCTGCTCGCCGAGTTCGAAGCGCTCAACCGCCGGCTGGTGGCCGCGGGCGAAGAGCCCACTCCCAATCCACGAAACGCGGCCGCGGGTTCGATCCGGCAGCTCGACACCTCGATCACGGCCTCGCGCAAGCTCTCGTTTTTCGCCTACGAGGTTCGTGGCGAACTAGAACGTGACGTGAAGCGTCAGGCCGACGTCAGCGAACTGCTGTCCGCCTGGGGATTCCAGGTCGACGGCTCAGCGAGGACGGTCACCGGCATCGAGGGCGCGCTCGAATACCATGCGGAACTCGAGGCGCGCCGCGATCGCTTGGGGTTCGAAATCGACGGCATCGTCATCAAGCTGGAGCGGCGCGATTGGCAACGCGAACTCGGCGAGCGCGCGCGCAACCCCCGCTGGGCCGCGGCGTACAAATTCGTTCCGGCGATCGAAATCACCCAGGTGCTCGACATCCTCGTGCAGGTCGGGCGCACCGGGAAGCTCACTCCGGTCGCAGCGCTCCAGCCCGTCAAGGTCGGTGGTGTAACAGTCTCGCGCGCGACGCTGCACAACCAGGACGAGCTCGACCGCAAGGACGTGAGGATCGGTGACCACGTACGGCTGCATCGCGCGGGCGACGTGATCCCGGAAGTCGTCGAGGTGCTGCTCGACCGGCGCCCGCGTGGCACGCGCAAGTTTGAGCTGCCTTCCAAGTGCCCAGTGTGCGGCGCGGCGGTCGAGCGCGAGGGCGCCAATCACCTGTGCACTAACGGGCTGTCTTGCCCCGCGCAACTCGAGGGGCACCTGCAGCACTTCGTCTCGCGCGGCGCCATGGACATCGACGGACTCGGCGCCAAGACGGTGCGCCAGATGTTGGAACAGAAACTGGTGCGCGACATCGCGGACCTCTACGCGCTGACGCCGATCGATCTCTCAGGGCTCGAAGGGTTCGCTGAGAAGTCGATCGACAAGCTGATGAACGCGATCGAAGCGAGCAAGCGGCCGCGGCTCGACCGCTTCGTCTACGCGCTGGGGATCGAGCACGTGGGCGACACGGTGGCGCGGTTGCTGGTGGACCACTACGGCGCGCTGGAGCCGATCGCGGAGGCCACGGAAGAGGAGTTGCAGGCGATCAAGGGCGTCGGGCCCGAAGTCGCCGCGTCGGTGCGCCACTTCTTCTCGAACGCGCGCAACCGCAAGGTGCTCGAGCGGCTGGCCAGGGCCGGTGTGAAGCCGGTGGCCGAGAAGAGGGAGAAGGGGCCGCAGACGCTCGCCGGTGAGACGATGGTGTTCACCGGGGGGCTCGAGTCGATGTCGCGGCAGGATGCCCAGCGCAAGGCCGAAGCACACGGCGCGAGGATCAGCGGCACTATCAGCAAGAAGGTGACGCTGGTGGTCGCGGGCCCGGGGGCCGGATCCAAGCTCGCCGACGCCGAGAAACTCGGCATCACCGTGATCGACGAAGCGGCGTTCATCAAACGCCTGGGGTAATTCTGAGCCGCGCGGAGTAGTCCATGA
>JAYSRO010000471.1:0-4335 GCA_043720995.1 Candidatus Eiseniibacteriota bacterium
CACGGTGAAGCGGTCGACACGGTTGCCCGCGCTCTCCGAGAACAGCGTGGCGCCGGTGAGCACTGCTAGGTCTTCGAGCATCTCGCGCCGCCTGAGGCCGGCGCCGGGCACGCGAATCGCGACGGAGGACACGGTGCCGCGCAGGCGGTTGACGACGAGCGTCGCCAGCGCTTCGCCCTCGATGTCATCGACCACGAGAAACAGCGGCCGCCCGGCGCGCGCCGCGAGTTCGAGCGCGGGCAATAACTGCTGGGCCGTGGTGAGCTTCAAGTCGGCGAGCAGCACGTAGGCGTTCTCGAGCACCGCGTGCATCTCGTCGGCGTTCGTCACGAAGTACGGGGAGACGTAGCCCGATGCGAGTCGCGTGCCTTCGACGACATTCAAGGAAGTCGAGAGCCCGCGCCCTTCGTCCACGGTGATGACGCCATGCGCGCCCACGCGTTCGACCGCGTCGGCGATCAGCTCACCGATGCGCGCATCCCCGCGCGCGCTGACGGTCGCGACTTTCACGATGTCATCGCGGCTCTCGACGCTGCGCGCCTGGCGCCGCAACTCGGCGACGACCGTGGTCACGGCGCGGTCGATGCCACGCTTGATGCCGATCGGGTTGTGGCCCGAGGCGATCGCGGTGAGTCCGTTCATGACGATGCTGCCGGCGAGCACGGTGGCGGTCGTGGTGCCATCCCCCGCCGCGACGGCGGTCTTGTAGGCAATCTCGCGCATGAACTGCACTCCCAGATTCTCGAACGGGTTCTCGAGCTCGATCTCGCGCGTCACGGTGATGCCGTCGTTGGTGATCGTGGGTACGCCGCTGCCGTGATCAATGACCACGTTGCGCCCGCGGGGCCCCAGGGTGATGCGCACCGCCGCCGTCAATTGCTCCACGCCGCGGCGCAGGGAATTGCGCGCGTCGTCGTCGAACCGGATCAGCTTGCCCATGCGTCGATCCCTCTGGAGGAGGCGTCGGGATGGGGGCGATCCCACGCATTGGGATGCCCCCATCCGTCCAAAGGTTATCGGCGGCTGGCCGCGGTCTTGGTAGGCGCGAGTTAGTGGCGTTCCTGCTGCTACTTACGCCATTCCGCTAGAAACAGGTTCGTCTCCCCGCGCACCTTGCCGCCGCGGTTCGAGGCGAACACCAGCTTCGTGCCATCGGGGCTGAACATCGGGAACCCATCGAAGTCCGAGTCGCGCGTCACGGGCTTGGGCTCCCCGCCCTTCACGTCGACCAGGTAGATGTCGAAGTTGCGGCCGCGCGGGGTCTCCCAGTTCGATGAGTAGATCAACTGCTTGCCGTCGGGCGTGAAGTACGGCGCGAACGATGCGCCGGGCTTGGAGGTGATCTGGCGTGCCCCGCTTCCGTCGGAGCGCGCGACCCACAGGTTCATGCGCGTCGGCTTCACCAGATGCTTCGAGAGCAAGCTCTTGTACTCGGTCAGGCCTGAGTCGGCCGGGTAGTCGGCGCGCCAGCACATCCACTTGCCGTCCCGCGAGAAGAACGCGCCGCCATCGTAACCGGGGCGATGCGTCAGCCGCGTCAGCGCCGATCCGTCCATGTGCATCTTGTAGAGCTCGAGATCGCCGTCGCGCACCGAGGTGAACAACAGCCACTGGCCATCGGCCGACATCGTCCCCTCGGCGTCGTAGCCCGCCGAGTGCGTCAGCTGCCGCAGGTCCGAGCCATCGGGGCGGGAGGTGTAGATCTCGAAGTCCTCGTACACCGCCCACACGTAACCGTGCGACATGTCCGGCGGTGGCGGGCAGGTGTCGGCGCCGGCGTGCGTCGAGGCCCACAGGATGCGCTGGTCGTGGTCATAGAAGTAGCCGCATGTCGTGCGCCCCCTGCCAGTGCTCACGCGCTGCCGCTCGCCCGTCGCGAGATCCAGCACGTACTCCTGGTCGCACGGCCACTCATCCGTCGTCGACTGCATGATCAGCTTGCGGCCATCGCCCGAGAAGTAGCCCTCTGCGTTCTGGCCGACGAACGTCAACTGCCACAGGTGAGCGAAGTGTTCCTCACCCGGGCGGATCAAGGAGTCCTGCGCGACCGCCGTCGGCGGAATGGGCGTAGCCGCCACCTTGGGCGCGGCACCGCGCGGACGCGCGGACATCAACACCATCGAAACGACGAGCAACAGCGCGAACCGGATCCAGTGCTTCACGGTCTCCTCCCAAGGGTCGCCAACAGCACCACATCCTGCCCGCCGCGTTTCACGGTGATATGCACCTGCTGGCCGGGCTTCCGCGAACGCAACGCGAACGTGTAGTCGTAGATGTTGCCGATACTGATGTCATCGAAGCGGACAATGTTGTCGCCGCCCTTCAAACCCGCGTTGGCCGCGGGGCTGCCGTCGCGCACACCCGAGAGCAGGACCCCGCCCTCGGTCTGCAGGTAATCCGGAATGGTACCGAGGTAGGCGCCATAGCCGCCGCCACCGGCGATGCGGCCTGGCGAACTGTCGGCCTTCGCCTGGATGAACGTGGGCCGCGGCTGGACGTCGAGGCGCTCGACCAGCGACGTCACGAAGTCACTGACCCGGACGATGCCACCGTAATACAGCTTGTCCCACGAGTCTGAGGGCTTGTGGTAGTCCGCGTGCGATCCCGTGAACATGAACAGCACCGGAATCTTCTTCTTGTAGAACGAGGAGTGGTCGCTCGGCCCATAGCCGTCGTTGGATGTCTTGAGGTCGAACTTCGCCACTTCGTTCGCACTCTTCAGCAGCGCAGGAAATTCCGTAGCGGTGCCCACCCCCATCACCATCAGCTTGTTGTCGCGCAGCCGCCCCACCATGTCCATGTTGATCATCGTCTCGACGGTTTCGAGCGGCACGGTGGGATCGTCGACGAAGTGGCCCGAACCCACAAGCCCCATCTCCTCGCCCGTGAAGTGGCAGAACAGCAGGTTGTGCGTCGGCTTCCAGCCCGTGGTGCGCCGCGCGAACAGCGCGCGTTCGACGGCCATCAACGCCGCGGTGCCCGAGGCGTTGTCGTCGGCGCCGAGATGCGGCGCGTGTGAGTTCGGCTCCAGCGAGTTCTCGCCGCCGTAACCGAGGTGATCGTAGTGAGCACCGATCACGATGGTGCGGGTGGTGTCGCGACCCGGGATCATCCCGATGACGTTCGCGATGTGCGCGCGCTGGCGGCGCACGGTCAGCGTGAGCCGCACGGTGTCGGGCAGCGTGACGCTGTTCGGTTTCGTCGCGCCGTCGATCGCATCCTGGAGTTGCGCGAGTGTCTGTCCCGAGGACACGAGCAATGCGGCGGCCGCCTCGTCGGACACGAGTCCCGCGAGCAGCCCGCTCGACATGTAGCCTGCGCCCTCACCCTTCGGCTTGCGCAGCGTTTCTCCCGCATGGTTGCGCGGCCCGTTGACGATCAGCAACGCCATCGCGCCATGTTCGCGCGCGTTGATGGCCTTGGTGCGGACCTCGGAGAACGAAGTATTGACGGTGCCCTCGAAGCGGCTGGTCGAGTCCAACTCGCCCGGCTCGTTCGTTATCACCAGCACGATCTTGTCGTGCACGTCGATGCCGGCGTAGTCATCGTAGTCGTAGCCGGGCGCCGTGATGCCGTAGCCCGCGAACACCACGGGACCGCGGAGGCTGCCGTTGGTGGAGAACCCCAGCGGCTGCAAGTTGTCGCCGAGCGTGAACGTCCTCCCCGCCACCTCCAACTTGCATGGCTCGATCGGCTCGGCGCCTGTCGTCACTTCGAAGCGCTGCAGGTAGCTGCCCGAGTCGCCCGCGGCGATGAGTCCGCCGAGCAACATCTTGCTCGCGAGGTAGGCCGCAGCGGAGTCGATCCCGGCAGTGCCGACACCCCGGCCTTCGCGCGCGGGATCGGCGAGGTACTTCACGGCGTCACGGATCGCGAGGCTGTCGGGGCGGGCCAATGCTTCGTCCGGGAATCTGGGCCGCTGCGCTTTCGACGCGGCCGCGATTCCCGAGTACACGGTCAGGACAGCAATCACGACCCACACGGCGACGGCGCGGGAACGCCACGACAGGGCAGCGCTGTTTGCCGGCTCCCTCGAAGCCCGGCTCATCGCGCCTGCTCCCAGATCAGCTTCATCCCCGTCAGCGTGAGCGCCTCGTCGACGCGATTGATGGTTTCGCACTCGGGCGCGATCAGCGGCGCAAACCCTCCCGTTGCAATGACGTGCGGCGTCCCCTTCAGTTCGAGCGCGAGCCTACGGACCAGCGCATCGATCTGCCCGGCGTGGCCCCAGATCACCCCTGCCCGCAGGGATTCCTCGGTGGTGCGTCCGACGGCGCGCGAGGGCGCGCGCAACTCGACGCGCGGCAGGCGCGCGGCGCGGCGGAACAGTTCTTC
>JAYSRO010000472.1:0-2125 GCA_043720995.1 Candidatus Eiseniibacteriota bacterium
TACGGCGATGCGAAGATCGGCACGCTGGTGGCGCTGATGGGGTCGAGCGGGCGGCTGGAGATCGCCGAAGTCGGCGGCAGTGCGGCGCACCGCTTTGGCGTAGGCGTGGGCGACGCGGTAACCGTTCGGCGCCGCTGATCCTGTAGGGGATCAACGGCGCCGCGTGACTACGATCCGCTGGCTGCTGCTAGTTCTTCTGCGGAGCCGGCGCGGTGCCGTTCGCCGCGATCAACTTTGCCGCGCGCGGGAACAGGTCGAGGGCCGCCTGCAACTGCGTGTCGATCTCGGTGAAGATCTTGTAGCGCTCGGTCGGCCCCATCGCCAGGTTCGCCAGTTCCATGCGCGTCTGGTGCAGAATGAACGGGCGGTCCGCCTTCCAGATCGAATCCGAAACGGCGACCTTGCGCTCTTCCATCGCCTTGCGCAGGTCGGTCCACTCGGTGTCGTTCAGGGTGAATTCGGTGCCGAACGACTTGCTCGTCCACTGCGCGTCCTTGTGCTTGTGCAGGTAGCGCGTGGAGAATTCCCAGAAGGCGCGCTTCTGGATCATGTCCGCCTGGGGGCGCGTGAGGTTGTCGAGGTCCTTCACCAGCACGTCGGGATAAATCCCGCCGCCGCCGTAGACGAGCCGTCCGCCGGACGTCTTGAACTTGGGCAGCGTGGCGAGGATCGAGTCACTCGGCACATCGCCCTTGAAGGCGTCCTCGGAGTAGGAGTCGCGATCCGAGAACTTACTGTAGTCGCGCTGGATCATGCGGCCGCTGGGCGTGTAGTAGTGCGCGACGGTCAGCAGCAGTTTGCTGCCGTCCGACAGGCGCAGCTGGTTCTGCACGAGCCCCTTGCCGAACGAGTTCGTGCCCGCGACCAGACCGCGGTCCATGTCCTGGATCGCGCCCGAGACGATTTCCGAGGCCGAAGCGCTGCCGTGGTCGATCAGCACCACGATCGGGCCGCCGACCAGCTTGGGCCGCGCCGTGCTGCGGTAGTCGGCGTTCGAGGTCGGGATGCGGCCGCGCGTGTAGACGAGCAGCTTGTCGTTGGGCACGAGCTGGTCGAGCACATCGACGGCCTGCGACAGCAGTCCGCCTGAGTTCGAGCGCAGATCGACCAGCAGCGACTTCATGCCGGCGGCCTTGAGCGTGGCGAGCGACTTCTCGAGCTCTTCGCCCGTCGTCTGCGAGAACCGCACGATGCGCACATAGCCGACGCCGGGCCGGATCATGTAGGAGTACGGCACGCTCTCGATCGGAATCTTGGCGCGTTCGATCGAGAAGTGCATGGGATCCGGCACCTCGTCGCGCACGAGCGTGACTTCGACCGTCGAACCCGTAGGCCCGCGCAACAGCTTGAACACGTCATCGTTGGTGATGGTCTTCGCGAGCGGCTTGCGGTCGACCTCGGTAATGCGGTCACCGGCCGAAATACCGAGGCGGAACGCCGGGGTGCCTTCGAGCGGCGAAATCACCACGATCGCGCCCTCGCGAATCTCGAACTGGATGCCAATCCCCGAGTACTCGCCGCGGAAGTCCTCGTCCATCCGTTCCGCGCGCTTCTCGGGAAGGTAGACGGTGTGCGGGTCGAGCGTCTTGAGCATGCCGTCGATCGCGCCGTGAATCAGCTTCTCGTTGTCCGGAGGCTCGACGTAGTTATTCTCGACGAGGTAGAGAACCTGTGAGAACACATCGAGCTGGCTGCGCAGGTTTTCCGGCGAGCCGGGCTGGGCCGGGAGTGCCGTTGGGGCGCTACCCGGCTCGCCGGGCTGCGCCGTGGCGTGCAGGCCACGCGCAAGACCAAAGCCGAGCAACAGGGCCAGCGCCATCGCAACCGCGAGCGGCCTCAAGGACGAATGACGAAGAAATGCCATGAACGGTCTCCGCAACGGTGTCGGTTCAGGAAGCCGGCGCGCGATCGCGCAGGCGGTGAAGGCGTTCAACGGCGGATTCGAGCGTTTCGCGCCGCCGCGCGAAATGAAAGCGCAACCGCTGACGGCCGGCCGCGGGATCAGCGTAGAAACTCGAGCCCGGCACCGCCGCGACGCCGCCATCGGCCACCAGATGGTGGGCGAAGCGGACGTCATCGTCGAAGCCGAAACCTGAGATATCCGTCATGACGTAGTAGGCGCCCT
>JAYSRO010000473.1:0-9291 GCA_043720995.1 Candidatus Eiseniibacteriota bacterium
GGATGGTTATCTATTCGCGTGGTCCCCCGATGGGGCGCACATCGCGTACCGGGGCAACCGCGACACGCTGGGAGTGTTCCGGCCCGGAATCTACATCGTCGACACGCTCGGGGGGCCGCAACGCCTCGTCCACGAATTTGCGAACTTCTTCGAGGACGTAGATTGGATTTCGTGGTCGCCCGATGGCTCGCGTTTGGCACTCTCCGACACGCACGACATCCTCCTCCTCGACTTGGCCACGGGAGTTGAGACGGGGCTCACGACCCGCGACCGCGGGCCGTACTACAAGGCGACGTGGACGCGAGACGGTGAGTACCTACTCTATGGCCGCGGTAACCACAACAACGAACCGGATACCCTGGGCGGCCTTCATCTTCTGCGCGTTTCAGACGGTGCGGACCGCGCGTTTCTCCACGATGGACAGCCAACTGCGGGGGATATTGGAATGTCGCGCGATGGCAAGCGCGTTGTGATCGCATCAGGCTACCGGAACCCCCAGAACCCCAAGGCTGTCGACATGTTCGTCATGAATCTCGACGGCACCGGCTACACTCGAATCGCAACGATGGTGGGCACCCCGCTTGACGCCCAGTGGACGAGCGATGACACACGCATTTTCTTCGATTTTACGCCGGGAGAGTGCCAACCCGTGCGCTCGGCCTACCGGGCAACCTACTCCATGCGGCCGGACGGCTCGGGCCTGGGCAAGTGGCCTGCGGCGCTTGGTGACACGCGAGTGAGCGCGGGATTCCCGATTGCGCTCAGCCCGGTCTCGGCGCGGGCAGTGTTCTCGGGGCTGGATTCCACGGGTCGGTGGGGAGTCGTCACGCTGCGGAATCTCGACGGCAGCGGGACCCGGCAGCTCACGCGCGTGCACCCGTAGTGAGCGCGACCAAGCTCATCGATGGTGCCGCAGAGCACGGCGAGCCGAGGGTTGCGCTTGGAGACCGCATCGACGAGATGAGCGCATTGCAACGTTGGATGGACTGGATGCCGACGACGAAGCTTCAGGAGCCTGCCCTTGTCCGCGCGCAGGTTCTGACGTAGAACTACTTCTTCTTCGTTTACCTCGGCGAGTCATGCTTGAGGATCATGGGGTGTGGTTCTCCCGCGTGGATGCCGAGGACAGCCATATGCTCCGGGTGGCTCCCGGGGATGGCGGGGGCGCGATGGTGGAATTTGTCGGCGAACGCTGAGACAGGCCGCACCAGTTCGCAGATAAGGGAAGGGGGTAGCAGGACGAACCCGCTACCCCAATCCCAATTTGCTCGCGTGGTGCGCGATCTGCGCTGCTAGTTCCCCGGCAGCGTCACCGTCTGTGACGCGCTCCCCGTCAGGCCGGTCGGCGCGGTCACGAACGTCACCGGATGGGTGCCGCCGTTGCCGCCGTTGCCCGGCAGACCTGTAGTGAACGAGTTGCTGTCGTAGCTTCCGCCCGACACGCCGGCGTTCGCGACGCACGCGCTGATGCCACCCGCGCCACCGCCGCCGGCGCCGCCGCCACCGCCGCGAAGACCGGCAGCTCCCGTGCCTCCGGTTCCGGCAGCGATGGGCGTCCCGCTGCCCGCCATTCCACTCGCGCCACCCGCGCCTAGGCCGAAGTTGCCGCCACCGCCGCCGTTACCACCGTTGCCGGCGTTCTTTGACGTGAAGTAGCACAGGCTGAACGTGGGTATTGCGTTGTAGAGGTACACCGCGAACGAGGATCCGCCGCCGTTGCCGCCGGCCCCGCCTGTGCCGTATCCGCCGCCGCCACCACCACCACCACCGTTGCCGCCGGTGCCGGTGTTGCCGCAGAGGAAGCCCGTCGTCGTATTTCCACCGCCGCCACCACCGCCACCGCCCGCGCCACCCGAGCCGTTGACGCCATTACTGCCGGCCGCGGGAGTCCACACCCCACCGAAGCTCTGGCCGCTGTTCGCCAGGCTGGCGCCGTTCGTGCCGTCAGTGGGCGTGCAGGAGTTGAAGCCGGTCTGGCCGGAGCCGCCGGGCGAGCACGAGAAGGTGCTGCCGCCGAAGCCGCCGCTGTTGCAGCCGAGGCTGGGGCCACCCGTGCCGCCGTTGCCGCCACCACCGCCTCCGCCCGTGCCGCCGTTGCCGCCGCCCGGTGCGCCGCCGATGCCGCCGGACTGGCCGGGAGCGCCTGAGGCGGGGCCGCCGTTGGCACCCGCCGGCTTCGAGCTACCGCTCGCGCCGTTGCCCGCGGTGAACTTGCAGTCGGTGAGCAGTAACGCCGAGGTGCTGTTCGAGACGCGGAGCGCGATCGACGTGCCGCCCGGAGTCACCTGGTTGCTTGCGCGGATGTCCATGCCGCTGACGAGCGTCGCCGTCGTAGCGCCCGCAATCGTGGCGGGCGAGGTGCCGACGTTGACGATGCTGTAGTTGCCGAGCGTCTGCGTCCACGTGGTGCCGCTCGTCATCCCGCCGCGCACATCCGCAGCCGCGGGGAACGACGGCGTCTCCGTGTACGTGCCCGTCGCGACGTAGATGTACTTGCGGTTGAAGATCGACGCGATCGCGAAGCCATTGCCGAGCGTTGCGACCGGCTGGTCGTAGGTGCCGGGGTTGGCGTCGTTGCCGCTCGCCGAGATGAATACGCCGTCCACCACGTTCACCGTCACGACCGCGAGCCCGATCGCGCCCAGGTTGTCGGTGACGCGCAGCTTGGCCAGGTAGGTACCGGCCGTGCCGTAGTCGTGCGTCGTGCTCGCCGTCGAGACGCTCGAGTAGTCGAATGTACCGTCATTCGTGAAGTCCCATTCGTAGCGGACGATCGAGCCGTCGGCGTCGCTGCCCGTCCCGGACAGCCCCGTGAGCGTGTGCGCAACAGGAGAAGTCAGCGGGCCAGGGCTCGCCGTCGGCGCGATGTTCGAATTGAGCGGCAGTTGGAAGGAGGAGAGCGGGAGGCTGTCTCCAGCGGCGGTGATGGAGCCAGACACCGAGCGATCGAGGTAGCCGGGATGCGTGCCGCGCACGACCCAGCTGCCCACCGGCACGCCTTCGATCGTGTAGTTGCCGGCGGCATTGGTGACCGCCACGTACGAGCTGCCGTCCACATACACGACGGTGCTCTGGTGGTTCGTCGCGTTCTCGAGCGTGACGTTGCCGTAGAACTTGCCGGTCGGCATCATCGCGATATCGACGATCGTCGTCTCGGCCGCGGTGGAGGAGTAGGGCCTCACGTTCGCCCGCACGATTCCCGCGATGTGGTTCTGCGCCAGCCCAGTCAGGAGATACGCGCCGGCGGGTACTTCGGTGAAGGCGAAACGGCCATGCACATCGGTCACCGTGGAGCGGCTCGGGCTCGCGAGTGCCGCGTTGGTGAGGCGATCCCCGATTCGCACCGGTGTGCTGGCGAGCGGCTGCCTGGCCGCGGAATTCCGCGCGGCGGCTGCGGGCGCCTGACCGCGCATCGCACGATAGACGCTGGCCGACACACCGCCGTCGATCGCCTCGAGCGTGACGACGACTCCCTGCAGCGCCGAACCACCTTGCGCGTGCGCTGAGCCTGCGATCACCGCACCGGCCGAAGGTGCGGGCAGCGGCGCGAACGCACTCCGGTTGGCGGTGCCGCACCCCAGTTGAAATGCGAGCAAGATGAACAGGGTGAACGCCCCAGCACACGCGAGTGTCGCGTAGCGGCGCGGATTCGGGGTGCGAGGGGATCGGAGCATTGGAAGTTGCCTCTCTAGTAAGGAAGACGCGCGAACGAGCGCACGACCATCAGGTCGCCGGCGCTCAGTCTCACAAAGTAACGACCCGCCGGCAGCGTGCGCCCCGTCGCGTCGCGGAAGTCCCAGTTCACGGTTCGGTCCTCGCCGGCTCCGGCGAGTCCCGTCCAGCCCATGAACAAACGTCCATTCACGTCCACGACGTCGAGCGCGATGGGCCCTGTGTCACGGATGCGCATGCGGAAGCTGACGTTCCTGCGACCCGGGTTGGGCCACGGCGGCAACAACGTGCTCTTCATGAAGCGCGCTTCGACATCGACGCCGGTCGTCACGTTGGTCACGACGATGCCACGACGATACGCAACCTGGTAATCGTCGAGGCGCACCTCGAGGTCGTAGGTGCCCGCCGGAATAGCTCCGATGCAGTAGTGGCCTGTGGCATCGGTGGCGCCGTTGTAGCCGGTGTACTGCCCCGTGGTCTGCCGGACGAAGATCCCCGCGGCGGCGACGGGGTTCGCCGTGACCGCATTGCGCACCGTGCCGCAGATCACCCCCGTGGCGTAGGCAGGGACGGCGAGAACAAGCCCCAGCAACAGGGCGAGGAAGGCGCGTGAGGGGCGAGCGGCCATGGGCAAAGCTCCGAGTCGACGTGGGGCGTTCCGACCTACGAGCGAAGGAGCTAATTGTCTCTTGGGGGAGGGCCGGGAACAAGGCCAATTCAGCCTTCGCGATTTCCGAACTCGACCGCCAGGCCTCTATTTGCGGTCGATTTCCTTCAGTCTCTTCCGAGCGGTTGACTCGGACTCGAACCAAACAGGAGCGTAGGAGGGGTACGTGAAGGGTGGCGGCGCGGTGTCGACGAAGCGAAACACAACCCCCTCCTTCAACTCGATAGCCCGCCAGGGACGCTTCCCGATCTGGGCGATGCGGGGCCCGCTGCTCAAGAAGCACTCTGCGTAGACGTGGGAATCATCACGCCCCCTCCAAGTGCGCATCGTCAGCGGTCGCGTCAATTGTTCCCTCACGCACTGGACCGCAGGGCCGAAGTCGGGAGCGGACAAGTCGCCGATCTCGTGCGAATCGATGACGTGGCCCATGTCCAGGTCGTCGTGATAGCTCAGGTTGAACACGTCGGCCCAGGAGACGCTGATGCGGACGTTGGTTGAGATGCCGATATCGATCGTCAGGCCCCCGAGGCACCGATGAGGGATCAGGCAGATCAGGAACGAATCACCTTCGTGGGTGAGCGCGGTCTGCGCCGGATCGACCTGGGCGGGAGAGAGCTCGTTCAGCATGGTGATCAGAGCGGAGAGAAACCCTTGCTCCAGATCGGACAACTGCCGATGCCGGCCACGCTTGAACCAGGATCTCCCGCTTGGAAATGTCGCACTCATCGGCCCCGCCTCGCGGTCGCACTTCACCCACTGGTTCGAACCCCCGTCATGGCAGCGCGGGGGGTCGCAAGACTAGGTCACCTGCTCGATTTCAGGGAATACGACCTGGGCTGCACCTGCGGCGATCAGCGAGCACGTCAGAAGATCCGCCTGTTGGCGGTTCGTGAGAGGGTCGAGCGCGCCGAGGCCCGTGACCGTAACGCTGGGTCTTAGGATCACCGGGGGCATGATCTTTTGGAGCGCATACATCAGAAACTGCTCCAGTGCCCACCGACGCTCCATGCCCGGCGGCATGCTCTCAAACAGAATCCACGCGCGTGCCCGTCTCTGTCCCCTGTGGAGCCTCGCCGACAGACAGGACCCTTGGTCCCGCGGCTGTTGGCTCGCAATACAGGATGGTCGGCAGCGTGAGCGATTCGTGCGCGCTCTTGAAGACAAAGGCTCCCCGGGCGACGTGGATGGACAATGCTGGAGCAATCTTCATCAGTAGCTTTGCCAAGATCCCCAATTGCTCCCTCCTCGGCGGTTCGATCGGCGGTCGAGCTCATTCAGGTTCACGACCCCGACTGGGTATCGGCAAGCAGCGGCGATGGACGGATAGCGATCAGGATGGGCGAGGCGCCTGCTTCCAAACTGGCGACTGCGGCAACGCGGCGTCTGGGCGAGGAATCCATGTTCCCGCTCGCGTCCGAGGCGCCCCAATCCTCCCTCTCTCACCGCGGCGTCTCCGCAAACGTTTCCGCGACGACCTGGTAGTCGTCCTCGTAGACAACGTAGCCGGGGCGGTGGGTGTGGACTTCGCGGATGGGGTAGCCGCAGGCGGTGACGATCGCGGCCATCTCGCGCGCGAGGCGGATGTGTTCGTGGGCGCCCTCTCGAAACCATGAGAGCGCCTTGTGGGCCCAATTTGGTCGGCGTGAGCGGTTGAATCGCGCTGGGCGATCGAGTTGGTCGTTGAACCACTCGCGGATTTCGAGGAGCCGGTCCAATTGCGCTTGCGGAGCTTCGTGGCGTTCGCGAACCCACCGCGCAGCGAGGAACACCCCGGCGAACTCGCCCGAGTTCCCGCCATCGGGAATGCTGGTCACGAAGCGCAGTAGCATGGCAGGGCACCGGTGCGTTCAAGGGGCTACACATTTGGGCACATCCACGCAGAGGAGCGCGCAGAGAGCGTCGTAAGACGCTATCACATAACATCTTGCAATCATTTTAATCTCCTCGCTCAGCTATTCGCCGGAACTTCCGATAACTCTCGTGATCGCACCTGCGACCGACCGCCGTTCTCGGAGGCTCCACCATGGGCAACTTTGCCGCACGCTATGCGCCTGAAGCCGACAACGTGCTGATGCGCGTTCGCGTCACCTTGAAGGGACGTCCGATCCGCTCGTACGTCTTCAATCAGGAGCGCGTGAAGATTGGGCGCAATCCTGAAGCGGACATCTTCCTCGACAACCCGGGAGTCTCCCGCGACCACCTGCAACTCGAGCGGTCCCGCAATGGCGACTACGTCATGCAGGACGTCGGCAGCGCGAACGGCACGCTCATCAATGAGAAGCCGGCCACGAGCACGCGCATCAATGACCAGGACGTCATCCAGATCGGGAAGTTCAGTCTACACGTGTCGTACGAGACGGATCGTCGCGGCACGGCGGATGACGAGAAGGGCGCGCTCCCCACGATCGAAGACGGCACGATGGTGCTGTCGACGGTCGACCTGCACAAGATGATCACGAAGGCGCACGAGGCCGAAACGGTTGCCGCCACCCAGCAGGGTGGCTCCGGCAATCCGTACGCCGCGATCACCGAGAAGGCCGCGGCGGTCCGGCAGCGCTGGATCACTCTCGGCGTGTTCGCGGCGGGAGCGATCGTGGGTGCTGCCGCGATGTTCTTCATTTCCCGGTTCGTGAAGTGGTAGGCCGGGGTCACTAGCCCTTGGGACATACATGGGACTGCTGAGTCACTTTCTCGCCGAACGACGAGTCCAGCGGCTCAAGTCTGCCCATTCGCTGGATGAGGCGACAATCCGTGGCCTCCAGGACGAACTGGTGGCTCACGGCGCGAGTGTGATTCCCGCGCTGCTCGAGTCGTTGAGTCATGGCGAGGCGCGTCCGGCATCGCTCGCGGTGCTCGAGCGCCTGCTGTCGCCGGAGACCGCGGAGACGTTTGTTCGAGCCCTCGGCTCCCCGAACCCGGCGATCGTCTCCGGCGTGAGCCGCATCCTCAGCGAGTCGAATAACTATCCGGCGGTAACCTTGCTGCCCGCGCTGTCGCAGCCCGGAGTGTCCCGCAACACGCTCGAGACGATTCTGGTCGCCCGAATGGAGCACCTGCCCATCGAGCGCATCGTCTCCGAGATGGATGCCTACTCGCGGGAAACGCAGGCAATGCTGATGCGCGCCTTCGAGCGCAGCCTGCCCGAAGCTCACATCGCCGCGATCTTGCCGCTGACCCGCGCCGAAGACGTGCGCATCCGGGCCAGTGCCGCGCGTATCTTGGCGCGCTTCCCGTCGTCGGTGTCCGAGGGTGCCCTGCGTGGACTTCTGGGGGACGCGAACAAGGGCGTGCGGCTCGAAGCAGTGAATGCCCTGACGGCCCGCAAGTCCACCGGAGCGGTGCCGGACCTGGTGCCGCTGCTGCGCGATGGCGACTTCAAGGTCCAGACCGCCGCGATCGACGCGCTGTGCGCGCTGGCGGACGACCGGGCGGTGCCGCTGTTGATCGCGGTGCTCACCGACGAAGTGGACACCGCCCGCCGCGCCGCCGTCGAGGTGCTGAACGTGATCGCGACTTCCGAAGCGATTCAGGACCTCGTGCGCGCACTGCGCGACCAGGACTGGTGGGTGCGTGTGCGCGCGGCAGACGCGCTCGGAACACTGGGTGGTGAGCGTGTCGTGAAGGCGGTGATCGGGCTGCTCCGCGACGAAGACGACTTCATCCGCCGTCACGCGATTGAGGTGCTCAACGCAGTGCCCAACTCGATGGCGGTCGAGCCGCTCATGGAATCGCTGACGGATTCGGACTGGTGGGTGCGTGAGCGGGCGATCGATGCGTTGGGTAAGACGCGCGATCCGCGCGCCATCGACCGGCTCGCACGGTTGATGAGCGAAGACCCGGGCTGCGGCCCGTTCTGCGCCCGCGCGCTGGGGGCGATCGGTCACCTGGACGCCCTTGAACCGCTGCTCGCCGCGGGCCGCTGCGATCACGAAGAGACGCGCAATGCGGTCCTCGAAGCGCTGCGGTCGTTCCCGCAGGACGGTCTCGATGCGGCGCAGAAGTCCCGCATCACCGAACTGGCCGGCCGCTCGAATACGCCGTCCGGCGGTGGAACGAACCGGCCGATGCGCTCGCTTTCCCGCACCGAGCGCCCGGAAGATGCGCCCCGCCTCTCGACGCCTGTCTCACCCTCACCGGTGAGCCCGTCTTCGACGCCGGCGCTCAACATGAACTTCGCGAACCTCGAGGCGGGAACGACGCTGCTCGATCGCTACCGGATCCTCCGCGCGATCGGGCGAGGCGGGTTCGGCACGGTGTACCTGGCGGAAGACCAGGCGATCAGCGAGAACATCATTCTCAAGGTGCTCAACAATCAATTTTCTGCCGACGAGAGCGCCGAGCGGCGCTTCGTGCTCGAATTGAAGCTGACGCGCAAGATCACGCACCGGAATGTGATTCGTATCTATGACTTCCTCGACCTGGGCGGTGCCCGCGCGGTGTCGATGGAGTACTTCCCGGGGCGCGACCTCGGCAAGCTGCTGTCCGAAGAAGCGCCGCTCGATGTTGCCCGCAGTCTGCGTGTGATCGCGCAGGTGTGCTCAGGCTTGGGCGCGGCACACGCGGTCGGTGTGGTGCATCGCGACATCAAGCCGCCCAATATTCTCGTGGGTGCGGATGACGAGACGCGCGTGGTGGACTTTGGTCTCGCTTCGGCGGGGCAGCAGGAGCAGGGTTCGCGGCTCACGAAGAGCGGGCTGCTCATCGGCACGCCGGAATACATGGCCCCCGAACAGATCTCGTCCGAGCAAGTCGATCATCGCTGCGACATCTACTCGGTGGGCATCGTGATGTACGAAATGCTGACCGGAACCCGCCCCTACACGGCGGAGACGCCGGTCAAGGTGTTGTTCCGCCACCTTGAGGGCGAAGCCACGCCGATGGCGTCGCTGGCGCCGCACCTGCCGGACACCCTGATCGCCCTGACGTTGTCCGCGATGGCGCGCCATCGCGAA
>JAYSRO010000474.1:0-4324 GCA_043720995.1 Candidatus Eiseniibacteriota bacterium
CTGCGCGCGAGGCCGCCCGTGTAGGGATCGATCCACGCGAGTTGCAAGCCCTTATCCGATGCGAACTCGGTCGCCGGTACTCCTGAGAGCAACCGTGTCATAACGCGCGCCCACACGCGCAGCGCGGTGTCGGACGAGGGTCCGCCCAGCGAGCGCGGCTGGTCGTGCCCTACCCATACTCCCGCCACGACATCGGGCGTGAAGCCCACGAACCAGCCGTCGTTGTAGTCGTTCGTGGTGCCCGTCTTGCCCGCGGTGGGCCGCGTGAATCCATAGTCATGGCGCAGCGGGTAGGCGACGCCGAAGTTCACGACGTTCTCGAGCAATCCCGTCATCAGCGTGGCGGTCTCGACGGGCAGCACGCGCGTGGGCGCGGCGAGCCGCGGCAACGGATTGCCCGCGTGATGCCCCACGATGGCGCGCAGGCCTGTGCTCTGCGCATGCATGCCGGCATTCGCGAACACCGTGTAAGCCGAGGTCAGAGCCAGCGGCGTCACTTCGTTGGAGCCGAGCCCGATGCTCGCGACAGGCTTGAGTAGCCCAAGGCCAAAGCGCTCGGCGTAGCGCACGACGGTGCCGGGGCCGATCAACTGCACGAGGTTTGCCGTGGCGACATTGAGCGACTTGGCCAATGCTTTCGCGAGCGTCACCTGCTCGTGATAGTCCTCCTGGTCGTTACGCGGCGTCCACGGGCCCTCGGGTGTATCAAACGATCGCCGCTGGTCGGAGACGGTGCTCGCGGGTGTGAAGCGCGGCGCGCCGCGCGTGGGATCGAGCGCCGCCGAATAGACGATCGGCTTGATCGCCGAGCCCGGCTGCCGTCGTGCCTGCGTCGCGCGGTTAAATTCGCCCTGCTGGTCGTCACGTCCGCCGACCATCGCGCGCACCGCGCCATCACTCGCATTCATCGCCACGAACGCGCCCTGCAGCAGGTCCCGTCCGCGCGGCGGTTCGAGTTCGTTGAGCCCCATCACGAGCAACGATTCGGCGTCGGCCTGCCATACGGGATCGATCGTCGTGAACACGGCGAGTCCCATGTGTTCAGCGGCACCCGCGCCGAGCCTCCGCGACAGCTCATCGCGGACGAAACCGCTCGCCGCAGGGAAGCGGTCGGCGGGAGGTGGTTGATGACGCAGACCGAGCGGAGCACGGTCCGCCCGCCCCGCCGCGGCAGAGTCGATACGCCCCAGCTCGACCATGTCCATCAACACGCGGTGGCGCGCGCGCGTCGCAAGGTTGGGACGCCGGAATGGCGAGAGCGCATTGGGCCCCGGGATGATTCCGCTCAACAATGCCGCCTGCGCCAGACCCAGCGATTCCGCGGGCACGCCGAAGTAGTGACGCGAGGCTTCGGCCAGACCGGCGACGCCATCACCGCCGTCCTGCCCCCAGTACACGGAGTTCAAGTACATCTCGAGGATCTCCTCCTTCGATAGCACCAGCTCGAGGCCCATGGCCAGCGCTGCCTCGGCCACTTTGCGCGGCAAAGTCCGTTCGCGGCCGAGGAACAAGGCGCGCGCCAACTGTTGCGTCAGCGTGCTGCCGCCCTGGCGCAGGCCGCCGGCAGCCACGTTGACGAACAGCGCGCGCGCGTTCGAGCGCAGGTCGAGCCCAAGGTGCTGGCGGAAGCGCCGGTCCTCCGAGGCGATCACGGCGTCCTGCACCACGCGCGGCACGCGCGCGAGCGGCAACCAGGTGCGCCGGACGCGCAGCGAATCGAGCACGGTCGCGAAGGCTATCGGCTCGAGCCGGGGAGGGTGCGCGAGATCGGGTGCCGGGTAGCCGCGATAGCCGCCGCGCCTGTCGACCGTGGTGACTCCGCCGCGACCGAACAACACGCGCACGCGCTCGGGACCGCCGTGGCCCGCGGGGTCGTCCGCCGCGTGGAAGCCGCGTAGCCCGATCTCGAGACCGCTCGCCAAAGCCGTGAATTCGCCGGGAGCCACAGCACGTCCCGCCACCCGCCGATAGCCGCGCGCTTCCAACTGGCGTACCAGCGGCTCCGCGAACAGCCGCGCGCCGGCGGTGAGCGGAACATCCGCGGAGTACAGCCGCGAGGGATAGCTCCAGCCCGGACCGGTGGTGCGCATCTCGCGCAGCGCCGTGACGCGAGCTGTGAAGCTGAGCCAGATCGCACCCGCCAACACGACGAGTCCCACCAACACCGTCCAGCGTGTACGGCGCCGCCGGGGCAGGAGGCCGCGCAGGCGTTCCTTAAGTTCCGACAGGGGTGTCCAGACAGGGGGAATCACAAGACTCGTAGTCTCAATGGGTTCAGCCCCGGCCGCAACCCTCCGTGCACTCACCCCAATTTAGGGGTTGGCAGGGTGGGGTGCTTGGTGTCAAGTTAATGATAAGGCGAACGGATGCTCGCCGCATGCGAGGTCTCCCAACCGTACGCCTTACGTTTCCCCTAGCGTGTTGTTCGGTTAACGGAGGTGCCCAATGAAGCGTCGTACCACCACAAAGCAGTTTGTGACGCTCACCCTTGCCCTGGCTCTCTGCACGTTCACCGCAGCCCTCGCCCACGCCGCCGAAGTGTCTGAGGCTGGAATCGGCGGCGCGATCAACCACCGCAACTGCGCCACGCCCGACGCCACCCCAGAGCAGATGACTGCCGTGGTGCAGGCGGTCGAGAGTTTCCGCAAGTCCCACCCGTTCGAGACCATGGCCGTCGGCGGTCAGATCAAAGTCGCATGGCACGTGATCTACAACGGTTCGACCGGCAACGTCCCGCAGTCGCAGATCGATGCGCAGATCGCTTACATGAACAAGGCGTACGCGGGATTCTACGGTGGCGCGAACACGGGATACACGTTCGTGTTGGCCAGCGTGGATCGCACAGATAACCGTCAGTGGTTCACCATGACGCCGGGCTCCTCCAAGGAGCGCAACGCCAAGCAGGCGTTGGCCACCGATGTCATTCATCGCCTCAACATCTACTCGTGCGCGCTCGGCCAGAATCTGCTCGGCTGGGCCTACTTCCCGAACTCATACGCGGAGAGCGACTGGCATCACGGCGTCGTATTCCACTACGGCTCGGTCCCGGGCGGCTATCTTGCGCCCTATAACCTGGGCGGTACGCTGGCACACGAAGTCGGTCACTACCTGGGTCTCTACCACACGTTCCAGGGCGGCTGCGTTGCCCCTGGCGACCAGGTGTCGGATACCCCGGATGAAGGCACCGCGACGTCGGGTTGCCCGGTGGGCAAGAACACCTGCGCGACAGCCGGCAACGATCCGATCGAAAACTACATGGATTACTCGGATGATGCTTGCTACACGACGTGGACGGCCGGTCAGGACGTGCGCATGGACGGTATCGTGCCGGTCTATCGCCCGAACCTGCTGAACGCCGCACTCGTCGCAGGCGGCGGTAATATTACCGTGGGTGGCGGCACCACCGAGTTGGCGCGTTCAGCGTCGGCGATCGGCGGCGCGCAGCTCAGCTTCCGTGGCGCATTCCCCAACCCGTTCTCGCGCACGGCGACGCTGCACTTCGCCCTGCCGAAGAGCGGCAACGTGTCGCTCAAGGTATTCGACGTCGCTGGCGAGCTGGTGCAGACGCTGGTCGACGGCGAGCGTCCGGCCGGCGAGCAGAACGTCTCGTTGCGTGGCGCGCAGATGCGTCCCGGCATGTACTTCGCGACGCTGCGCTACAACGACCAGTCGATCACCCGCAGCATCGTGCTGATTCCGTAACGCCGGAACACCCAGTCGTAGTCGCACTCGAGAGGCCGGCTCCCCATGGGGGCCGGCCTTTTCGTGGGGTGGCGCATGTGGCAGAGTCCGCGCATGGCGTCCACCTCGCTTGCTGCCTCGACCCGCTGGAACGCGCGCGCCGCCGAAGCCCTCGCGCGCCCGTTATCGCCGTTCGGCGCGTTGCCGGACCGCCTGGTTCTCGTCGACGTCCAGCAGCAGCGGCTCGCCCTGCTGGTCGATGGCCAAATCGTCGTCGAGTACCCGGTGTCGACCGCCTATCTCGGTGTGGGTGGCGAGAGCGGATCGCATCGCACTCCGCCCGGCTGGCACCGCGTGCACGCGCGCATCGGCGCGAAAGCGACGCCGGGGACGCAGTTCGTGAGCCGCGAGCCGACAGGGCGCATCTGGAATGGCGAGGACGAGAGCGAAGACCTGATCCTCACGCGCATCCTGACGCTGGATGGCTTGGAGCCCGGCGTCAATCGCGGCGAAGGGTTCGATTCGCTCGAGCGCTACATCTATATCCACGCCACCAACCACGAAGCGGCCGTCGGCCAGCCCGCGTCCCACGGCTGCATCCGCATGCGCGGCGCCGATTGTATGGCGTTGTTCGACCGCGTGC
>JAYSRO010000475.1:0-24615 GCA_043720995.1 Candidatus Eiseniibacteriota bacterium
TCCGAGACCGAGTGCAGGACCCCGAACCCCGGCAGGCCGACCTTGTCGTTCGGGTCGTACGAACTCACCAGGCTGATGGGCTGGCAGCAGTCGGTCGTCTCGGACGCGTCCATCATGCACGGGGGACTCCCCGGCGGGCCACATTGGGCACGCGCGCCGGCCGGCGCCAGCGCGGAGCAGAGCAGTGCTACCAGAATCGCGCGCCAGATCATTCCTGGAACCATCGCGCCTGAAGCGTTACGTCAGGAGTTACCACAGCCGCGGGAGCCGTGAGCCGGATCTTCAGCCCGGTCAGGCTCATCCCGGGGGGAAGCACGAAGTCCGGCACGATCAGCGTCGTTGATTGTTCAAACTGTCCCGCTACTCCGCTCGCGACGGCCCTCCCCGGTCGCTGGACGGACAACTCCCAGCCAAGCCCCGCGGGGACGACGATTTGAAGCGCGCCGAGTGCGTCCACGTTGCCCGGGTTAGACATCGAGATGGCCCAATCCGAATGGGACCCGAGCCGCAAGCGGTTCCTGCCAAAAACCTCGACACGTACCGGCTCTTGGATCGCAGCCTCGATCGTGAAGGCGTTCACCGACGATTCGCTCGCTCCAGCGGGGCCATCGAGCACGACGTCCCAGTTTCCGTGCGTCTGTCCCGTGAGATCGAAGCGCGCGCTCACATCCCCGGTCACGGAATCGCGGGCGACCGGATCGGCTACGACGTCGCTCTCCCCAGCGCGACGCAGTCGAGCCGCCAAGACCGAACTCAGCCGGGAACCGAAAATGACGGTGCTGAGTGTGCCCGAGTCCCCGCCGCGCAACGGATAGATCGCGATCGCTTCGCTCAAAACCTGAAGGTAGACGTGATCAAGATACAATGGGCGCACCTGAACCCCACCCGTACCCGCCTGGTTCACAATTGCAAATTGGCCCGCGGATGTTGTGGAGAAGATCAGCGGGAGGTTTCCCGTCGGCGGGACGTAGCCCCCCTCGAAGACAGGAGCGAGCGTGCCGTCGAGCGCGGCCAGATCGCCAATGATGCAGTACGACTGCGTGGACGCGCTGTAGTGAGGTTCCAACTCGCCGCTGGAAAGCTGCTGGTAGTCCCCGACCAGATGGGCATTGACGGCGACGCGGATCACGCCGGCATTGATCGTCTGCACCGAGAAAGTGGTGGCAGAATCGGCCAGCGTGAGCACGGCAAACGCCTCGTTTGACAGCAGGTCCCCTGCGACGAGGCTTGCCGAACCATTCAAGGCAATGTGCCCACGATTGACGAGCGTATCCATCCCCGCCCCGGCGGGACCCGCTGTCCCCGGAAATGCATCGAGTGTGGCGCCGGCCGCGTTGATGAACGTCGCGAAGGACACCAGGCCGATGGTCCGCGTCGTGCCACGATTCGTGAGCTTACCGCTGATATGGGAATCGGAAAGCTCCATCGCGCCGGAATTCTCGAGACCAAGATCCGCCTGGACCCGCGCGGAGATCGCCTCGATTCGGCCAAGGTTCGTCATGCTGCCGTTCGTCACGAAGAGCGTCGTGGAATCGAGGCGAACGACGCCCGTGGTGCCCACCTGAGTGGAGCCGATGACCGACACGGAGGCCCCGGAGTCAAGGTGCAGAGTCTGCTGGCCAGGTGCTCCGCCTATAGTGATCCCATCGAGCATGGGCGCATCAGCGGATGAAATCGTGACGGAGTAGGTCCCGGCGAGGGTGATCAGCGCCCGGTCGTCCACGGCCGGAACCTGCGCAGGGCTCCAGTTGCCCGGGTCGGCCCAGTTTCCGCCCGCGTCATTGACCCACTGGATGTCCGCAGCACGGGTCACCCCGGCACCGGCTACGCTGACCAAGAGCCCAAACAGCATCGCGAGCCGGGAGGGCACCCTGAACACTCGGGTTCGCGACCGATACGATTCGGTGGTCACTGCGGCACATCCCGCCGGGTGCGAGGTCGCCGCACCCCTGATTGGAGGGGGACGCTGAACTGGAATCTCCGGAGGGGAGAAATGACTCCTTCAGCGCTCGCGCGAAATTGGCCTTCCGTGGGTGCCCAGTCAAGCGATATGTGCGGCCGGGCGATTTATGTGGCCGGGCGGACAACTCGCCTGCCCACGCAATGACTTTGCCGTTCAACTTGCTATTGCCGGATGACCACCCCTAGCAGCAGCTGCGCCAGGATGATCTTGGCGATGGTCGCCAGCGGGTACACGGACGCGCAACCGACGTCCGGTCCATCGTCCTCTGTGCCGAGCTTCGAGAACGCGAGCACCGCGGGCTGCGTGTGGATGCCTGCGACCATGCCCTCGAGCAGGGCGGGCCGGATGCGCAACAGCGTGTGGCCGATCCAGAGCGAGATCCACGCGACACTGCAGGTCATGATCGCGCCGGCCGCGAACAACGGCAGGCCTCCGCTGTGCGCCAGCGACTCTGCGAACACCCAGCCCGAGCGCGTGCCCACTCCAGCGAAGAACAGCACCAGCCCCAGCTGGCGCAGGGTGAGATTGGCGCCATAGGGCATGACCCAAACGATGGGGCCGCTTCGCCCCAGCCAGCCGAGCAGCAGCCCCGCGATCAGCGGTCCGCCGGCGAGCCCAAGCTGAAACGTCCAGCCGCCGGGCAGCGGGATCGGGATCATACCGAGCACCAAACCAAGCCCCGCGCCGAGCCCGAAGGTCAGCACATCGACCTCGGCGAGCTCACGATAGGAATCACCGAAGTAGTGTGCGACTTCCTGCATGCGCCCAACGGGTGCGAGCACGCGCACGCGATCACCAGGCTGCAGCACGGTGCCCCCGGTGAAGGCAACGTCCTGGTCGCCGCGCCTGAGCCGCGTGATGCGCGCGCCCAACCGACGGAGTCCCTTGAGGTCGCGGATGCGGCGCTCGAGCACCGAGGGATTGGAGACGAAGATGCGGCGGTAGTCGAGCACCCGGCGGTCGAGATCGATGCGGTCGGACGAGCGCTCCCCCAGCACGGCGATCACCGCAGGCAGTTCGCTGGCGGGGCCGACGAGGCTCACGAGGTCGCCCGGCCGCAACGCTTCGCGCGGGTCGACCACCATCACTTCCGAGTCGCGTTTGAGACGGCCGAAGCGCGTGCGCCAGCCTCGAGAGTGCGCCAATTCCCCGAGCGGCTTGAGAGAGGCTTCAGGACGCGTGACGCGCGCAATCATCACGACCATCGGCTCGCGTGGTTCGCTGATGGCGTTGCGGAACAGCGTGCGCCGGGCCAGCACGATGGCAAGTAAGGTGCCGAGGACACCCATGGGATAGCTGACGGCGTAGGCCGCAACGGCCGCGGCCGACGGGCTTCCGGGGCCGGTGGCGCCACTCGTCCCCACACGCTCGAGCACGGCGGCGAGCGCGGGCGTATTGGTGAGGCTGCCCGTATAGAGTCCGGCGGTGAGCGCGGGGCTCAGGTGCAGCGCTCGTTGCGCGGCGAGCGCCAGCCCGGCGCCCGCGACCAGAACGCCCACCGCGAAGAACGCATCACGGAGGCCACCCCGGCGCAGCGCGCTGACGAACCCCGGCCCCGTCGAGAGCCCCACGGTGTAGACGAACAGCACGAGCCCGAGCCGCTGCACGATCTCCGGGCACTGCAACCGCGGGTCGAGCGCGCCGACCGCGAGGCCGACAAACAGCACGGCGGCGACGCCAACGCTGACGCCACGAAACGAGACGCGCCCGAGCGCGAAACCCAGCGCCAGCACGATGAACAACAGCAGCAGCGGCTGCTGGACCAGCAGTTCGATCATGCGCGTAGCTTAGTACGTCGGCTCCCGAGGGGAACAGTTCACCGCCTTCCGGCAGGGCCCCCGGCAGCGGGCTGCTTGGACCATCCCGGCTTCATGCGTACCTTTGACGTGTCCCATCATTGAGGAGGCGCACCGGATCCATGTCCCTTCGTCCCCGCCATCATCCTTGGCTCCCCGGCCTGCCCGAGTCGTGCGTCATGGCATGCCTGTGCGCCTTGTACGCGTTCGGCTTTGGGCCCTTAAGTCCCGCGCACAGCGCGTTGGAGATCTTCGGCCAGGACAGCTACTACCTGATCGAATCGCTGTGGCGCGGAGGAGTCTATCCGTGGAACCCGCAGAACCACCTGCTGCACCACATCCTGCTCGACTCCGGCTACCGGGTGTGGCAGTTCGTCTTCAGCGCAGACCCGCTGTCCGCGTTTCATTACCTCAAACTATTCACCGTGCTGTCGGGGCTGCTGTTTCTGGTCGCGCTCCGGCGATTGCTCTTCGAATTGCGGTTGGGCTCCCCCCAACGCTGTGCGCTGCTTCTGCTCACGGGAGTCGCGCTGCCGGTGTGGTTCCACTTCTCCGCATTTGAGACGCATTGCCTTGCGGTGACGGCGGTCGTGTTGTACTTGCTGGCGCTCGCGAAACTGCGCGTCCCCGGCGGGCGAACTCCCGGCGCGCGCGCGCTGTTCGTCGTCTCGCTGGTTGCCGCCGGATGGCTGCGGGCCGACCTGTTCCGCTTCGCCGCGGCGAGTGCCGTGCTGCCGCTGTTGCCGGCACTCCGGCTGCGGTGGCGTGAGTGGATGCTCGACCTGGCGATCGTCGCCGTGCTGGGGCTCGCGGGCAGCGCAGTGATGGCGTGGGGCTACCTCGGCGTGCGGCCCGACGAAGTCCTTTCCACACTGCTGATGCGCGACGATTGCGTCGAACTCGAGCAGTCGTTGGAGCGCCCCGCCAACCTGTCGCCGGGGCCCCTGCTGCGAGTCGGCCGCGCGGTGTCGCTGTATGCGTTTGTGATGCCGGTGGAGCCACGGCCGCCGGGCGCCGGCATCGCGGTGCTACCCCACTACGTGTTCCGTGGCAGCTGGACGCCAGGGCAACTGCAGCCTTCATCGCTCCTGTTCCACCAGCCCGCGCGCAACCTGTTGGGGTATGCACTGTCGCTGCTGGCGGCGCTCGGCATGGCCGGACTCCTGTGTGGGGCGGCAGTCTTCAGTGTGCGGCGGGCGATGGCGGGCGATGCCCTGCTCACGATGATTTGGGTGCAAGCCATCACCGGCTGGCTGCTCTACACGTGGTTCAACCCGGTCGAGCCGTTCCTGTGGGGACTCGAGTTCGTGCCGCTGTGGATGGTGATCATCGCCGAGTCATGGCGCGACCGCGGCCGCCTCGCGTGGGCCTTCCTCACCGTCACAGCACTTCTGCTTGCGGCACACAATCTGTTTGCGTTTTTCCTGCCGTTCCAATGAGCGGCGCAACCGGCCTGAACTTCCGCCAGGGCCGCAGGGCCTGTCGGCCGACTGCGCGCACGAACGGCCCGCCCCACAGACCAACGGAGACGAGCGCACCGAACAGCATCACCGCGTCGATACTCGCGCGGCCTTCATGCGTCCAGTAGACATCGCGCAGGTTGAGCCACAGCGCATACTCGTCGAGCGTCAACGCGGCCCCCATCGCGAACAGCAAAGAAGTGACCCTGCCATAGCGGTGGGCGGCGCGCAGGTCACCCGCGCCAGGCTGGATCATCGACAGGTAGCCGACGGCCAGCAACAGCACGATGCCCCACACGAGGTGATGGACGTGGGTGCCGCCGATCAGCAGCCCCGCGCCCATGACGTTGTCGCGAAGGTGATGAGTCGTCAGGCGCGTCAGGGCAAACGTGACGAAGAATCCGAGCGAAGCGAGAAACATGCGCTCACGCCGCGGGTCACGAAAGTGCCGCCGGTAAAGTGCGAGCAGCCGCTGGAGTTGCATGGCAGGAAGCCTCGTTGGCTCGCGCGCTGAGGGGATCGCATGCGCGGAGCACAATGGTCTCGCGCCCCGGCAGCCGGCGCCACGGGATTCTCGCGCCGGACGCTGGGCGAATTTTCCCACGCTTGCCGTTTTGATGCGCCGGCCGCGACACAGGGTGCGCTGCATTCGGGCCATGACCTAAACGCACCGCCGGTCACAAATTCTCGCGCGTGCACTGCATCGCGCGCTGCGGCTGGCGGAAGCGCTGCAATACCGGGCGTACGAGGCGCGGCGAACCGCCATCGGCCAGCGTGGCCCTCCAACCGATTGAACCGGCTCAAGATCGCCCCTCCCCGGGCGACCTGCGACGATGGCCTCCCCGGCCGCAGAACGATCGGATTAGTGATATCCTCAATGGGAGTCAATAATGCAGGTCGCGGGGGCGCCTCCCTGGCGCGTCCATCCCCAGACGCCGGAGCGCTGCGTGCCGAAAACCACCGTGGTTCGCCAGCCCAAGCACACTTACCCCGACTCGCCGATCCTGCGCGCCAAGCTGGACCGCCCCAATCTCGGCCGGGACGTGCTGCAGCGGCCGCGACTGCTGGCCGCGCTTGCAGCGCATGCGGAGCGACCCGTCACACTGGTGGTCTCGGAAGCGGGCTTCGGCAAGACGGTGCTGCTAGCGAGCTATGTCGCGGGGCTGCGGCGCCCGGTGCTGTGGTACTCGCTGATGCCTTCGGACGCCGACGCCGTGGTGTTCGGCAGCTACCTCGTCGCCGGCCTGCGCCAGGAAATGCCGCGCCAGGCCCGCGCGCTTGAACGCACGCTGGCGGAATTACGCTCCGGCAACGGGGTCAGCCGGTTCGGGGCGGTGTTCGCCAGCGTGCTCGCGGCTCGGCGCGGCCCTCCGCTGCTCGTCGTGCTCGACGACTTCCACGAGGTGGCAGGCGATCCCGCCGTCGTCGCGGTGGTCGATTCGCTGCTGCGCCACCTGCCCGCAAGCGCTCGCGTGCTCATGAGTTCGCGCACGGTGCCGCCGCTCGGGCTCGACCGCATGCGCACGCGCAACGAAGTGTTCGACCTGGACTCGAGCCACCTGCGCTACACCCGCGAAGAACTCGCCGAGTTGTTTCGCGAGACTTATGACATGGCGCTCGACGAGGCTGATACGATCGCCCTCGAGACCGCGACGCAAGGCTGGCCGACCGCCGTGCATTTGGTCCGCGAAGCCATGCGACGCAGCCCCGATCGCGCGCTCGAGAACATCCTGTCCGAATTCCGCACTTCGGCGCTCGAGTTGCAGGACTACCTGTCGAACGAGCTCTACTCCCGCTTCGAGCCGGATGAGCGAAACCTGCTCGAGCGGCTGGTGACGCCGGACCGCTTCGATGCCTCGCTGGCCGCGACCTTGAGTGGCCTCCGGGAGGTCCGCCCGGTCTTGCAGCGGTTGGCACAGCGTGGCGTGCTGCGTTCATTTGGGTCGAGCGGCGAGACGACCTACCAGATGCAGGACCTGGTGCGAAATTTTCTCCAGCGCCGCCTCATCGCGGAACGCGGCATCGAGGTGCTGCATGCGCTCGAGCGAGACACCGCGAGCGCGCTCGCGGCCCGCGGCGAAACGGAGCAGGCGCTGCGCCACTTTCTACTTGCCGGAGCAGCGGAAGAAGCGACCGAACTGGTGATCCGACTGGCGCGGCCGATGCTCCGCCAGGGCAGAGCCGGCACGTTGCTGCAGTGCCTGCTCGACCTCCCCGAGGCGGTGGTCGAGTCGAACCTCGAACTGTTCGTCACACTCGCCGACTGCCGTCAACTGCTCGGCCAATGGGACGACGCCGAACGTCTCTACGAGCAGGCGATGGATCGCTGTCGCGCGGCGGGCGCACGCGCGCTCGAGTGCCGGGTACTGCTCGGCCAAACGAAGGTGCTCAACATGCGCGGCCATCATGCGCAGGTGCTGGGACTCGCCGAACGTGGGTTGGCGATGGCTGCCGGGTTGGACCTCGAGACGCAGATCCGGCTGTTGCAGCGCAAGGCAGGGGCGCATTTCTATCTCGGACAGTACGCGGCCGCGGTGAGGATTCTCGACGAGGTGCGGCGAAAACTTCCCGGCTCCGCGGACCAGGAGCTGGTCGTTCCGACGATCCACAATCTCGCCATGGCGCTCGCCGCGAGCGGCAAGTTTCGCGAGGCCGCCAATGAGTTTGGCGCCGCACTCGCATGTGTACGGGGCGCGCCGTCCCCTCGCGCACCGCTATACCTGTCCAATTTGGCGTTCCTGCTCGCCGAACTCGGGGAACTGGCCGACGCCCGCGCGGCCGCGGAGGAGGGCCTTCGCTCCGCGCAGGCGTTCTCGAACCGGGCGCAGGAGATCACCTGCCGCGAGGCGCTGGCGCAAGTACTCGCGCAGAGTGGGGACCTCGATGGCGCGCTGGCGGAGTTGCGCACGGCGGATGGCTTGAATCGCGAGCAGCGCATGGACGTGATCGCCGGTGACCTGCTCGCGCTGCGAGGGCGCATCTTCTGCATTCGCGGCCAATACCGGCGCGCCGTCGGGTTCCTGGAAGAAGCGCTGGCGCGATTGGGCGCTCAGCCCGACCAACCGCGCTTCACCGAGTTCACCGCAACGCTGGCATGGTGTGAACTACGGGCTGGACGGGCGCAGGTGGCGCATGACCGGTTGCTGCCGCTGGTTGGGCGCGCCGATGCCGAGGAAAACGAGTTCCAGCGCATGCGGGTGCACTACTGGCTGGCCGAATCGCTGATCGCGCTCGGTGAGCCTGCCGGCGTGGAGGACCACATCGCGACGGCGTTGCGTTTGGTGCGCGAACGGGGCTATGGCTACTTCCTCGAGTTGCAGGCGGGCGAGGACGCCACACCGCTGCTGCGTGCGCTGCAGGCGGGCGTCGAGATCGACACCGTGTCCGCGGCGCTCGTCGAAGCGGGCACCGCGATCGAGGCTCCTTTGCTTGCGATGCTTGCCAAGGCTTCACCGGCCAGCGCCGAGGCGATCGTGGCCATCCTCGGCGAGGTAGGCGGGGCACCCACCGCCGCGCAGCTCGGCGGGATCACGCAACCGCGTCGCGCGCTCCAGGCCGCGGCACGCACCGCGCAGCGGCACATCGAGGCGCGACTATCCCGCGGCACGGCAGCGCCCACGCGGAGCGCCACCGCCCGGCTCGAGTTGTTCGGCACGCCCCGGCTCCTGATCGATGGGCGTCCGGTACCGGCCTCGACCTGGCGTTCTCAGCGCGCGTTCCTGATCCTCGTTCACCTGGCGATCCATCCCCACGGCGCAATTCGCGACCAACTTTTGGACGCGTTCTGGCCACCCCGCAGGCTCGCCGCGGCGCGCAAGAATTTCCACCCGACGCTTTCGTATATCCGGCGCGTGTTGCCGGCGACCGGAGTGCCGCCGCTGTTGCGTGAAAACGAAACGTACCGGCTGAACCCGGGGTACCCCATGAGCTGCGACGTCTGGGACCTCCAGCGCGCGTTCGAGCAAGCGCGGCTCGCGCCCGATGACACCTCGCGGCATGCCGCTCTCTCGCGGGCGCTGGCCCTGACGCGCCAGCCCTACCTCGAGGGGTGCTACGAGGACTGGGCATCCGAGGCGCAATCGGCAATGCGGGACCGGCTAGAACGCGCGCATCTCGAGCTGGGGTCGCTGCTGGATGCCAGCGGCGCGGTCGAAGAAGCGCTCGCGAACTACCGCGTCGCGGCGCAGTTCGATGCTTATCGTGAGTCCACGCGCGCGGCGATCATCGAGTGCCTCGTGCGCCTGGGGAACCGCCGCGCGGCGTTGGTCGAATGGGAACGCTTGAAGTCCCTGCTCCACGAGGAACTCGCCGTCGACCCGCTGCCGGAAACTGCTTCGCGAGTCGCGCGCGCGCTCGGGGCAGACGCTGAACCGCGCCTGGCTATACACGTCGAATCAGTTGTGCCGCAACACGTTACCCACTCCGCTCAAGTCCGGCTCAAGACCCATCCCGCAGGATGACCCCGTGAACCATCCCTCCCAGCCAACTCGCCCCAACGGGTCACCCGCGCAGCGCGGCACCCGCCTGTTCGCGACCGTCCTCGTGTGCCTGCTGCTCGCGGGCTCCGCCGTCATGGCGCGCGCCTCCTCGCCGTTCATCTGGGACGACGACAGCGATGGCCTGGACGACCGGATGGAATCAGTGCACCTGCTGGGCTACTCGTTCTCGTTCGCGGGCGGGGATTCGCTGGGCCGTCAACGCTTCCAGGTGACGCGCGCCGGGACCGATCTCGTCTACGGTGTCTACGTGGTGTTCAAGGCGCCGCCCGGTGCTCCCGACATCGCGGCGTTGTCGGCGATAGGGATGCCGGTCCTGCATCGCTTCGAAGCCGTCCCCGTGGTGCGCAGCCTCGCCACCTTCGCCCAGGCACAGGCCGCGAAGGCACTGCCCTCCGTCGAGCGGCTTGAGGTGGTGACGCTGCTCTACCCGGAATCCCGCGAGGACCTGGCCAGCGCCGGCGTCGTGGATACGACGCAGGAAGTCTTCCCGACGTGGCAAGGCACAGGTGGCGCGACCGGTGATGGGATCATCGTCGCATTGCTCGATACGGGAGTGAATGACAGCGCTGACGGACCCTACCCCGGCCACGAGTCGTTGACCGGCCGGCGCGTGGGCGGTGCGAGCTTCACCACGGGCGATTCAGCACTCGATACGCCCATGAACGGTAGCGAAGATCCCGAGGACCGCGGTGGCGCATTCACCCACGCGCACGGCACGCACATTGCCGGAATCGTGCTGGGCAGTGGCGGGTCCAGCGGCTACGCGCCTGGGGTCGCGCCGCAAGCCCGGTTCGTCGACGTCAAGGTGCTCGGCGACACGGGTTACGGACTGGGCGTGGCCGAGGCGCTCGACTGGTGCATCCACAACCGCAGCCGCGACTGGGGCGCAGGGGCGGCGTGGAAGGGGATCGACGTGATCAACTTGTCGCTCTCGAGCGTGGATGAGAGTGATGGCAATGACGTGCAGTCCCAACTCGCCGCGCGTGCGGTGGCCATGGGAATTTGCGTCGTCGCCTCAGCCGGCAACGCCAGCCTGGCGAACCATATCCCGTCCCCCGCGGCCGGGGACGGCGTACTCACCATCGGCGCTTACGACGCCCAACGCACGCCGCGGGCGAGCGACGACCAGTTTGCCTCGTTCAGCGACCAGGGCCCGCGCGCCAGCGACGGGGACGCCAGCGCTTTGGACGAGCTCAAGCCGGATCTTGTGGCAACCGGCGTGGCGGTGCTGTCCGCCGACGGCGACCTCAACAGCGATGGCACGCGTTACCAGCGCCTCAGCGGCACGAGCATGTCGGCGGCGTTGGTGAGCGGCGCGGTGGCGGCGCTGCGCTCGGAGTTCCCAGGCCTGACGCCGGGCG
Organism: Candidatus Eiseniibacteriota bacterium; assembly: GCA_043720995.1. GTDB lineage: Bacteria > Eisenbacteria > RBG-16-71-46 > RBG-16-71-46 > RBG-16-71-46 > JANLWK01. Next base: position 11,080 of record JAYSRO010000475.1, read on the forward strand.
ACATCGCGCAGATGCTCCGCGTGACCGCGCGCCGCGACGTTGGCGGACTGCCCGCCGGAACGCCGGGCGCCGACCCGCGCTGGCACTCCGCGATGGGTTGGGGAGCGCTCGATCTCTATGCCGCCCGGCTTGAGTTGCTGCAGTCCCAGCGCTCGCAGGTTCGCCGTCTCGCGCTCGTGAAGGACGCGGCAAGCGTCACGGTCACGGCATGGACGCAACGCGAACGGGGCGCCGCGCACTTCGTGCTCGAGCGCGCCAGCGACCTGGGCGGGACGCCGGGCACCTTCGCGGCCATCGACTCCGCCGCTGCTACCGGAGACTCCTCGCTCGCCTCGACGAACCTCACGGGCTACTCGTGGGTGGTCGCCACGCTCGCTGCAGAACGCGGTCTCACGTACTGGTACCGCGTGGCCTACACGGAAGCGGGCGCCCGGTTCGCGACGCCCTCGCGCGCCTTCACGAACTCCGCGGGCACGAGTGTCGCCACGCTGCGCGTCCGCATCGTGCACGACGCCTATGACCACGACATCGACGCAACGGTCACGGTGGGCGGACAGGCAGGAGTGCTGCGGAGCGGCACCAATGCACCCGCGCTTTCGCCGCCCACCTATTTGCTTCCCGGCTCTAGCGCCAGCGTCTCGAGCGACTACGTCAACGGCACCAGCACCACCGGGACGGTCGCATGGGATTTCGAGATCGAAGTCCCCGCAGGCGAAGCCGACGCTTACCTGCCGCCGACCACCACGCATCCCTGGTTGCTTCAGGCGACCGAGGGCGGCTACCTCAATCGCTCAGGCAGGATCGAGCGATTCGAAATGACGTGGCACGGACCGAATGGCGACATGGTTTTCATGGGGGCGCCGGTTCCCCAGACAACGATCGAGGGCCAGACGGCACAAGTCAGTATCGCCCCCGGGGTGCTCGGGGTCGAAGCACCGCCAGTACCGTCGCTCGCCTTCCGCGCGATTCCCAGCCCAGTCGTCGCCGGGGGCAACGTGCGGCTGGTGGCGGGCGGAGGGGATCCCGGCCCGCTGCGGGTGTTCGACCTGGGCGGACGGGAAGTCGCGCGTTCGCCGTTCACGCCCTCGGGCGGCCAGTGGACCGCGAGCTGGAACACCGCACAGGGCGCGGGCGGGGCGGCGCGCGCGGGCGTCTATTTCGCCCGTGCCGGAGGCGCGACGGCGCGCATCGTGGTGCTCGGGCGCTAGGAATTTTTACGGGCGCGCCTGAACCCACTCAAGTAACTGTGCATCAATAACTTACCCCTCCACGCCGCGGGCAAACCGCTCCCCACTCAAGTGGAACTCAACACCCCTCCACCACGATCAGCGGGTCAACAATTCGCGCGGCTTTACCGGCCCTCCATGTCCATGGAGGCCGGGCGCGAACCGACCGCCGTTCCAGTTGGGGGACCAGTCGACATGCCGCTTCGACGAGTGCTTGCTACCGCGCTGCTCGCGCTCACGCTGAGCGTGACCGCGACACCCGCCGCCCACGCCTACCTGTGGGACGCGAACCAGAATCGCATCGACGACCGCATCGAGGCTGTCAACACGAACGGCTTGGCCGCCGCGCACGTCGGGAACGTGCTGAGCGGCCGGTTGATCCTGTTCGTTTACCCGGACGCCAACCCGCTGGCCTATGGCGTCTACGTGCGTTACGACCACGCCCCCACGGATCTCGACGTGGCAGCCCTGACGGGCGTGGGCGCCCAACTGTTGTGGCGGCCCCGTTACATTCCCTACTTGCGCGCGCGGGCCACCTTCGCCCAGATCCAGGCCATCGCCGGACTGGCGGGCGTCGGTGAAGTCGAAGCGTGGCAGGTGATGTACCCCACCAACGACATCGCCACGCGCACGTTGCGGGCGCGCGAGACCGCGGGCGGCGCCGGGACGAACATGTTCCCCTCCACCTGGCGCAACCTCGGCGTGACCGGGCGCGGCAAGGTAGTCGGCATCATCGACACGGGCGTGAACGACGCCCCGAGCAACGCCTACCCGGGGCACGAGTCGCTGCGGGGGAAGTTCGTTGGTGGCGGTAACTTCTCCAACCCCGATGCCTCACTGAACACGCCTGCAGATTCGAGCGCCAATCCCGTGAACGCCGCGGACGCCGAAGGTTCCTACCACGCAACCCACGTCGCGGGAACGGCCATTGGCAGCGGCGGTCCGACTGGCGTGCTGCCCCCGGGCTCCCCGCCCGGCCCCTACGCGGGCATGGCTCCTGACGCCTGGCTGGTGGACTGCAAGGCGCTGTCGGATGCCGGCGTGGGTGGCGGCGCCGCCGAAGCGCTCGAGTGGTGCATCGCGCACCGCAACACGGTGTGGGGTGCCGATGCGCTGGGCGTGACCTATCGCGGCGTGCAGGTCGTCAACATGAGCCTCGGCGGCGTGAGCGCCTCCGATGGAGACGATGCCGATTGCGCCGCCGTGAATGCGGCCACGCTCGCGGGCATTGTGGTGTGTGTGGCCACCGGCAACGACGGCAACACGGCCTACATGCCGAGTCCGGCCGCGGCCGACCTCGACATCTCGGTCGGCGCCTTCCAGGACGCGAACAGCATCCCGCACGCCGACGACATCGTCGCCGATTACTCAAATGAGGGCCCGCGTCTCGCCGATGCCGACTCGGACCACCTGGACGAGATGAAGCCGTCCGTGTGCGGCTCGGGCTCGGACATTGTCTCGGCGCTGGGCGATCCCACCACGGACGGCGCCCGCTACCACAACATCAACGGCACGAGCATGGCGACTCCCACGATCGCGGGATTGTGCGCGCTGATCCTGCAAGCCAACCCGACGCTCACACCGCTGCAGGTTCGCGACATCCTGCAGAACACGGCCGAACATCGCACCGATCACGGCAAGCAACCGGCCGGCTCCGTCGACCCGTTCTCGCTCGACCCGAACTACCACCCCTCATGGGGCTGGGGCGAGCCGGATGCTTATGCCGCGGTCAAGGAAGCGATGAACTCCGCCGTGACGCAGGTCGTCAGCGAGGGTGCCGTTCCGGCGATCCTCGCGGGCCAGCTGCAGGTCACCGTGCGCTGGAGCACGCAGCGTGAATCGGGCGTTGCCGCGTTCACCGTCTCGCGCGCCGCCGATGGCGGCGGGGTGGCGCAGCAGTGGGCCACCGTCAGCCCGGCGATCACGCCGGTGGGGCACCGCATCATCGAGCGCACCTCGAACCGGACGGCCTACCAGTGGACGGACACCGATGCCGCGCTGGTGGCGGGTGCGGCGTACTGGTACCAGGTCCGCTGGACCGACACGCAGGGGTTCGCCCACGTCGAGCCGGCGTTCCGGATCACCACCGATACGCCGCCGGTGCGGGCACGCATCACGTGGGTGATCACGCACAACGCGCTCGACAACGACGTGTTCGCCCGCTTCGGCAGCGGCACTGACCCGAATCGCGCGGCATTCTTGCGGCCTTGCGGCGGGTCCACGTCCGCGGACTCGTCGCGCACGGTCATCCCGGTCGGGTTTGGCACGTCGAAGCGCTACTACTTCCACGCCGACCTGACGGATCGCGATCTCGTCAGCGGCTTCCTGCCGCCCTCGGCGGCCAACCCCTGGTTCCTGTCGGTGCTCGAGAAGGGCTACGTGAACACCGAAGGAATCGTCGACAGCTTCTCGGTGACGGTGTACGGGATGCCCGGCACGACGACCTATCGCTCGCCGCAGCCGTCGACGCCCACGGCCGAGGGCGAGACCACGACGATGTGGATTCCCTCGAATCCCGCCACATCACTCAACCACACTCCCGTGCTCGACCCCATCGGCCCGCGCAGCGTCGGTGAGGGGCTCGCGCTGGCATTCCAGGTCCGTGCCACCGACGCCGACGCCCAGGCGGTGACCCTGTCGGCGACCGGGCTTCCTGCGGGCGCGACATTCGATGCGGCGAGCGGAGCCTTCCACTGGACACCCGGCTATGGCCAGGCCGGCAACCACGCGATCACCTTCCACGCGACCGATACGATGTCGGCCGCGGACAGTGAGCGCGTCACAATCGACGTTGTGGCCCGCGCACCCGGCAGCAACACCGGGCCCACGCTCGATCCGGTCGTCGACCCCAGCGGCCCGGCAGGTGGATCCATCGTGTTCACCGCCGCCGCGCACGATGCGGAAGGCGACGCACTGCAGTTCGCCGCCGCTCCCCTCCCACCCGGCGCGGTGTTCTACCCTTCGACGGGCAGTTTCGCGTGGACGACATTCCCGGAGCAGGCCGGCGTCTATCACTTCACGGTGCATGTGACCGACTCTCATGCCGCGGCGGATTCCCAGTTCGTCACTGTGACGATCACGCCGGCGGTGGTAGTGACGGCGATCTCGTGCACGCCGGACACCATGACGTTCACCGGAACCGTAGGACTGAATGCGCAGGGGCTACAGACTGCCAATGCCACCCACACCTTCACCGTGGCGCCGGGGACGGCACAAGTGCAAGGCGCGCTGAGCTGGACCGGGGGGCCGGCGATCGACCTGGACCTCTACCTGCTCGATGCGAATGGCAATACGGTCGCGAGCGGCGCCACGGCGACCAATGACCCGGAACACCTGACGTTCGCGAACCCGGCGCCGGGGAGTTACCAATGGCAGGTCTCGGCTTACGACAACCCCAACCCGAACGAGGCCTACACCGTCACGAGCATCCGGTGCACGGGCGCGACGCTCGGAACCGGGGGGGTGGAGGGGCCTGCGGCTATCGCCCTGGCGCAGAACTTCCCCAACCCGTTCACGCGGACCTCGGTGATCCGCTTCGCTATCCCCCGGTCACAACAGGCGAGCCTGAGGATCTTCGACATTTCAGGCCGCCAGCTGCGCACCCTCGTCGATGGCGCCCTGCCGGCCGGCATGTACCAGCGTGTCTGGGATGGCCGAAGCGATGCAGGGGAACGGCTGGCCGCGGGCGTGTATTTCTATGCGCTCGTCACCGCGGAGGGGACCCGCAATCGCAGGATGGTGATGCTGAAGTGACCATGCGGCCCATGGGCTGCCCATGAGCGCAGGAGGGCCGTCCCTCGATTGGGGACGGCCCTTCGAATTTCCGCACGCGACTTCCTCGAGTCCATGCAGGGAGCTGCCGATGCTCCTTGAGCTGTATCGAGGGACCGAGGGCGTCCGTCGCCGGATCCGTAGTACTCTTGCCGAGACCGCCATGAAGCCCCCCCGGACCACTCAGGCTGAGCCCGACTTCCGGACGCTGTTCGAGTCCGCGCCCGGGCTTTATCTCGTCCTTGCCCCCGACCTGCGCATCCTCGCGGTGAGCGACACCTACCTGCGCGCCACGATGACGCAGCGCGATGCGATCCTCGGCCGCGGATTGTTCGAGGTGTTCCCCGACAATCCGAGCGACCCCACCGCCACGGGTGTTTCGAATCTCCATGACTCACTCGATCGCGTCATTCGCCGGCTCGAGTCTGACGCGATGGCGGTCCAGAAGTACGACATCCGTCGCCCCGAAAGCGAGGGCGGCGGTTTCGAGGAACGCTTCTGGAGCCCGATCAATTCCCGGTGCTCGATGCGCAGGGGGAGCTCTGCTACATCATTCACCGGGTGGAAGACGTGACCGAGTTCGCGCGGCTCAAGCACCTGACGACCGAGCGCGAACAGATCACCGAGGAGTTGCGCAGCGAGGCGGCGCGCATGGAGGCGGAGATCTTCCGGCGCGCGCAGGATATCCAGGTGGCAAACCAGCAACTGCGCACGCTGCAGGCCGAGCTCGAGCTGCGGGTCGAGGCGAGGACGTCCGAGCTGCGGCGAGAAATGCGCGAGCGCGAGCGCGCCGAAGACGCGCTGCGAGAGAGCGAGGACCAGCTGCGGCAATCGCAGAAGCTCGAGGCCATCGGCCAGCTCGCTGGCGGGATCTCTCACGATTTCAACAACCTGCTCACCGTGATTCTCGGCTACGGCGAAGCGGTGCGCGCGGACGCGGGGTTGTCCGCGGAGGCACGCAGCGACCTGGACGAGATGCTCAAGGCGGGCCACCGCGCCGCCGAACTGACGCGCCAGCTGCTCATCTTCAGCCGCCAACAACTACTCGAGCTCCATGTGCTGGACCTCAATGGCGCGCTCGCGTCGCTCCAGAGCATGCTGCCCCGGGTACTCGGCGAGGACATCGAGCTGCGGTTCACCCAGGCAAGCGATCTCGACCCGATTCGCGCCGATCCGGGGCAACTCCAGCAGTTGGTGATGAACCTTGCCGTCAATGCCCGCGACGCGATGCCGCGCGGCGGCAAGCTGCTGATCGAGACCGCCAACTGCGAGCTCGACGAGTATTATGCCGCTGAGCACCTCGAGATTTCTCCCGGCCGCTTCGTCATGCTCAGCGTGAGCGACACGGGAAAGGGAATGGACCGCCGCACCCAGGCGCGGATCTTCGAACCCTTCTTCACCACCAAGGAGCGCGGCAAGGGCACGGGGCTCGGGCTGTCGACGGTCTTCGGGGTCGTGAAGCAATGTGGTGGATCGATCTGGCTGCAGAGCGAGCCTGGGCGAGGAACGACCTTCAAACTCTACTTCCCGAGCCATCTCGATGCAGGCCCCAGGACACAGCCCTCCGCGCGAGCCGACGCACGCATGGGCGGAACTGAAACGGTACTGCTCGTGGAAGACGACGAGCAGGTGCGCGAGGTCGCGGACCTGGTGCGCGCGGCGCGCCCCGCGATCAAGGTGTTGTTCATGTCAGGCTATACCGACGACGTCATCTTGCAGCACCGCGTGCTCGAGTCGGATGCGGAGTTCATCCAGAAACCGTTGACGTCGGAGTTGCTCACCCGGAAGGTGCGCAGTGTCCTGGATGCCGGACCGCCCGCGAACTAGCCGGGCCACCGACTGCGAGCAGCGAGCAGCGCCCACTCGCGGAACTCCAGGACGCGCTAGTGGCGCGCCGCGCCCCCGAGCAGTGCAGGCCGGACTCGAAGTACCGCGTGCCCACGCCCGCGAAGAACAGCACCAGCCCGAGCTGGCGCAGCGTGATGTTCGCGCCATAGGGCATCACACGAGGTGACGCACGTGGGTGCCGCCGATCAACAGTACCGCGCCGGCAACGTTGTCGCGGAAATGATGCGTCGTCAGGCGCGCGACGCAATGTTCTCGTGGCCCGCGCGCCAGCACTACGGGATTGTCGCACCCCGTGCTCGGTGAATTTTCCCACGCTTGTGCGTTTGATGCCCTGCACCCGCTGGCGGGTGCGCTACATTCGGGCCATGGAGCCAGCGCATCGCCCCTTGCCTCGCATGTTATTCGCCATGGCGACCCTGTGGTGCTGCCTTGGCGCCGGACCCGCCACGCCAGCAGACACAGAGGTGGCGCCCTACCCCGCCCTCCCAGAGCCGCGCGAGTCACGCACGCTCAAGGCGCTCCGTGGCCTCGACGCTCCCGCGGCCCTGCTGCCCTGGCTGGAGCTGGGCAGCCCCCTGGCATTCGCGGATACCAGTATGCCGCGACTTGCCCAGCTCTCGAGCGATGAGCGTGCCGGCATCGCCTTGCGCCTCCAGCAGCGGGACGTTCCCACGCGCGTCGCAACCTATGCGTTCCTGCAGGTCGGAACGCCCTACGAACTGGGTCCCCTCGGCGAATCCGCTCCGCCGGACACGCAGCCCGTACTCGCGTTCAAGACCACCGACTGCACCGCCATCAATCTGGTCGCGGCCGCACTCGCGCACGCAATCGACGCCACGGGCGAGCTGCCGGCGATGGCGCGCTCAAATTACCGTGGCGGCGTCATCTCGTACGCGACGCGCTTCCACTTCACCACCGACCGGCTCGACTCCTCGCCCTGGTTCCGCGACATCACGCGGCGCGCTGGCGGGAACGCCTGCAAGCACCAATGGGTGACGCTCAACCAGCGCGCGGATGGCAGTCACTGGATCCCGATCGACTGGACCCGCCGGCGCGAGGTGTTCTACGTGCCGCGCGCGAGCGGGCTCGAATTCGAGCGCTGGTTTGCCGAGCGTCGCATCCCCGCCGCGATGGGCATCGCCTTCGTGAAGGCAAGCAAGCTCGCGGATGGGCTCGATGTGGTGCACGAGTCGATGTTGTGGCAGGGCCGCACGCTGCTGCACGCCTCGAGCCTTTCGGGACGCGTGGTGACCCTGCCGTGGCGGCAGTTTCTCGAGGAGTCGGGCGCCCGCTACGACGGCTTCGTATTATTCGAGTACCGCTGAGCGCAGGCTGGCCCTGCATGCGCGGCCCGCGAACAGGATCCACCGGCCAGGGCTCAGGCGGCTGCCCATCCTGCCGATAACCATTGGGAACTCGTTGCTCCAACACTTCGACATTCCACCCCCCACCCGATGCAGACCCGAGGATGCCATGGCCAAGTCCCGCAACGCCGGTAAGCACTCGATCGATCTCAGCGCGCACGTGCTCCCGTTCCGCGTGACGGACGGCAAGGGCTTCCGGCTGGCGGATCACGACCCGGGCTCGACGCTCGGTCTCGCATCCAAGCGCAATGCCAAGGATCAACTCGAGCGCGGCGTCGAGCACCTCGCGAGGCTGCAGGAGCAACTCTACGCGCACGACCACTACAGCGTGCTGATCATCGTCCAGGCCATGGACGCGGCAGGCAAGGACAGCGTGATCAAGCATGTCATGTCCGGAATCAACCCGCAGGGCTGCCAGGTGTTCGCCTTCAAGGCGCCCTCGGCCGAGGAACTGGATCACGACTTCCTGTGGCGCACCACGCGCTGCCTGCCCGAGCGCGGCCGCATCGGCATCTTCAACCGCTCCTACTACGAGGAGGTGCTCGTGGTGCGCGTGCACCCCGAGTACCTCAAGGGCCAGCGCCTGCCCGAGCCCATCGATCCCAAAACACTCTGGCGCGATCGCTTCGAGAGCATCAACGCCTTCGAGCAGCACATGGCGCGCAACGGCACCGTGATCCTGAAGTTCTTCCTCAATGTCTCCAAGGCCGAACAGAAGGCGCGCTTCCTCGAGCGGCTCGATGAGCCCGAGAAGAACTGGAAGTTCTCACTCGGCGACGTGAAGGAACGCGATCACTGGGACGAGTACATGGCCGCGTACGAGCAGATGATCCAGCACACCAGCACGGAGCACGCGCCGTGGCATGTTATTCCCGCCGATCACAAGTGGTTTACGCGGCTGGCGGTCGCCGCGGCGATTGAGGAACGCATGAGCGGGCTCAAACTCAAGCAGCGCGCGATCGACCCGGCGAAGGCGCAGGAGCTCAAGGCCGCGCGGGCGCTGCTAGGTAAAGCTTAGCTCGCGCGAGACCGCGTCCGGTTCGAGGAATGCGAGCAGCCCTTCCCCTTCGGCAGCCACCACGGCGCGCGCAGTCTTCGTCAGCGGCGCGAACGGCGTGACGCTGAGCGTCGCCACCTTGCGCTTGGTCTCCACACGCCACGTTCCCGCCACGAAGCCATCGATCAGGAACGTGGCCAGCACGCGCAGGTTTGCGGTGGCGATCGCCTTGCGATGGGGTTCGGCGATGATGCGGCGCCGGTCGGCGTGCGCCAGCAGCACGTTGTCGTAGTCCGGCAGGAAGCGCACCGGCGCTTCGACGCTCTCCGCGGGCCGCGGCGCGCGCGGCACATCGAACAACTCACGCTTGCGATCGTCGTGGAACACCACGAGCTGGGCGCGCAAGGCGTCGAACACTTCGGCGAGCCCGCTCATACCCGACCACTCCTGCGCATCCGCGACGGTCGCCGGACCGAAGGCCGCGAGATAGCGGACTATCAGCGTCGCCGCGTGCTGCTTCACCCCCGTCAGTTTGCCCAGCCAGGTCTCGGCATCCGCAAAGTCAGCGTTGCCCGGAAATCCCCAGGCGCCTCCATCGGGAACCATGACGAGCGGCAGGTGCGTGCGCACGGCATAACCGAGCGCGCGCTCGTCGACGCCGGGAAAGCGCGTGGCGAGTTCGCCGCGCAGCGTGTCGAAGGTGCGTGACCCCGCGTGGAACAACTCACGCGCCGCCGCGACGACCGCATCGATGTCCAACCCCTTCGCCTTGTCGCGCAACACGGACTTCATGCCGGCCGACAGCATCGGTTGCAGCGTGGCCCGGAACGCCACGAAGTCGCGAGCACTCACCAGGTGAATCGTCCCGCGCATCAGGGTCGCGCGCACGATCTGGCGCTTGGTGATCGCGGCCGTCAGCGTCTCGCGGCGAAACGCCGGCACACGCGACCACATCCCCACGTAGGGCGGCCGCGCCAGCTGGGCCTGCATGCCGGCGAGTGCTTCGACGACACGCAGCGGCGTGGCCGGTTTGCGTTCGAGGAGCAGTTGGCGGGCGAGCAGGGCGCGATTGAGCGCGCGCAGACTCATGGATTCAGGCGGCATGGGGCGGTCAATTTGCCCGACCGCTCGGCGGGGCGCAACAATGGCGCGATCGTTGCCCTTCCACCCCCGCTTCGGGAGAGTTCGCATGCGCATGCTTCGAGTGATGGTGCTCGCGTTGATGATGTGGCCTGCCCGCGGGGTAAGCGCTGCCCCCGCTGCGGAACTGCCGGCAGGCATCGCGCGCATCCACTACCACCGCCCGCGTGCGGACTACGCCGGCTGGGGCCTGCATGCCTGGGAGGACGCGGCGGTCGCCGTGGCGTGGGGAAGCCCGCTGGCTCCGGCCGGCACCGACGCCTACGGCGCCTATTGGGATGTTGCGCTCAAGCCGGACGCGAAGAAGCTGGGCTTCATCGTGCACAAGGGTGAGCAGAAGGATCCCGGCGTCGATCAATTCCTCGATCTGACGAAGCAACGCGAAGCCTGGCTGGTATCCGGTCGCCCCGATGTCGCTGCGAGCCCTCCCGATGTCGCGGGCCTCGCCTTCGGCGACCTCTCGCGCTCGCGCGCCCACTGGATCGATCGCAGTACTCTGGTGTGGCCGGGTGCCCCTGCGGACGCCGAGTTTCAACTGCTCGCATCCGCTGACGCAACGTTGCGGCTCACGCGCGAGGGCGTCAGCGGTGGCGAGGTGATCGCGCTAAAGGTGGACCCGCAGGGATTGAACGAAACGCAACGCGCCGAATTTCCCTACCTCGCGAAGGGAACGGTGCTGCGCCTCGAAGGCGTCGAAGCCGCGAAACTGCGCGCCCTGTTGCGCGGACAGACCGCGATCGCGATGCGCGCGGCCGACGGTAGTCGCGACGCCACCGCGCTGCAGACCGCCGGCGTTCTCGATGACCTGTGCGGCTACGACGGCAGCCTCGGCGCCACGTGGACCGCGCGCGGGCCGTGGTTCGAGCTGTGGGCCCCAACCGCGCGCAAGGTGCGGCTGCTGCTGTTCGCGGGACCACGCACGCCGGATCCCGAGGCCACGCTCGACATGACCGACATGACCGACTCCGGCGGCGTGTGGAGCGCCTCCGGGCAGCCGGAGTGGAAGAACAAGTACTACCTCTACGAGGTCACCGTCTACACGCCGGCCACGCAGGGCTTCGAGACTTCACTCGTCACCGATCCCTACTCGCGTGCGCTGTCGCGCAATTCCGAACGCTCCCTGCTCGTCGACCTCGCCGATCCTTCGCTGGCTCCCGCAGGCTGGAACGGAGTACTCAAGCCCGCCCTCCGCGCACCGGAGGACGCCGCGATCTACGAACTGCATGTTCGCGACTTCAGCGCCATGGCGGACGACGTGCCCGACTCGCTGCGCGGCACCTTCATGGCCTTCACGCTCGAGTCGAACGGCACGCGGCACCTGCGGGAGCTCGCGCGATCCGGCATCACGCACATTCACCTGCTGCCGTCGTTCGACTTCGCGACGGTGGACGAGGATCGCTCGACCTGGCTGGACCCCGGCGCGCTGACCGGCCTGCCCCGCGACTCGGAGGCGCCGCAGGCGGCGGTGGCGCGCGTGCGCGGACGCGACGGCTTCAACTGGGGCTACGACCCGGCGCACTACGGCGTTCCCGAAGGCAGCTACGCCACGAACCCCGATGGCACCGCCCGCATCCTCGAGTTCCGCCGCATGGTGCAGGCGCTGGCGCGCGACAGCCTGCGCGTGGTGATGGATGTGGTCTACAACCACACGCATGCTGCGGGGCTCGATCGCTTCTCGGTGCTCGACCGCATCGTGCCGGGCTACTACCAGCGCCTCAACGCGGACGGCGCCGTCGAGAACAGCACCTGCTGCGCCAACACCGCGAGCGAACACCGCATGATGGAAAAGCTGATGATCGACGACCTCGTGCACTGGGCACGTGACTACAAGGTCGACGGCTTCCGCTTCGACCTGATGGGGCATCACATGAAGCGGAACATGGAGCACATCCGTGACGCCCTGTACGCGCTGACACCGGCGCGCGACGGCGTCGACGGCAGCGCCATCGTGATCTACGGCGAGGGCTGGGACTTCGGCGAAGTGTCGCGCAACCAGCGCGGGGTCAACGCCACGCAGCAGAATCTTGCGGGCACCGGGATCGGCACCTTCAACGACCGGCTGCGCGATGCGGTGCGGGGTGGGAGCCCGTTCACCGACCGGCGGACGCAGGGCTTCGCGAGCGGGCTGTTCACGACGCCCGGCGAGGTCGATCATGGCGGCGAGGGGGACCGCGTGAAGCTGCTCGACGCCGAGGACCGCATTCGCGTGGGGCTCGCGGGCAACCTCGCGCAGTACCGCTTCACCGACCGCAAGGGCAACACCACCAGCGGCGCCGCACTCGGCGGCACTGGCTACACCGCGGACCCGCAGGAGTGCATCAACTACGTCGAGGCACACGACAACGAGACGCTGTGGGACAAGCTGCTGTACGCGCTGCCCACCTCGACCTCACGCGCCGACCGCGCGCGGCTCCAGGTTCTCGCACTGTCTGTCCCCGAATTGGCGCAGGGCATCCCGTTCTTCCACGCCGGCAGCGAGATCCTGCGCACGAAGTCGATGGATGCGGACAGCTACGACTCAGGCGACTGGTTCAACCGGCTGGACTGGACGCTCGACTCGAATGGCTCAGGGATGGGACTTCCCTCGGCCGACAAGAACCGCGACCGCTGGCCCACCATCGGCGACCGCCTGCGGCGCCGTGAGCTGGAACCGACGCACGCCGACCTCGCGCAGGCATTCGGCGCGTTTCGCGACCTGCTCGAGATCCGCCGCAGCTCCCCGTTGTTCCGTTTGCGCACCGCGGCGGACATCCAGCAGCGTGTGGGGTTCCTCAACACCGGGCCTGCGCAGGTTCCCGGCGTCATCGTGATGACGCTGTCGGACACGGGCGAGGGCGTCGCCGATCTTGACCCCCGTTGGTCCCAGATCGTCGTGGTGTTCAACGGAACGCCCTCCGAGCAGCGCATCAGCTACCCGGCGTTTGGGCAACTGCCGTTCGAATTGCATCCGGTGCAACGCAACGGACATGATTCGGTGGGGCGATTGGCCCACGTCGACCGCCCGGGGAGCGCGCTGGTGGTGGCGGGGCTCACCACGGCGGTGTTCGTGGCGCCTTGATTTTGCAGCGGGCCGCTCGCCCCCCTCTGCTACGCTTGGGTTGTGCTCGGGAAATTGGGGGTGAGATTGAACCGATCCAGCGCCAATTGCGTGCCCTGCATTCTTCAGAGCGCGTAGTACAGTCGATGGTCG
>JAYSRO010000476.1:0-2122 GCA_043720995.1 Candidatus Eiseniibacteriota bacterium
GAGCGAGGACCCTCCCGCCAACCTGAAGTCCTCGAGCGAACCACCCGGTGAGGGCTCCAACGCGCCTTCGAATTGCGAGAAGGCGAGATCGGGATTGGGATAGGCGAGCACGGTGTTGCGGTTGCTCGAGACGATGCCGCCCGTCGAGATGTAGCCCCCGGGAGTGTTGTTCTCGTAGGTCAGCACCGAGGCGCACTGCCCGATGAAGTTGCCACCGCTCAGCACGAAGCTGTTGATCGCCGTGACCCCTGCCGTACTGTTGTTATGCGGCTCACTTGCAAGCGTATAGCAGGCTCCCGCGAGCAGGCTGAAATCGCTGATCACGTCGTACTGTGAGATGCCCGCGCGCGTCAGGATGCCGGTGTGGGTCGCCGAGTTCGTCGCATTGACGGCCAAGCGTGGCTTGAACAGCAGCGTGTAGCGGATGTCGACCGTGACGTCCTGCGTCAGCTGGTACACCGCGACGTTCTGGCCATAGGCGTTGATGATCGGTAGCGCGATGGCGGCGAAGGCCTTCGGGATGATGAACGGCCCGGCGCGAAAATCGTGGACGCCGAGGCGAGGGCACTCGGCTGCAGTCGTGCGGCGGTTGCAGTGAAGTCGATCCCGTCCTTCGCCTTGCCCGCCTTGATCGCCCACTTCACCGCGACCTTCTTCTGCAGCAGCGCGTTCACGAGCCCATAGGCTTGCGTGTTGAACGGCGCGGTGGGCGCCTGGTGCGCGTTGTCCATCGGGATGACCAACGAGCCCGAGGGGATCAGTTCGTTGTTCGCGGGCGGCCCGGGCGTGTCCTGCGCCAGTGCCACATGTGCGCCCAACCCTGCGCCAGCGCCAGGCTGGCCATGGCGAACAGGGCACGGCGGAGCCAGGACGCGGCGCGAAGGCGCGCGCGAGGGCTTTCATCCGCGGGGATCTTGGGTGAGGCAGTCGTTGGAGTTGGAGTTCCCATGGTCTCCTAGCTGAATCGACCCCTGCGCGGGCGGGCTTTAGCCTTGCGCGCCAATGAATTCGCGGCCGCGGTCGGGGCCCGGCCGTGTGCTCACGCGCGCCCGGGACGGAAGTGGTCGTAGCCATCGGAGACCAGCGGCCGGGCGTGGCCCGCTGAGTCCTCGAGGCTCACCCCGGAGCCGCTGGAAATTACCCCCACAAAGGTCAGTGGAATATCGAGTTGCGCCGCAATCAACAGGCATGCTTCGCGACCGGCGGGATCGACCGTCAGCACCAACTCGTAGTCGTCCGAGGCACCGAAGCGCAGCTCATCGAGCGGCACGCCCAGCGCGCGGGCTGCGTCCTCGAGTTCCGCATCTCGCGGGAGCGCCTCCCCTGCGAGCCGCGCACCGGCGCCGCTCGCCTCGCACAGCCGCGCCAGGTCGCTGCCCAGCCCATCGGAGACATCGATCGCAGCGCTGACCCAGCCGGTCTCGCCCAGCGCCCGCGCCAGCTCGACGCGCGCGCGCGGGGAACACCACGCGGCGGCGAGACCCGACCAACGCGGATCACCGAGCGCCGCGGCATCCCGGCGTGCCAGCGCGACCATCGCACCGGAGCGCCCCGGTGAGCCTGTCACCGCAATCAGGTGGCCGGGCGGCGCGCCCGAGCGAGTCCATGCCTTGCTCGCGAGCGTTTCGCCCATCAGCGTCAGCGTCAGCCATTCATCGCCGCTCACCGATGTAAGGTTGCCGCCCGCGATGACCGCACCGTGTCGCGCGAGTGCCGTGGCGATGCCGCGTTGGATCGCGACCAGGTCCTCGACCGCGTGCTCGCGTCGCGCGCCCAGCGACACCAGCGCCCAGCGGGGTTCCGCGGCCATCGCGGCGAGATCGCTGAGATTGGCCTCGGCGAGTCGCGCGCCCAATTGCGCCGCGCCGATCCAGTCGCGGCGGAAGTGGGCCCCCTCGACGAACGTGTCGGTGGTGACGACGAGGTCGTGGCCCGGACGCGGGCGAATGACCGCCGCGTCGTCGCCCGTCCCCAGCACGAGTTGCCCCGCGGCCGGCGCATCCGCCGCCACCCGCGTGGGGCCCACGAGGCGGCGAATCAGCTCGAACTCGCCCAGGTCGCCGAGTGTTTCGTCCATGCGGCGGAAGCTACCACAGGCGTTGGGATTGGATCGCGTGTTCTC
>JAYSRO010000477.1:0-2119 GCA_043720995.1 Candidatus Eiseniibacteriota bacterium
CAGCGAAACAGCGATCGGCATGGCACGATGGTACGCGCCACCAGTACCACGGGAAGCCGGAAAGACGGCAAGTTCTCGGTTGATGGAAGTCTTCTGGGACCCCGATTCGTAGCTACCTTCGGCGCGCTAGAGCTAGGTGACTGGTCCTTTTCGCACCAGAGCGGGCGTCGACCCGGCTCGCCGCAGCATGGTCCCGGAACCGGTTCCGCGGATCCGGTTCCGCGGATCCGGTTCCGGTTCCGCGGTCCGCGGATCCGGCCCCGGATCCGGCCCCGGATCCGGATCCGGGGCCGGCGGGATCGGACCCCGGACCCGGCTCCGGAGGCGTTGCCGGTCACTCGGCGGAGCAGAGCTTCGCGAGTCGCACCAAGTTCACCGCGGCGGCGAGTAGCGCGAAGTCCTGACGTACGCGGACCGTGCCGCGCACGCGGGCTCGGCGGCCACCGTGCTTGCGCCTCATCATGTGAGCGAGCTTGCGCTCGACCTTCGGACGCGTCGCCCGATACTTCCGGCGCCACGCAGGGTCGCGCTGTCGGTTCCGTGCGCGATCGAGCACCTCGTGCTTCGCGTGCACGTTCACGCTCCGCCCGTCCTTGCTCGTCGTGCAGACGGACCTCTGCGGGCAGTCGTTGCAGGATACACCGAATGAAGCGTGACCCGCGCCATCCTTGCTTCGGCGAAGCGGGACGAGCTGTCCAGCGGGGCAACAGACCGTGTTCGCAGTCACGTCGATCGTGAACGCGTCTTGGGAATACATTCCCTCGCGCGCGGACGGCGGCTGCACCTTCACGTTCGGCTCGATCCCCGCTTGCTCCAACGTCTCGACGACATCCGCCGTGCCGTACGACGCATCGCCATAGACTTCGACGCGCTCTTCGGCAGGCGCGTGCGCGGCGTCCTGCACCTTCTCTTCGTCGGTGCTCGGAAGCACGTCCGCAAGAAGGCTCTTCGCCACGCTCCCATCGCCGACATTGCCAGCGGTACCCTCGACCGCGGTGATGATCTCCGAATCCGGGTCGATCGCGACATGTCCCTTGTAGCCATCGAATCCTCGCGCCGCGGTCTTGTGCCCGTGGCGCGCTTCCGGGTCGACCACCGAGATCACGCGATCAGGCGCCACGCGACGCGCGATGACGATGATGCCGTCGTCGCGCGCCTCAAGGTCCTGCCCTACGACCGTCGCGACGAGCTCGGCGGCCTGCTTGATCGGCGCGGAGACCTCGCGCCCGTCGAGGGCGGTCAACACGGCGAACGCGTCCCACGCCAGGGCGTCGACGAGCGCCTCACGCGCAGGCTTGTCGTCCCAGTCGCACGCGGGTTTTCCGGGAGCCTCGTACGTGTCGTCGCGCTTGAGCACGCCCCGCAATTCGGCCGCCAGCGCTTTGTCGGCGACAATGAGCAGCGCTCGAATCGCCGCACGGATCATCGTCACCGTGTCCTGCGTCGCGACGGCGTCGTACAGCGCTGTCGAATCCAGGACGCGCTTGCGACCTACGAGCCCAGCTTCTTTCGCCATCGCCAGGGTCGCCTCGAAAACGCGATCCGGACGCTTCGAGGCCCGCAGCCGTGCGCGCATATTGACCAGCACCGTGTGCACGAAGCTCGGGTAATCGAGGTCCACGCCCGCGGCGTACTTCCACCGCAGGTCGTACGCGAACCGATCGACAGCTTCGCGATCGCTGAGGCCTTCGACCCGCATCAGAACCAGGACCGTCGCGACGATCTGCGGCGCGACCGAATTTCTGCCGACTTCCGCGAACAGGTCCGCGAACGACTCATCGGGGAAAAGAGCGGGACCGCGCTCATGGAGGAGTCGATAGATCGACGTCTCGGATAGCCCCTCGCAATAGCTCGTGCTCGAGCGGAACAGGTCGTCGTGCTTCGGTGCCTCACCAAGGCTCATGCACCCATTTCGCCGAAGTGGCGCGCGGCGCGCCACTTCATTCGCGTGGGATCACGAGGGATCACATAGGGCAACGTGGGATCACGTAGCGTCACGAAAAGGACCAGTCACCTAGCGGCCCGTCGGCCGAGGCCTCTCGCTTCGGGCAATCGTTGATGTACGCGACGGGCTCGCGTGGCTGTCCGGCGGCGCCTTGGTCGTAGGTCGGACAACCGT
>JAYSRO010000478.1:0-2118 GCA_043720995.1 Candidatus Eiseniibacteriota bacterium
CGCTCCATGCCGTCGTGGAACAGGAACTCCGTCGTCGCGGCTTCATCGTTGCGCGGCTCGGCTTCGCGCGCGCGGCGCAGGCGTTCGGCGACAGCGGGCGCTTCTTCGGGCGAGACGATCACTTCGTAACGCGGGAGGATGCGCACGGACGTCAGCGGCTCGAGTGAGCGCTGCGTGCCGGCATCGAAGCGCCGCATCGAGATGATCGTGGTGCCGTCGAACTCGAGCCGCACCGGATCGGCCGCACCCGCGGGGTAGATGTCGAGAATGCCGCCGCGCCGCGCGAAGTGCCCGCTGGACTCGACCTCCGCCAGGCGCTCGTAGCCCATGAACACGAGCCGCTCCGCCAGCGCAATCGGGTCGGCGTCGCCGCCCACGTTCAGTTCGATGAGGGCGCCCTCGAGCCGCTGCGGCGAGGGCAGGCGCTGCAGCACGCCGCGCGCCGTGGCGAGCACGATGCCGCGCTCGCCGTGCGACAGGCGGCTCAGCGTCTCGAGGCGCTGGGCGGTGATGCCCGGGTGAGGCGAGGCAGGGTCGTAGGGCAACGTGTCGGGCTCGGGGAGCGCGAGCACGCGGCCGGCGCCACCGAAGTATTCGAGATCGTCGCGCGCTTCCTCGAACGTGTCGCCCGCCGCGGTGAGCACCACCACCGTGCGGCCCGTGGTGCGCTGCAGCCACGCGGCAAGCCATGCGGGCGCGGAACCGGTGAGCCCACGCACGGCAACACGAACGGATTGCTTGCCCGCTTGCGTGACGCGCGTGGCGTGCTCGAGGTGTCCGTGCAATTGGCGCGCTTCGAGCAGGCGCCCAGCCAGGTCGCACAACGACTCGGCCAGCGCGTCGCGGAGGTACGTCTCGTTCAAGTCAGGCGGTGGGGCGGGCTTCGGCTTGGCCGGTTTCTCGGGGGAACCCAGCGTCTTGATGTCGTTGTCGCTCAATCGGGGGCCCCAGTCGAAACGCCGAAAACCGCCGCGAGCGACCCTCGGGCGGTTACACAGTGAATGCCCTGCGAATGCAGCGGGGCTCGCATGAGCCTAACAAAGCCGTCGCGGCAGCTCAACGCAGCCCCGCTGAGCAATGCCGCTGCGCAGTCCCGCTGCGCTGCCCCGCTACGCCGCGCGAGGCGCTGGAGCGCGTGGGTGTGGAGCACGTAGTGGGTTGCAGCGAAATCGATCTCGGCTAGACTGCGCGCCTGTGAGGAAAAGCAGGCGCGGGGCGTGTGCCATGCCGGGATGAGACCCGGGGCCCTGCCGGCTTTAACTGAGGAAGGGAGCCCTTAATGATGAAGAGCCGTTGGTTCAGTGGTTTCGCGATCGCCTGTTGCATGGGTCTTTCGCTGCATGCCGTGGTGCACGCCGACAATGGCATTCCCAGCTCGCCCGATGCATGCGATTGCTACGGCTCCGCCGCGACGCGCGACGGTGACGGCGATGGCGTGCCCGATCGCATCGACCGCTGCGTCAATACGCCGCAGGGTTGCACCGTCGATGAATGGGGTTGCCAGACCGACGCCGACGGCGACGATGTGTGCGACGGCATCGACAAGTGTGCGAACACGCCGAAGGGCGAGAAGGTCGACAAGTTTGGTTGCTCGGCCAGCCAGCGCACGCTGAATGCGCAGCAGCAGCCCCCGGCGCAGGCGCCGGAACCTAAGGAAGTCGCACCCCCGCCCGTCGAGCAGCCGAAGCCGGCCGCACCGGTGAGCGAGATGGAACGCCAGCTCGTTGAAGGCGGAAAGATCCGGCTCGAGAACGTGTACTTCGAGACCAACAGCGCGAACCTGCTGCCCGAATCCGAGGCCACGTTGAACGAGGCCGGCCGCACGCTCGAGAAGTTCGCCAACCTGAAGATCGAAGTGCAGGGCCACACCGACACGCGCGGTTCGGCGGCGCACAACCTGCGCCTCAGCCAGGCGCGTTCGGAATCCGTGCGCAAGTACCTGCTGGATCACTTCCAGCTGGGCGCGGGCCAGTACGTCGCCAAGGGCTACGGCGAGACGCAGCCGGAGACGCAGGAGCGCAACGACGAAGAGCTGCTGCGCAATCGTCGTGTGGTGCTCAACGTGCTGAACCCGAAAGACCTGCCGCACGGCGTGAAGGTCGAGAACAAGCCGTAAGC
>JAYSRO010000479.1:0-9264 GCA_043720995.1 Candidatus Eiseniibacteriota bacterium
CGGTTTGGCGCGCCAGCGCCAAGACCGGCCCGAGAGCGCGCTGGTGCTGCACGACCGTCTGCTTGAGGAATGCGCGCTGCTCGAGAAGGCGGCCTGAGCATGTCGCGTCTCGATGCCTTCCTCCAGATGGGGCGTGAGCAGGGGTGCTCGGACATTCACCTCACGGTCGGCCTGCCGCCACTCGGGCGGCTCGACAGTGAGATGACGCCGTTCAAGTACCGCGACCTGAGTGAGGAAGAGTTGACCTCGCTGCTGCGCGAAGTGATGGACGAAGCGGCGACCGCGGAGCTCAACCGGCGGGGTGCGACCGACTTTACTTACTCCACGCAGGAGTTCGGCCGCTTCCGCATGAATGTGTTCCGCCACCGGCAGGGGCTGGGCGCGATCTGCCGCATCATTGCGGTCAAGGTCCCCAAGCTCGTGGACCTCGGGTTGCCCGCGATCGTTTCCGAATTCACGAAGCTGCCCTCGGGGCTGGTGCTCGTGACCGGTGGCCCGGGTACGGGCAAGTCGACGACGCTGGCTGCTATGATCGATGAAATCAACGAGCGCGATCAACTGACGGTGATGACGCTCGAGGACCCGGTCGAAGTGTTGCACACCTCCAAGAAGTCGCTCGTGATCCAGCGGGAGATCGGGCGGCAGGTGCGGAGTTTCCATGAGGGTCTGCGTTCGGCGTTGCGCCAGGACCCCGACGTGATCCTGATCGGTGAAATGCGTGACGCCGAGACGATCGCCGCGGCGATCGAGGCCTCCGAGACGGGGCACCTCGTGTTTGGCACACTGCACACGCGCGGGGCGCACCAGACGATTAACCGCATCGTCGATGCCTTTCCCTCGGAGTCCAAGGCGCAGATTCGCCACACGCTCGCCGACAACTTGCGCGCGGTGGTGAGCCAGGAACTGGTGCGCAATGCCGACGGACGGGGCCGGCGCGTGGTGCCGGAGGTGCTCGTCATGACGCCGGCGATCGCCCAGATGGTTCGCGAGGGCAAGTCGCACCAGATCCCCACCGCCATGGCGACCGGGCGCAGGCTCGGGATGCAGTTGCTCGACCAGACACTGCTCAAGCTGGTGCAGTCGGGTGACATCGATCCGAACGAAGCGTTCCTCAAGGCAATCGACAAACGCGAGTTCATCTTTTTCGTCACGGATCCGGCGCTGCTGGCGCTGGCGGATTCGGGCGGCTCGGGCGGACCGATGCGGGAGGCCGCATGACGCAGTCACGCGTCCACGCGTTCCTCGAACTGGCCGTCCAGCAAGGGGGCTCGGACCTCCACCTGGTCTCGGGTCACACCCCGCACATTCGAATTCACGGCCGGCTCGAGCCCGTGCGGTTCCGCGAGCTCTCGGTCGAAGACGTCGAAGACCTGATGCAGGAGTGCATGTCCGACGCGCAACGGCGCGAACTGAACGAAAAGTGCTCCGCCGACTTCGCCTACAGCATCGATGGCCTCGGCCGCTTCCGCGTCAACGCCTATCGCCATGCGAGCGGCCTTGCGGCGGCACTCCGCGTGGTGCCCAGCAAGGTGCCCGCGTTCGAGTCGCTCGGGCTTCCCGCGAGCATCAAGTCGTTGGTCCTGCAGCCCAAGGGGCTCATTCTGGTCACCGGGGCCACGGGGTCGGGCAAGTCGACCACGCTCGCGGGGATTGTCGACCTGGTCAATTCGACGCGCAAGGGCCACATCATCACGCTCGAGGATCCGATCGAGTTCCTGCATGACTACAAGAAGTGCGTGGTCACCCAGCGCGAAATCGGCACCCACGCGGAGAGCTTCTCGGAAGCCCTGCGCGATGCCGTGCGCGAGGACCCCGACGTGATTCTCGTGGGCGAGTTGCGCGATCTGGAATCGATCTCGCTGGCGCTCACCGCGGCGGAAACGGGCATCCAGGTGCTCGCGACGCTGCACACGGGCAGCGCGCGACGCACGATCGACCGCATCGTCAACGTGTTCCCGGAGCGGCGGCAGGACCAGATCCGCTCCATGCTCGCCGACAGCCTGCGGCTGGTGATCTCGCAGCGACTCGCGCGCACGATCGAGGGCAACGGGCGCGTGGCGGCACACGATATCCTGGTCAACACGCACGCCGCGGCGACGATGATCCGCAACGGCAACAGCCACAAGCTCGAGTCGGTCATGCAGACGGGTGCGGCGGCCGGAATGCAGACGCTCGATGCCGCACTCAAGGACCTGGTCCGGCGCAAGGTGATCGGGGTCGAGGAAGCGATCGAGCTGGCGTTGGATCCGTCGCAGTTCGACATGCTGGCGCGCGACGCAGCAGCCTGAACACGCACCTCACCGGCACACACGGGGGCCGCGGGAACGCAGCAGTTATTGGATAACCCGGACGGCGTCCTGCCTTACGCGGCGTGTTGCTGCTGACCGCCGTCATAGAGCATGACGAGGATGCCCGGCATCTCGCGCAGTAGCGCGTCGATGACTCCGGGGTCCCACTCGGTGCCCCTGCCTTGTTGCAGGATGTTCTGGATCTGCGCTGGCGTCATCGGCTGCTTGTAAGCGCGCGCGGAGATCAGGGCATCGAAGCAGTCCGCGACTGAGATGATCCGGGACTCAAACGGAATCTTGTCCCCGGCGATCTGGTAGGGGCCACTGCCGTCCATCTTCTCGTGATGGTAGGCGGCGATCTCGGGGACCTGATGGAGATGGGCGGGGTAGCGGATGCGGTCCAGGATGCCCTGGGTCATGCTCGCGTGCCGGTCCATTTCCGTCTTCTCCTCGGACGAGAACTTGGACGACTTGAACAACAACTCGTCGCGAACGCCTTGCTTGCCCATGTCGTGAAGCAGCGCCGCGACGCTTAACACCTGCATGCGGTTGCGGTTGAGTTTGAGCGTGCGTCCGAGATAGAGCGCGAGTTGCTGCACCCGGCGCGAGTGCGCCGCCGTGTCCGGGTCCTTGAGCAGTAGCGTGTGCATCAAGGCCTCGATCGTCGACTCGAACGCGCTCGTCTGGTCGCGGTAGAGCTGCAGGTTGTCCAGCCCGAGTGCCAGGTAGTGCGCGAACAGGGCAAGCCTGTCGACATCCTTGCGCGTGAACGCGCCCTTGGCGGGATGTCGGATGTCGATCTGGATGACGCCGAACGAGCGCACGCGGTTCCACAGTGGGGCGCAGATGGCGCCCTCGATGCGCGACAGCTGCAGGCTCGCGGAACCGAGCACGGCATCGGCGTGATTCGTGTAGAGCAAGGCGACGCCGTCGCGGATCACGTTGTTGACGAGGGTCCGGCTCAGCGGAATCGCGGGCACATCGCCGTCGCGGTCGCCGGAGGCGAGGATGTTCATCTCCACCGTCTTCTCGGCCGCGTTGTTCAGCGTGACGATGGCCATGTGCGAGGCCTGCGGGAAGGCGAGGAAGATGAACTCCCGCACCTTTGCGAGCAGCGCCTCCTCGTCGTGCGCGAGGTGCGAGGTCTCCCGCACGAAGTTCAGGAACAGATCGGCTTCCTTGAGCCCGGCCCCCATCAAGTCCACTTGCACCCGTTCGAGGTCGGCGACCGAACGCGAGTGGAGGACGGTGTATTCAGACGGCTCGGCGATGGACATGGGTAGGGTATCGGCGGGCCAAGTCCGCGCCTTGAGCGGGCTTTGTCTGTCGATCGTTTACCTCAACCCGGGCCGCGGATCGGCCGACACTACGTTCAAGAATAACCAGGAATGGCCCCGACGAAGACGGCACGCGTACGCCCGGTCCAGTCACCGAATTCCGCCCCGCAGTCAGTAAAGGAGCGGTGTTGAAGTCCATCCAATTGCGTCACTCACTCACCGCCAGCTTTGCCTTCGTTGCGGGCGCGAGCCTGTTGCTCTACCTGACCCAGGGTGCGACCGCCCTTGAGGTCGGGCGCTTCTCCGGGCCTACGCTGGCCGTGTGGCTCGTCCTGATCGCGGTCGGCGCATCGTCACCTCTGCCTTTAGGCCGCGGCGACGGTACGCTGAGCCTGACGGTGGCGCTCGACATCGCCGCGGTGCTGCTGTTCGGGCCGGCCGGCGCCTGTTGGATCGCCACGTTCTCGCGGCTCATCCAGTCCGCGGTCGAGGGATGGAATCCGTTGCTGCCGGGGATCTCGCGGTTGGGTGAAACCATGCTCGCCGTCGGGGCCACGGGACTCGTCTACCAGGCATTGGGCGGGAAGACCGGCGCGGACCTGGTGGTCGATCGCACACAGTTGATCGCGATCTTGAGCGCGTGCGGTGTGTACCTGCTGCTCAAGCACGGGCTGTCGATCGCGCTGTTCCAGGAACAGTGGAAGCGTGCGAAGGGCGACTCAGTGTTCCGCCGGTTCGTCACCACGTTCCCCGGCGACCTGATTATCACGCCGTTCGGCGTACTGCTGGCGTACACGCAGACTTCGGTCGGAGCACTCGGCGTCGCATTGTTCCTCGTGCCGCTGCTGCTGGCCCGTTACTACTTCAATCACTGGATCGACACCAAGCGGCACCTGTCCTCGATCATGCGCACGATGATGGCCACGGTGGACGCCGCTGATCCGCTGACCTGGGGACACTCGGACCGCATTTCGAGGATGGCCGTGTCGGTGGGCCGGAAGCTCGCCATGTCGAAGCCGGATCTCGAGGACCTGGAGATCGCGGCCCTGCTGCACGACATCGGTCGCACCGCCATTCTGCGCGAAGTCCTCACGAAGCCGGGCAAGCTGTCGACGAACGAGCGCTCGGCGCTGCTATCGCACCCGACCATCGGCCGCGACATCGTGGAGGGCTTCCACTTGTTTGGCGCGGCGGCGGAAATCGTGCACGCGCATCACGAGCAACCCGACGGCAAGGGCTACCCGCGCGGGCTCGCCGGGGATGAGATCCCGCTGGGGAGCAAAATCCTGATGGCCGTGGCGGCGTTCGACGCCATGACGTCCGACCGGCCATACCGGCAGGGGCTGTCCCCGGAAGCAGCGATCGAGGAGTTGTTGGCCCACTCCGGCACCCAGTTCCATCCTGCGGCCGTCGAGGCGCTGATCCACCGGTATTCAAGCGGCGAACTGTTCGCGGACTTCCCCGAGGACCAACTCGCGATGTACGAGGGCGGCAGGGGCAGCTCGCGTGCATTGGCGGAGTATCTCGCCCGCCGCACGGTCTCGAGTGCTGTGCCCGAGAAGCGTGATGCAACCGTCGCTCCCGATGCTCTACCCGCCCGTCATCCCGCGGTGCTCGAATTGCCCACGTCGGTTGCCACCGCCGAGTCGCAGGCGCTGCGCGTGCGTATGGGTGAACACACGGATGCGTGGCTGGATGTGGTGGGGCGCAGTGACATTGGCCGCGTGCGCAAGAACAATGAAGACAGCATGATCCTGCGCGACTACTCGGCGGACGCGCGCGGCTGCCTGCTGCTCGTGGCCGATGGCATGGGTGGAGCCGCCGCGGGCGAAGTGGCGAGCCGTCTGGCGGTCGAGGTCATCGAGTCCGTGTACTCGTCCTCGCGCTCGGGCAGCGCCTGCGGTATGGCGCTCGAACGCGCGATCAAGGCAGCCAACGGCGCCGTCTATGCGTGCTCGCATGCGGACAGTGCCGTGAACGGCATGGGGACCACCTGCGCCGCCGCGATCGTCGTCGGGGGCGAGCTCTATGTCTCGCACGTCGGGGACAGCCGGGTGTACGTGATGCGCTCAGGCGTCCTGGAGCAAGTCACACAGGATCACTCGCTGGCGGCCGAGCTGGTCGCGACCGGCAATGCCGCATCGCAAGTGTCGCATCACCTGCTCACGCGCTCACTCGGCGCACAGGATGACGTCGAGGTCGATACCATCGAAGACCCCATCACGCTCGAGCCAGGCAGCGTGGTGCTGTTGTGCACCGACGGCCTTACGAACATGGTCGAGGATCACGAGCTGCAGGAGATCCTCGCCAACGAGTCGCCCGCCGAGGCCGCGGAGACGTTGATCGAACTCGCCCGCGAACGCGGCGGCCCCGATAACATCACGCTCGTGGTGGCGCGGCTCGACACGGTCGCAGCGGCCGCATAGCAGCGTCCCACGACGAAGGCCGCCGAGGCACATGCCCCGGCGGCCTTCGTCGTTTCAGGAAGCGTCTAGCGTGCGACGACGACGCGCGTCACGAAGTCCTTCACCGGCGTGTGGAGCCGCACGAAGTACACACCCGTGGGGGCGAGCCCGCCGGTCGTGAGCTTGCCGTTCCAGTCCGCGCGGTGCGTGCCGGCCGGGTACGAACCCGACGCGAGCACACGCACTTCGCGACCCTGCAGGTCGATCAACGAGAGCCGGATGTTGGACGTGCGCGGCACCGCGAACTCGGCGCCGAAGCGGCCCGAGGTCGGATTCGGTGACACGCGCGCGAGCGCGAACTCCGTCGGCATGACACCCGACACCGCGGTGGCACCCGGGTCGAAGATCGAGAACGCGGCGTCACTCACGTCATCAGTCGTCTGGTTGACCGTGTCCTTCGCACGCACCTTGAGCAGTGCTGAGAAAATGTGCGTCGTGCTGGGGTTCGTGCCCGGTCCCGTCACGGTCCAGCTGAAGCTGCCCGAGTTCGGGATATCGGTGGCGACCGGAAGATAGGTGCCGCCGTTGTCGCGCGAGATGAAGAGCGAGACCGACGACACGCCCACGTCATCCGAGGCGCTCCACGTCAGGTTGGTCGAGCTGCCGACGGTGACGTCCTCGCCACCGTTCGGTGCCGTGACGAGCGCCAGCGGTGCCTGGTCGGCCACGACCGTCAGGTCATACGGAGTCGAGTTGCTCGACAACGTGCACGCATTACCCGCGTAGGTCGCGGTCACGTTGTGCGTCCCCAACCCCGTCGCCGGGATCACCAGTTGCGCCTGGCCGGCCACGATCGGCGCCGTACCGAGGGCGCCAAACTGGTCCGCGAAGTCCACCGAACCCGCCGCGTTCGCCGGGGTGAGGGTGGCGGTCAGCGTGACACTCGTGTTCTCGATCACCGGGTTCGGCGCTCCCACGACCGCGATGCTGCTCGCGACCGGTCCGCCCTCGGCACCCAGCGCCAGGAACGGCGTGTTCGTGGCACCCGACAGTTGGACGTTGTCGACGCGCCAGCCCGGCGCCGATGCGAGGTCGTCAGTGCCGATCCGGAAGCGGACCTGCACCGTCTGGTTCGCGTACGTCGTGCCGAGGCTCACGGTGCAGTTGATCATCGAGGGATAGCCCGCGCTGACCCGCACGAACGCCGGACGGGCGCTGAGCGGATTGTTCGGGTTCGTCGTGATGGTGCCGTTGTAGCCCGGCGCGGCCGAAGCGCCGATGTCGGTCCAGCTGGCGCCGCCGTTGTTGCTCAACTCGAGCACGCCGCCGTCGTAGGCCGTCGTGGCGTCTTCGAACGAGTAGGAGTGCTGGAACGTGAAGCTGAAGGCACCGGGGCCGACCTGGATCGGCGGTGAGATCGCGAACATGTCGGACGGCGAGCCGGCATCCGGGCCGTACAGCACATGCGAGGTGGCCGTCAGCTCCAAGCGCCGCCACACGCGATCCGCCGTCACCGCCGTGTTGCCGCCAAACGTCCAGTTCGGGGCACGCTCCTCGGCCGACTCGTTGGACGACGGCTGGTCGTCCACGTTGCCGTACGAATTCAGCGTGTAGGTCCGCGTGCCGGGATTCAGGAAGCCGGGGTCGGTGTAGCTGATCGTCAGGTCGACGACTTGCATGCCGCTACCCGCCACCGCCACCTGCACCGAGCTCGAGGTGTTCGAATAGGGAGTCGACGCCGGGAACACCATGCTGTTGCCGGCCGGGAAGGTCACGTTTGGGTTGGTGCTCGAGACCGTCGCCGTGGTGTTGCTGAGCACCGTCGAGCCGGAGTTGTGCAGCGTCACCGAGAGCGTGCTGATTTCGTTCGGGTCCGGATAGCCGTCCGAGTCGCACGACACCACGTCGTCGAGCAGCGTGGCGTCGGTGAGCGCGATGTCACCGCCGCACGAGAAGCTTTCGACAACGCCGGCGTTGGTGGTGGAGAAGCGGTCCGGCGATACCGCGCCGTTGCCGCAGCCGCGCTTGGAAAACGCGGCGCAGAACAGCGTGTAGTCGGCGAAGTCGCCCGCATAGGCGGCGGCGAGGATGGCGTCACGCGCTTCGGTGAACGTCGGCGCCACGGGTGCCGTCATCTTGTAGCCGGCGACCAGGTAGTCGCGCATGCGCGTCCGCGCCTGGTCGAACGTCAACCGGCCGGTGTCGCGCAGCAGCGAGGAGTAGCACTCCCACAGCATGGAGCACCACACTTCGCCGGCGTTATGCACTTCGGAATTGCTCGCGCCACTCGCGCCAAACGCCGTGGGCGGACCGACGGGGAGTGCGATGCCGTTGGTGATGTGCTTGAACGTCAGCGCGTTCTTGGCGAAGTTCGACGAATACGGCAGGCGGCGGATGCCATAATAGTAAGAGTTGTCCGGCGCCACGTTGTTGATCACCGCGTAGGCTGCCAGTGCGTAGACGCCGTTGTAGTTGGCGTTCGCCGGCGCGCTGGCGTCTTCGGGCTTGACGGTCATCATCATCGCCGTGAAGTCGCCCCAGCCTTCGCCCATGCCGCGCGCCTGGTTGGTCGAGAGGCCCGAGGCGTTGCCGATCAGGCGGTTGCTGATGTAGTGGCCCCACTCGTGCGCCACGATCTGGTTGTCGATCGTGCCGTCGTGCGACACCGCCGTCGCGCGCAGCAGCCGGGCGTTCACCGTGCCGAGGCCGAGGGCGGTCTTGATGGTGTTGGCGTTGCCACTCGAGATGCTGAGCACGGGAATCGTGATCGAGGGGTCCGTGCCGGTCATGGCGATCGTGCCGATCGAGGTGTTCGCGATGATCACGCCGACCGCACCCGCGTCCTGCGCGTTCTTGACCTTCACCGGGTAGGTGCAGGTAGCCGAACGGTCGATCAGCGCGATCTTGCCGACGAGTGCCGCCGCGTTCGTGAACGGCGTCTCGCAGCCGTCGTTGATCGGTGGGAGCGGGTCGATCACGCGCACGACATCCGCGGTCACGTCGAACGTCTGGGGCCCAAACGTCGTCGAGGTGCCGACGGTGTAGGTGCCGGCCGCACTGGAGGGCGGGTTCACGGTCAGGCTGGCGCTCGAGCCGCCTGTGGTGGTGAACACGTACATCTGCTGGCGCGGCGAGCCGCCGTCGGAGGGCGTGCTCATGTTCGCGTTGTTCGTGCCGCTGTAGTCCTGCGCCTCCGCGTTGAGCGGGTCGCCGGCGACGCCGCCGCGGCCGTAGTTGTCCGACTGCGCGTTGCCCGAAGCTTCGTCGAAGCCTGCGTCATAGAAGAAGTCGTGC
>JAYSRO010000480.1:0-2114 GCA_043720995.1 Candidatus Eiseniibacteriota bacterium
TGCGCGGTACGATCGCCAATGCCTTTGCCGTCGAAGGACCCAGCGCGCTCTCGCCGCTGCGCCGCAGCGTGTTGACCACCCTGGGCGTCACGACGCTCGAGGCCCTGAACGCCAAGCGCTACCTGCCGACGTCCGACGGTCACGCGCGCATTTCGGCGTGGATTCGCGGTTGTGGCGTCGCCTGGCAGGTGTGCGATTCGGAGGCCGAGGTCATCCGGCTCGAGTTGCAATTGCAGGCCGAGCCCGACCGGGAGCCGTGAACGCTGCGGGGGCCGCAGCAGCGAGCTGCTGTCGCCGCGGCCGGCTGCAACCGGTGGTGTCCTAGGCTTCGCGGCCCTGGATGCTCGCCATTGCCCGCAACGCCGCTTCGCGCGCAGCGTCGATCTGGGCTTCGGGGCCGGAGAGGTAGAGCCGTCCATAAGCGCCAAACAAGGAGGCATCGATCAGTTTGATGCGCGCCGCCTTGAGCGCCTCGTTGGCCGCGTAGGCAATGTAGCCGGCCGGCTCGGTCTCGATGATCAGCAATGATTCGCCAGCGAGCAGCTGATCGCCGTAACGCATCTTGTTGATCACCTGCGCGTGATAGGGCTCGACCGCGCGGATGACCTGGTCCGAGATGACGCGGGGCTTGAGCCGGTCGCGTTCGCCGATCTTCAGGTAGTTGAGCACCGCCTGGCCGCCCAACTGGACCTGGCCCTTGTCGCGATGGTGGATCTCGAGCAACCCGAAGGCGCGCTCGACCACCATGATCGCCGGGGTGCACTGCGTGGCCTTGAGCGCCACGTCGGTGATGCGGTTGATGATCAGTCCGGGAGCGGTCTCGATGAACATCGAGGCATCCTCGGCCACTGGCAGGAAGCCGCGTGCCGTGGTGCCGATGAACGCAGCCAGCTGGGGCTGCAGACTATCGATGAAAACGTAGGTACGCAGGGTGACGTCGGACATGATGTGGCGCACAGTAGCCGGAGGATTATCCGTGCGTCAATGGCACCGCCGTCAATTGAGCTCCCCAAGTTTCAGCCACAGCGACTCCAGCTCCGCCTTGACGCGCTCGTATTCGCCGACGATGTCCTTCGAGCGGGTGACATCCTGGTAGATGTCGGGATCGGCCAGTTGCGTCTCGAGCACCTTGACGCGCGCCTCGCGGCCCTCGATGTCCTTCTCGATCCTGGCCGCCTCGCGCTCGCGCTTCTGGCGTTCCGAGCGGGCGTTCTTGTCTTCGCGCTGCCCTCCAGAATGCGGCTTGCCGCCCGCTGCCGCGCCGCCCGCGGGTTTCGTATTGCGCGCCGTCCCATTCTTGGGCGCGGCGTTCCCCTTGGGGCGAGGCTCCTCGCGCGGCTCGGGCTCGACGCCGGCGTTGGCGCGCGCCACACGGGCGGCCTCGTAATCGTTGTAGCCGCCGGGGTAGTAGACGACACGGCCGTTGTCGACCTCGATGACGCGGGTGGCGATGCGTGCCATCAACGAGCGGTCGTGCGTGACGACGATGACGGCGCCCGGGTATTGCTCGAGCGCGTCCTCGAGCACTTCCTTGCCGGCCAGGTCGAGGTGATGCGTGGGTTCGTCGAGCAGCAGCAGGTTGGCGGGGGCAAGCAGAATTCGCGCGAGTGCCACACGCTGGCGCTCGCCGCCCGACAGGATGCGGCACAGCTTGAACACGTCATCGCCCGAGAACAGGAAGCTGCCGAGCAGGCCACGCAGCCGCGGGCGCCAGTCGGGCGGTGCCACGGCTTCGAGCGCGTCGAGCACGTTGTGGGCAGGGTCCAAGGTCTCCCCGGCGTGCTGGGCGAAGTAGGCGGACTTGGTCTGCGGGGGGCACTCGAGCTCGCCGCGGCGTAGTTCGAGCTGGCCGCCGAGGACCCGCAGCAGCGTCGTCTTGCCGGCGCCGTTGGCGCCGACGATGGCGATCTTGTCGCCGCGGTCGATCTCGAGCCGCGCGTTCGCGAACACGTCCGCCTCGCCGTAGCCGAACGCGGCATCGCGCAGCCGCAGCAGCGTGCGGCCGGCATGTGGGGGATTAGGGAACTGGAAGCGGATGCTGCGCGGTGGCCGCGGCAACACGACGCGGCCCTTCTTCAGGCGGTCGATCATCTTGCGCTTGCTTTGCGCGGCGG
>JAYSRO010000481.1:0-9251 GCA_043720995.1 Candidatus Eiseniibacteriota bacterium
CCCGGAGTACTTCAAGCTCAAGATCTTCCAGCGCTGCTCGCTGCCCAACAATCCCTGGGCTGCGATCGTGCTGTAAATACGGATTTATGAGAGGAGCCATAATGCTGCGTGATGCGAATGCCCCCCATGGAAGCGCCGGGCGGCAAGCCCGATGGACCCGCGCGATCGGTCCAGTTTTCCTTGCTCGCCGTCATCATCGTGCTGCTGGGTACCTGCGCGATGCTGTTCCAGGCATACCGGACCGCCACCCCACGCCATCGGGAGTTGGAGGCACGCGAACGCGCGGAGCACCTCCGATATGCCCGGGCGCTGGACGCCATCGCTGAGATCCAGGACAGCCTCAACGGGATCGCCGCGGTCGAGTTGCCGCAATCGTCGGCGCAACGTCCATCGGCGTACTCGGAGCAGCGCGCCGGGGAATCGAGACGCACGGCCCTCAGCCGTATCGCCGAAATCGGCTCGCTCGTTCAGCGCAGCAAGCACAGGATCGCCCAGCTCGAAGCGACCCTGAACCGCAGCACGTTCGAGTTTGCCGCAGTGCAACGCCTGCTCGAGTCGGCCAAGCGGACCGCTTCGCAGAAAGCGCTGCTCGTACGCCAGCTCACGGGGCGGGTCCGCTCCTTGGACACGCGCATCGCCGGGCTGGAGTCAGAGGTCGAGCGGCGGCACGCGATCATTCAAGCCCGCGATCAAACCATTGAAGAGAAGCGCCGCGAACTGGGCACCATCTACTTCGTGATGGGAACGAAGCGCGCCCTTCGCGCTCAGGGTCTGATCGTGGCCAAGGGCGGTGTGCTCGGTGTCGGCAAGACGATGCAGCCCTCGGGCATCGCCGATGACGGGCTGTTCACGATGCTCGATACCGATCGTGAATCCACGCTCACGGTACCATCGCCCAAGGCGCGCGTACTCAGTGCCCAACCTGCCTCGAGCTATTCCCTTTTGGCGGAGGGCGACAACATGGTCCTGCACATCCGGAATCCCCGTTCGTTCAGGGAGGTCCGGCAGCTTGTGATCATGACGGAATAGCGGCGGTCTTAAGGCGCCTCGGCTGCGACGCGACGCAACGCCTTTCCGCGGAGTCGTGCCGCGAGCTGGCGGCCTCGCGCGACGTCGCTCGCAGGATGCTTTGCAATCCGTAGGGCTCCGTCTCACCGGGCGGATTCAAGCTCCCCGCTGCCCAATCGCTCGGGTGGCGTCCGAGACACTCACGAACCTCCTGGATCGTGCCCGCGACACCGCGGTAGAACGCGATCACATTCACACTGAGGTCGCGGTCCACGATCTCCATCAGGTCGTCGAGATCGTATTCCGACAACCGCTCCTCAACGCGGTGAAGCGATTCGGTCGCCGTACCGAATCCCGGGGCACTGCCCAGCGCAATGATGAGCTGTTCGAGTTCACCGACGGTATTGTCGATTCCCCGGGCAGTGCGTTCCGGCGCTCCGCGACCGGGACCTATGGACAGTGTTGAGGCCTCGGCCGCTGGGGCGGGCTGCATCGCGGACTTCAGCATTGCACGGCTTGATGGGGCTGGGAGCAGAGAACACTCGGTCTGCCGCGCTTCCCGCGGCATGAATTCAACCGGACGCAGGCGGTTATGCGGAGGGACCGTCGGCTCGGCCTCGTCCTCGTCGCGCTTGCGCGAAGGACTAAGCACCGCACCGAATGCGCGCGTGATCGTCCTCCCGTAGTACTCGAGCATCAGCGCCACGAGGGCAAGAATTGTCAGGCTGGCAATCAGCAAGGGTTCCATGAGGGTCAGTCTCGCAAGTGAGGTCTCCGTCGCCAACACGGTCCACCATCAGTGAGGGGAATAAAACTCCAGCACTGCCCGGCCGCCGAATTTCGTGGATCGGCAACCCGCAAGATTGTCGGGCATTCCAAAGCGGTGCGTCGTGGGATCAGACTCGAGATACCCGGCCTCCGCCATTGCGGTCAGCCAATCTGAGATGCTCCCCTCATCCAACCCCAAGCGCATCGCCAACTCCGGCGCTGAAGCCTTCCCATGGGCGTTGAGTGTCTCGAACAACCCGAGCCGGTATCCCAACGCCACCAGCAGCTTCACGAACAGCGTGTCCCGCGATGAGGCGGCGCCGGCCACATCGATAGTACGGCTCGCTCGAGACCTGGACTCAGCGGACGACAGATCCACGATATTCATATGCAATCACCTCCGGGGATCTTCACTTGGGTGGACTCGCGCCGTGCGGCAACACTTCGGCGAGGGGGCCGGGTATACCGAGGAAATTGCCCTGCGCGTAGCCGACCCCGATCTCGCGCAGAATCTCCAACGAGGCTTCATCCGCGACGAATTCCGCGATTGTTTGCTTGCCCAATCCGTCCGCGATACCGACGATGGCCCGCACCACCAGCTGATTCATGCGGCTCTGGGAGAGCCCACGAATGAGTTCGCCGTCGATCTTGAGGAAGTCGAATGGGAAATTCTTGAGGTACAAGAAAGAACCCAGACCCGCTCCAAAGTCATCCAGGGCGAACCGGCACCCTCGATCGCGCATGTCGAGGGCGAATTGCTTGGCGCCCTCGAAATTCGAAATGGCGGCGGTTTCCGTGATCTCGAAAATCAATTGGTGCGGATCGATACCGCTACGCGCGATCCCTGCTTCGAGGAGCGCCGCAAGCTTGGGGTCCCCCAGTGACTTCCCCGAAAGGTTGACGCTGAGGACGAGCTTGCGGCCTTCGCGCGCGTGGTCTGCAAGCAGCGCGATTGACTTCTGCACCACCCAGCCGTCAATGGCCTGAATCATTCCGCCGCGCTCTGCATGATAGAGAAACTCGCCGGGCGCCAAGAGGTCGCTGCGCGCGTCATCGGGGAGCCGGACCAGCATTTCGAAATGACTGACCGCCTGCGTGGCCAAATGGACAATCGGTTGCGCATCGAGGACCAGCCGGTCCTCCTCGAGCGCCCTGCCGATCCGCTCCACCTGCTCGAGCCGGGTCGAGCCGTGCGGCCGCCCCGCTCCACCGGACGGGTAGAGGGCGACGCGATTGCGGCCCTTTTCCTTGGCCTCATACATGGCGAAGTCCGCGTGGGCGAGCACGCCCACCTCGGTCGTTCCATCGAGCACCGTGACGCCGATGCTCGCTGTAACAGCGATCGTCGGGTCGGCGAGCACGGGATGTAGGCGGCTCAAGGCCTGGACAACTTCCCCGGCGACGCTGTGAGCCTGACTTACCGCTGTCTGGGGCAGCAGAATCGCAAACTCGTCGCCGCCGATCCGCGCCACGAGGTCGGTTTGGCGCAGCCGGCAGCGCAACAGATTCGCGACTCCCTTGAGTACCTCATCCCCGGCGCCGTGCCCAAACAAATCGTTGATGCCCTTGAAATTGTCGAGGTCCAGAAGCATCACCGCTCCCGGCGTACCGTAACGGGCCACGCGTTCGGCTTCACGGGCGAGCTCGCCCTCGAAATGCCGCCGGTTGAACAGCCCGGTCAAGAAATCATGATCGACGAAGTATTCGAGGCGACGCCCCAGTTCCTTTCGATGGGAGATGTCCTGCACCTGCACCACGAAATACAGCGGCGACTGGTTCTCGGAGCGCACCAGCGAGGTCGTGACCTGCACCCAGACGAAGTGCCCCCAAGCGTGGCGGTAGCGCCGTTCGACCTGGAAGTTAGGGATCTCACCGCGGGCCAGCCGCCGCAGGACTTTCACATCCAGATCTCTTTCTTCGGGATGAGTCATCGCCCGAAGCGTGGTCGCGTTCAACGCTTCCTCGGTGTATCCCGTGATCAGCAGCAGCGCGCGATTGACCTGCAGCCAGCGCTCATCCAAGGCGATGAGAGCCATGCCGATGGGGGCATTCTCGAAGGCGGATTCGAAACGCGCGCGCTCCGCCCTCGCAGCCCGTTCGACGAGCTGAGGCCCTCGTCTGGGCCCCGGTAGGGAGCGCCGCGTGTCGACCGCTTCGCTGGATTTGTTCCTCATCCGTGGGTTCAGGAGCTCCTCCATACCTGCGGCAAGTCAGCGCCACGAGGTTGCCCAAGCAGGGAAGCCAGATTGATGCCATCGCAGCGCGCACTCGGCAGCGGCACGCAATGCCATGCGGCAACACACTCTAGCCGCCGAACCAGGGCAGGAATCAGGGCCACGCGGGGAGGCAGCGCAAAAATTTCCAGACGTTCTTTCAATTCCCGTAAGCCCATGGCTGACGCGGCCCGCGAGAACACGGCACAGGGGGTCGGTTGATTTCGCCCGCCCAAGATCGCTGGTACATTCTGGGCAATGAACGAGGGGCGGCCCATTCGGGTCGCCCCTCGCCTGTTCCCCCCGCTCGAGGATTCCGCATGGCATCAGGCGCCACGATCTGCAAAGCAGCGCTCAACGTCGCCGACATGGACCGCGGCTACTACGCGGACCACGCTCTGACGATTGCGCGCCACCCGTCCGAGACGGACGAGCGCATGATGGTTCGCATCGTGGCGTTCGGGCTGCATGCGCACGAGCGGCTCGAGTTCGGCAAGGGCATCGGCGCTCCCGATGAGCCCGATCTCGTCCAGTTCGATCTCAACGGGCGCATGGAGCATTGGATCGACGTGGGCCAGCCGGACGAACGTCGCATCCGCAAGGCCTGCGGACAGGCCGAGCGGGTCAGCGTGTGCGCCTTCGGCGGCAGGACCATCGAGCCGTGGTGGGCGAAGCTGGCGCCAGAGCTCGCGCGCTTCCGCAATCTCTCGGTGCTGGGACTCTCGGGCGACACGACCCGCGAGCTCGCTTCACTTGCCGGCCGCAACATGGAACTGCAGCTCATGGTGCAGGAGGGCGAAGTGTGGCTCTCGAGTGGCGACACCCGGCTGGCACTCGAGCACAGCTGGCTGGTTCGGGCGACCGAGACGCCGCGGTAGCTACCGCGCGCCCGCGTCCCACCAGCGCGACAGCCGCGCCGTGGGCTGCCCCGGGATGGACATCCCGCCCTGCTCGTAGTGCGAGGTGTCGTTGAACAGTGACAGTCGTGCGCGAACCGGGTCGCGAAAGTCCACGATGTTGAGCGCCGCAGGGCTCTGGTCGAGATTGTCGCGGTAGCGCCGCGGATCAAACCCGAGCAGCGAGCTGAGCAGCAGGCGAATGGTCGCCTTGTGCGAGACCACGAGCACGCACTGCCCAGGATGCGCGCGCACGATCGCGAGCAGCGCCGGTAGCGCGCGCGCCGTCACCGCGAGCCCGCTCTCGCCGCCTTCGGGCGCAAAGGTGTAGGGGTCCTCGTCCCACGCGGAGGCTTCCTCGGGGAAGCGCTCCTCGACTTCGTGGCGCGTGAGCTGCTCCCAGCGGCCATGCGAGATCTCGCGCAACTCCGGCCGCGGCAGCACTTCGAGCCCATGCGGCATGGCGAGGATCTTCGCCGTCTCCATCGTGCGTCCCAGCGGTGAGGCATAGATTGCGCCGATCGTTTCGTGCGTCAGTCGCGCCGCGAGGCGGCGGGCCTGCTCGCGGCCTTCGTCGGACAGCGGCGCGTCTGTAGCGCCGGCAAAGCGGTCTTCGGCCGTGAGCACCGTGGCGCCATGGCGCACCATGAACAATCGCGTGAAGGGAGTGGGCGTCATCGGGGACCTCGCGTGAGTCGGCATCGCAACCGGGCGCGCGACTCTAGCACGAGCCAGACGTCAGTCGCCGGTCGCGGGACGCGAGAAACGCACACCGGCCCGCGCGTCCGAGGGTCGCGCGAGCCGATGGTTCATTGCACCTGCCATTTTGGTTGCGGGGTAACTCCGCTTCAGCCCCCACGCGTGGGCGGCCCTGATCGGCTCACTACCACGCGACCTGCCTCGGCGAACGTCCACCCCGCAACGCTCCCGCCCTGGCCTCCCTGCGCGTCAGCGCATCGACGGTCCTTGCGCCACTCCTCGGCCTCGACATCATCCATGCCGCGGTCCCGACCACCGGGTTCCTCAAGAACAGACCGGCGGGAAGCACGCCGATCGTGGTACCTGGGATTGGGGTGCGACCCACGGAATACGTACAGGTTGGAACATCCGACAGCAGTGATGCGTGATGGGAAACCATGCCCCCTGGCTCATCCACGGTGCACTGAGCCGCGGCAGGCTGGGCGGACCACAGGGCGAACAGCAGGCTACAGTTGACGGCACAAACCCAAGCATTGCGTCGAACGGGCTTCATTTCGCACCTCCGGGTCCGGGACGAAATGCCCCGGCATCTGTCTGGCTAAGGGCCAGACTCATGCCACCGAAGTGCGAACTGCACGATCAACGCAATCGCTTGCTTACCTTCTAGTTAAGAGGTCGCGGCAGGCCCGCGCAAGCTCAAAATGCGGGTGTGATTTCGCTAGAATTGGCGAATTTGACCCAACGCGATCCCGTTATGCTTTGAAGCCAAACCGTTTGCGCGCCTATCGCTGTTTTTTGCGAATTCGCCGATTTTTGCGAGTTCGCGAAATCGCGTAGCGGCGCAGGCGGTAGCGCAGCGATTGCTCGCTGAGCCCGAGCTCGCGGGCGGCGCGGCTCTGGTTTCCGCCGCAGCGATCCAGCGCTTCGCGAATCAGCCGGCGCTCCATGTTGCCGAGCATGTCCGTCAATTTTTTACTTCTTCCCAGCGACATGCGCGGGGCGCGCGCCTCGAGGTCACGCGGCAGGGGTTTGGGTTGCAGCACCGGCCCCGAGGTCATCGCCATGATGCGCTCGATGTAGTTCTGCAACTCGCGCACATTGCCGGGCCAGTCGCTCTGCATCAGTGCCGCGAGAAACTCGGGGCTCAACGAGGGCGTCTCGCGTTCCTGTTGCTGCGCGAAGTGCGCTGCGAAATAGTGCGCGAGCGCGGGAATATCCGCCTTGCGCTCGCGCAGTGCGGGGATCTCGAGCGGCACGACATTCAACCGGTAGAACAGGTCCTCGCGGAACAACCCATCCTCGACGCGACGCCGCAGGTCGTGATTCGTGGCGGCGATGATCCGGACATCGACCGGAATCTGCTTGCCGCCACCCACCGGAGTGATCTCGCGGCTGGAGATGGCATTGAGCAGCGCGACCTGCTGCTTGAGCGGCATGTCCCCGATCTCGTCGAGAAACAGCGTGCCGCCATGCGCCTGCACGAAGCGGCCATCGCGTGCGCGCACGCCGGTGGCGACGTTGGGCAGGATACCGAACAACTCGCTCTCGATCAGCGTCTCGGGGATGGCTCCGCAATTGACCGGGACGAACGCCCCGAGCCGCCGCTTGCCGGCGTTGTGGAGAATGCGCGCGATCATCTCCTTGCCGGTGCCGTTCTCGCCCGGGAGCAGTACCGTCGTCGACAAATGCGCGGCGCGCTCCACGACCGCCAGCACCTGTTGCATGGCAAAGCTGCGTCCAATGAAGTTGCGCGGCTGGAACCGCATGCCCACCTCACGCCGCAGCGAGGCGTTTTCGCCCGCCAGCATGTCGTTGGTGCGCGTGATCTCTTCCTGGCCGCGGCTCTTCTCGACCGCGATGGCGATCAAGTGGGCAAACCCTTCCAATAGCGCGCGGTCATCGACACTGAAGGTGTCCGGGCGGCGCGAGTCGTCGAGGTAGACCGCACCCACGACCCTGCCGCCCACGAACAACGGCACGCACACGATCGAGCGCAACCCAAGGTCGACGACGCTCTCTGATATGGCCTCGGGCTGCTTGGTCGCGTCATCGATCAGGACCCAGTGCCCGGCTTCGACGACGCGCTCGACGGCGCGGCGGCTGAAGGTCATGGCGCGATCGCGTGAGCTGCCATCGAGCGCGCCGTGTTCGACCACGGACACCAGGTGCCCGCTGTTGGGATCGATCAGCAGTAATACGCCGCGCTCGGCGGCCAGGTGATTGACGGCCATCTGCATGGCGCGCTGCGTCAATTCGGTCAGGTCGGACAACGAGTTGAGCAACCGGCTCACCGACTGGATGAGCCCGCGGTCGCGCGTCGTGCCGCGCCCCGCACCGCGATGGCGGCGCAACCACTCGTTGCCGAGCGCCAGCGCGTGCTCGCGCAGCCGGTGGTCGCCAAGCCGCCCAAAGGTTTCCGCCGCGTCCTGCAGCCACTCATCGACCGGCGCGGGCGACTCTTCACCGCTGGCGTCGATCAAGCGCGCAAACTCCAACGCCGCGTTCGCGCGGTCGGCGGGCGCGGGCAGCGCCTTGTAGGCCTCGAGGACTTCGCGCGCGAGATCCATGGCCTCGCCGGTGTGGCCTTCGTGGAAGGCGAGCTCGGCGCGCAATTGCAGCACATGCGCCCCGGCATAGGGCGCCCCCGAGCCGGGGCTGCGCGAAACGCATTCCGCGAGCCTGGCCTTCGCGGCGTCCACATCGCTGCGCCTGAGTGCGGCGCGCCCGGCGAGTGCCGCGAGCACCGTTCCGCCGACCGTAGTGCCGTGCGGGTTGCGCGCGAGGCACCGCAGCCACACGCCTTCGGCTTCAGCCCAATGACTGCGTGCGGCGCACACCCGCCCGTATTCGATGCCCGACCAGTCCATCTCGAACTGGCTATGCGAGTCGATCGCGCGCTGCAGCGCAAAACGCGCGACGCGCTCGGCACGCGGGAGCCTGCCGCTGATGCGATGAGCCAGGGCGAGGCTGCGCAGCGCGAGCGGCTCGAACGACGGCATGTGCGCTCGCGCCACGCGCAGGGCCGCACGCGATTCCCGCAGCGCGCGGGCCGCGTTACCCATCAGGCCATCGGTCTGTGCGAGGTTGCCGAGTGCCAAGGCCACGCCGCGCATGCGCACCCCTTCAAGGGCGAGCCGCTCGGCCTCCGCATGCGCCTCGCGGCCTTCCTTCCAGCGGCCGATTTCGACGAGGAAGCCACCGAAGTTGTGCAGCAGGGCTTCAGTCGGGTAGCCAAGGCCCTCACGTCGCGCGACGCCCAGCGCCTGTTCGAACAACCGTTCGGCGCCGCTCCAATCCTGCTCACTACGCGCCACCGCAGCGCGCACTTCCAAAGCGCGGACCCACGCGAGCCGGTTGCCAAGACGCTCGCTGGTCTCGACCGCCCGGTTGGCCATCGCGCGCGATTCGGCGAATTGGCCCAGCCGCATCAGGTGGTTCGAGAGAATCATGGCGCTGTGGGCGATGTATTCTCCATCGTCCGCCGTCTCGGACTGGCGCAACGCCTCACGCGCGACCACAACCCCTTCGTCCGGCCGGCCACTCGCTCCCAACCATCCGGCCTTGTTCACCAGCAGTCGCCAGCACTGCGGGGCCGGGGGATCTTCGGCGAACGCCTGGTCGATCACGGGCCCCAATTCCGCGGTTCGTCCGGCGCGCGACAACGCTC